>JALUDX010000163.1 GCA_027053355.1 Anaerolineales bacterium | reverse complement strand
CCCTATCCCCGGAGGCCCCCATGAAAACCTACCTCGGCGTTTCCCGCCTGCCCTTTCTGCTGCTCACCCCTGCCTGCGTCGTGCTCGGTTTGGGCACAGCCTATTGGGAAACCGGCCACGTGAATTGGCTTTACTTCGCGCTCGCGCTGCTCGGCGCTTTGACCGCCCACATCAGCGTGAACGCCCTCAACGAATACTACGACTTCCGCAGCGGCTTGGACGCCCGCACCCAGCGCACGCCTTTCAGCGGCGGCAGCGGCACCCTGCCCGCCAACCCCGCGGAAGCCCGCAAGGCGCTGCTTTGGGGCCTGTTCACCTTGGCCGTCACCTCGGCCATCGGCATCTATTTCCTCATCGTGCGCGGCTGGGCGCTGCTTCCCTTGGGCCTGCTGGGCGTGGCGCTGGTCTATGCTTACACCCTGTGGATCACCCGCCTCCCCTTGGTGAGCCTGATCGCCCCAGGCCTGGGCTTCGGCACCCTGATGGTGCTGGGCACGGACTACGTCCTTACCGGCGGCTATCACTGGGCTGCGTTCTGGGCTTCCCTGACGCCCTTCTTTTTGGTCAACGACCTGCTGCTGCTCAACCAGTTCCCCGATGTGGAAGCCGACCGCAGCGTGGGGCGCAGGAATTACCCCATCGTGTTGGGGCGGCCCGCGGCGGCCAAGATCTATGCGGCCTTCCTCGTGCTGGCTTACCTCAGCCCCCTGGTGGCTGTGGCGCTGGGCTACCTGCCCGGGTGGAGCCTGCTCGGCCTGCTGACCGTGGTGTTAGCCGTGCCTACCGCGCAAAAGGCCCTGCGCCACGCGGACGACCTGCCCCACCTGATGCCCGCGTTGGGCAACAACGTGCTCATCAATCTGCTCACCCCTGTGCTGATGGCCCTTGGCCTCTGGCTGGCCGGGAGCGGCCTGTTTTGACGCTCAGATGGTGTATAATCGTAACGGTTCAGCAGAAAGAGATCCACAGATGAGCACAGATTGGGCGAAAAACACTAAAAAGCCCACGCTCGCCCTCACTTCTTGGCGGTCTTGGCGTCATCTTGGCGACCTTGGCGACCTGAAAATCCGTGCTATCCGTGGTCTATTCCCTTGTGGCTGAACAGTTGCTGTCCGTCATCATCCGCCGGCTGTTTGCCCAAGGCTGAGCAGTGACGCCTTGTCGTTCGTAAGCGCGGCGGCTTCCCCTTGCGCTTCGGCGCACGGCATACCCCCTTTCCCCAGGAGCGAATTATGGCCAGTGTGACCTTTGACCACGTGACCAAACGCTTTGGCGATGTGGTCGCCTTGAACGACTTGACCATCCACGTGCAGGACAAGGAATTCCTGGTGTTGGTCGGCCCTTCGGGATGCGGTAAAACCACCGCGTTGCGTTGCTTAGCCGGGTTGGAGGATGTCACCGAAGGCCGCATTTTGATCGACGACCAGGTGGTCAACGACGTGCTGGCCAAAGACCGCGATATCGCCATGGTCTTTCAATCGTATGCCCTCTACCCGCACATGACCGTGTACGACAACATGGCCTTTGGCCTCAAGATGCGCAAGGTGCCCAAAGACGAAATCAAGCGGCGGGTGCACGAGGCCGCGGAGATCTTGGGCATCGAAGACCTGTTAGACCGCCGGCCTAATCAACTTTCGGGCGGCCAGCGGCAGCGGGTGGCCGTGGGGCGCACCATTGTGCGCAGCCCCAAGGTTTTTCTCTTCGACGAGCCGCTCTCGAACCTGGATGCCAAACTGCGGGTGCAGACCCGGGCTGAAATTTCCAAACTGCACAAACGGCTGCAGACCACCTTCATCTATGTCACCCACGACCAGGTGGAGGCCATGACCATGGCCGACCGCATCGCGGTGCTCAACCACGGGGTGTTGCAGCAAATCGATACGCCGCAAAAACTTTACGACGCGCCGGCCAACGTGTTCGTAGCCGGGTTCATTGGTTCCCCGGCGATGAACTTCTTCCCCGGGCACTTGCGCGAGGCCGACGGCCATTTTCATGTGGATGTGGGCGCGTTCCAGGTGCAGGTGCCCGACGAGCGGAAGGCCATGTACGCGGCCTACGTGGGGCGGCCTGTGATTTTGGGCCTGCGGCCGGAGCACATCCACCACCCGCAGTTCGCGCCGCCGGGCATTTGGCCCCAGCCCGTCGAGGGGATGGTGGAAGTCACCGAACTGATGGGTAACGAAATTTTCGTGTATCTGCGTAGCGGAGAGCACCAGTTCGTGGCCAGGGTCGACCCCCGCTCGTCCTATCGCATGGGGCAGCCCGGCCAGGTGGTGTTTGACATGAGCCAGATGCACTTGTTCGACCCCCAAACCGAGAAAGCCATTCGCTGAGAGGGAAGCCCCATGCCATTCGATGCGTTGGCGCCGTTGCTGCGCCCCAACCAGACCAAAATCGTATTGCTGGTGATGGACGGCCTGGGCGGCCTGCCGTTGCGGGTGGGCGGCCCCACGGAACTGGAATTTGCACGCACCCCGCAGATGGATCGCTTGGCCGCAGAAGGCGTGCTGGGGCAGACCATCCCCATTCGGCGGGGTATTACCCCGGGTTCGGGGCCTGCGCACCTGGCCCTTTTCGGTTACGACCCGCTGCATCACCCGGTGGGGCGGGGCGTGCTCTCCGCGTTGGGGGTGGGGCTGACGGTGCAGCCCGGCGACGTGGCCGCGCGCGGCAATTTCTGTACCTTGGACGCCCAGGGCAACATCATCGACCGCCGCGCGGGGCGCATCCCCAGCGAAGCGTCCGCGCCCCTGGTCAAAAGGCTGGCTCAAATTCGCCTCCCCGAGGTGGAAGTGGAAGTGCGGCAGGTCAAAGAGTACCGCTTCGTGGTGGTGATGCGCGGGGAGGGGCTTTCGCCCGACCTGGAAGACACAGACCCGCAGCGCACCGGGGTGCCGCCTCTGCCCGTGCGCCCTAAGCACGATACGCCCGCCGCGCGGCGCACAGCGGCTTTGTTCAACCAGTGGCTGGCCGAAGCCCACAAGGTGCTGGCCGACCACCCGCGCGCCAACGGCGTGACCCTGCGCGGTTTTGCTACCGACCCTCAGTTGCCCAACTTCGACCAGGCTTATCGGCTGCGCGCGGCGTGCGTGGCCGTGTACCCTATGTACAAAGGAGTAGCCCGCCTGGTAGGCATGGACATCATCTCCTTTGCCGGGGAGACGCCCGAAGACGAGTTCGCCGCGGTAGCCCAACACTGGGATGCCTACGACTTTTTCTTCGTGCACATCAAAAAGACCGACAGCAAGGGCGAAGACGGTGATTTCGAGGGCAAAGCCAAGGTGATCGAAAGCGTAGACCGGGCATTGCCCAAATTGCTGAGCCTGCAACCCGACGTGTTGATGATTACCGGCGACCATTCCACCCCGGCCAAGTGGCGTGCCCATTCGTGGCACCCGGTGCCCTTTTTGCTGTGGGCTCCGGCCAGCGTGCGCCCCGACGCGCAAACCCGCTTTGGCGAAACCGCGTGCGCGCAGGGCGGCCTGGGCACCTTCCAGGCGCACGACGCCATGCCCTTGGCGTTAGCCCACGCCGGGCGTTTGGAGAAATTTGGCGCCTGAGCCGCAGCGCCCGTCGATACTTTCAGAGGGAGAGGCCAAAGGTACCATCCCTCCAAAAGACCTGCTTTCGCCGAGGGCGGGTCTTTTCTGCTATAATACGCGCATCGCCGCGGCTTGCTCGGCCCGCGGCGGTGGGTTTCCGCTTTGTGCAGCCATGCCCTTCCCGGAAAGGATGTTTGTATGCGGGTGCTCGATTTTTCCTCCCCTTCGGCGCAGAAAAAATCGCAGAAATCGCCCCCTTCCCCCCGCTGGCTCAACGCCTTGCAAGCGGTGCTGACCGGCGGTTGGGAAGGCTACCGCCGGCGGCAGGCCGAAGGGCAGGTCATCGGTTTGTTGGGGAGCCTGTTAGACAACCGCTTTGTGGTGGTGCGCGGCTTGTCGGCAGGGGAGCAGGAAACGCCCTTGCCGCCCCTGTTGGTGGGGCCGCCGGGCGCCTTTTTGCTGGCCGTGTGGCCTAAGGCCGGCTTTTTCCGCATTCGCGAGGATCAGTGGGAGATCATGCAACGCAACACCCGTAACTATCGCCCGGCCAAGCCCAACGTGGTGCAGCAGGTCAAGGCCCAAGCCGAGGCCGCGGCCGCGGTGCTGCGCGACGCGTTGGGGCGGCCGATGCCCGTGGAGCCGCTGCTGATTTTTACCAACCCCGGCGCGGACGTCGCTGTGTCGCGCCCCGTGGTGCACCCCCTCTTGCCCGACGGCCTGCGGCGCTACGCCGCCCAGTTGGCGAAGAAAGAGGCGCAGTTTTCGCCAGCGGAGATCTATCAGTTGTTGGATGCGTTGCGTCCCCCCGAAGCGCCGCCTCCTCCACCCAAACGGCGGCCCAAACCGCCCGCCGAGCCGCCGCCCATTGTGCGCAAGGCCGAGCGGCTGTTCGACTTTACCCCCCGCCAGTGGCTGATTTTGGGGGTGCTTACCGCCTTGGTGCTTTTGCTGTTCATGGCGCTGATTCTGTTGGTGCTGTTCAGCCAGGGGGCTGGCAGGCCGGTTTGAGGTTTTCCATGCCCTTTTTGTCCATTGTCATCCCTGCCCACAACGAAGCCCGCCGCTTGCCCGGCACCATGGAAAAGGTGCTGGCGTTTTTGCAGCAGCAGCCTTACCAGGCCGAGGTGCTCATCGTGGAAAACGGCTCCACCGATGAAACCCTGGCTCTGGCGCGCCAATTCGAGCAGGCCGCGCCGGGGGTGGTGCGGGCTATCCACGAAACCCAGCGGGGCAAAGGGCTGGCCGTGCGGCGGGGCATGTTAGAGGCTCGGGGGGAGTACCGCTTCCTCTGCGATGCCGACCTTTCTATGCCCATCGAGGAACTGCCCAAGTTCCTGCCCCCGGCTTTGACCGATTTCGATATTGCCATTGCCTCGCGAGAGTTGCCCGGCTCGCGGCGGGTCGACGAGCCTGCCTACCGCCACTTGATCGGCCGCGGCTTCAACTTGATGGTGCAAGCCCTGGCCCTGCCCGGTCTGCACGATACCCAGTGCGGCTTCAAGTGCTTCCGCGGCCCGGTGGCCGACGCTCTTTTCCGCCGTCAGACCCTCGATGGCATGTCCTTCGATGTGGAAATTTTGTTCATCGCCCGGCGGTGGGGGTACCGCATCGTGGAAGTGCCGATCACCTGGTATTTCGACCCCGATAGCCGGGTGCGGCTGGTGCAAGATTCGTTGCGGATGGGCATCGAACTGCTGACCATCCGCTGGCGCGCGTGGCGGGGGCAGTATGACCCACCGCAAGCCTGATTTGGCCTACGAGCGTGCGCTGTGGGCGGGGGGATACCGGGCCATTGCCGGGGTCGACGAGGCCGGTCGGGGGGCGTTGGCCGGGCCGGTGGCGGTGGCTGCGGTGATTTTGCCTGTGGAATGTGACGCGGCCTGCCTGCCTGGTGTGCGCGATTCCAAGCAGATGAGCGCGGCGCAGCGCGCGTGCTGGGCAGAGCGCATCGAAGCCGTGGCAGTGGGGTGGGCGGTGGGCTATGCCAGCGCGGCGGAAATCGACCGCTGGGGCATTGTGCCGGCCATCCACCAGGCTTTGCGGCGGGCGTTGGCCGCGCTCTGGCCCCAGCCCGATTTCTTGCTGCTGGATTACCTGCGTCTGCCCGACGAGCCGTGGCCGCAAGCCGCGTTGGTGCGGGGCGACCAACGCGCGCTGAGCATTGCTGCGGCCTCGGTGTTGGCGAAAACGCACCGCGACGCGCTCATGGCCGGGCTGGAAACGCGCTACCCCGGCTACGGCTTTGGGCAACACAAAGGCTACGGCACGCGCGGCCATCGCCAGGCCCTGCGCCGCCTGGGCCCCAGCGCGGTGCACCGCCGGTCGTTCCGCCTTTTGGGGTAATGGGGTAGCCACCCAACGCTTCGGCCACAAAGAAATAGATCGTAACTACCTATCTGCTGCGCGACAAGGAGCAAGTTGACTGAGTGAATCACCCCTGCATGTTTCTCACGGCCAAGGCAGTGGCTTTTCGCCCTCACTACTCCCCCAGAGCCGGCGGCTCAGCCCCCTCTCCTCTCCCACTGGGAGAGGAGAGGGGGCGCGCAGCGGGGGTAAGGTGAGGGCGAGCAAAGCGTAATGTTGCTTCATGGCATGGCAAAGTTACTGAAACTTTGATGGTCAGCCTCGTTTTCGGTACAGGGTTAGGCAATTACAATAGATCACAGATAACACGGGGCGTCACGGATTTTTAGGTTGCCCAAGTCGTCGAGATGCCGCCACAGGCCGCATCCCGCTTCCCGCATCCCGTTTTTTTGTGCCTTCTCTGTGTCTTCTGTGTTTTTCACCCAATCGGTGTAAATCTGTGTCAATCGATAGATGTTTTTCTGCGTAATCTGCGGTTTTTCCTCCCCGATGCTGAACGGTTACCTGTGGGGCTAAGGGCCGCTGCCGCCGCCTTCGGTGGGGGTTTTACCCGAAGGATCCCAGACGTACACCCAATCGCCGACCCGCGCCCATTCGTATAGCCAATGAGCGTCGGCGATACTCAGGTTCACACAGCCGTGGGAAGTGGGGTAGCCGAACATGTCGTGCCAATACGCACCGTGCAAAGCGCGCGTTTTGTCGTAGTACATGGTCCAGGGTACATCTTCCAGTTGATAGTAATCGGAGCGGTCGTTGGCGAACGCGCCGCGCATTTGCGTGGTTTGGAGTTTTTTGTAAATCTGGAAAAGGCCAGGCTGGGTCCAGAAGGGCGCGTGCCCGCTGGACACCAGGGTAGCAAAGCGTAGGGTGCCGTGGTCGTAGGCGGCTAAGGTCTGCTCGAACAAATTGACCTCGATCCAGCGGTCGGACGAAACGCCGGGCGGGGGGGCGTGCCGCGGGAAGACCAGCCCCAACGCGGTGCCCGGCACCCATTCGTCGGGGGCGATCATGTACCAGGGGGTGCCTGCTGCCTGGGCGGTATCGTACACCTGCACCACCTGATAGCGTTGCAGCGCGTGATGGGTGACGTAGCGGTGTCCGTAAGCCGGTTGAGTGTGGGTGCTGACCGGCCGCACCACCCAACCGAAGGGCCGCGGTGGCGTGCTTTGGAAGAGCAGCCCCCGAAATTTCGAAGGCTGCGCCCCCCATAGCGCCTCCCCGCGCATCCACCAGCCTCGCGGATCCACCAGATACAGCCGGTGGTGTTTGTAATAAACCATGCGGGTGTACGAAACGTAGATGAACCCCGGCGGGAAATGCCGCGGGTGGTTGCCTTCCACCGCGTCGTCCATGCTGGGGTAAAGGGCGCGGTTGCTTTCTTCGAGCACCCGGGCGTATTGCCATTCCCCCGGCAGGGCAAACCATTCTTGCGGCAGCGGTTGGGCGGGCAGCGGGTCGGGGGGGAAGAAGTACCCCCGCGCGGCCAGGCGGCTGAGCGCGGCCGCGGGCCCCCAGGGCCGACAGTCGGTCGCGTAAGCGGCCGGATAGACGCCCGGCGGGCATAGCACCTCCGCGGCCGCGGGCGTGGGAGTTGGCGAGGCCGTCGTCGCAAGGGAAGGGGAGGGTGAAGGCGTAGCGGCGGCCGCAGCCCCCCACGGCGCCCACCCAAGCCAGCCCAGCCCGACCATCACGGCCAGCCAAAACCAAAAGCGCGTTTGTTTTGCCATGCCGGCGATTATAACAGACTGCCTTCCCCGGTCCTCCAATCCCCCTTTATGGTATCCTTTCCCCACACACCTGTGTCGGAGGTTGTCATGCGAGTGCTTTTGCAACGGGTTTCGTGGGGCAAAGTGACCATCGCGGGGGAGGTGGTGGCCGAGATCGGCGCGGGGGTACTGCTACTGGTGGGCATCACCCATGGCGATGGCGAAGCCGAAGCCCGCTACCTGGCGCGGAAAATCGCCCACTTACGCATTTTCGAGGACGAAGGAGGCAAACTCAACCGCTCTTTGTTGGATGTGGGCGGCGAGGCTTTGGTGGTTTCGCAGTTTACCCTTTATGCCGACACGCGCAAAGGCCGCCGGCCGGCCTTTGTGGCCGCGGCCAGGCCAGAGGTGGCCGAGCCGTTGGTCGACCGTTTTGCCGCGCTTTTGCGCGGTGAGGGCGTGCCGGTGCAAACCGGCCGCTTTGGCGCTTCGATGGATGTGAGTTTGTGCAATCACGGCCCGGTGACCATCTGGCTGGAACGCCCCCCGGCCAGCGGCTAAACGTCACCAACCCCGCAGGAAGTTTTCCCATTCCCCATGGGCAGCCAAGTAGCGCCGAAAGCGATAGAGCGCGGCCTCAGGCGGCGGCCCCGGCGGCCTGAGCAGGTGCATGTGCGCCTCTTCCAGGGTGCGCCCGCCCTTGCGCGCGTTGCACTTGGCGCAGGCGGTGACCAGGTTGTCCCACGTGTCTTGCCCGCCCAGGCGCTTGGGCACCACGTGGTCGATGGTGGGGTGCGCCACCCGCTGGCCGCAATACTGGCAGGTGTACTCATCCCGCCGAAAGATCTCCTGGCGGTTGAGGGCAATCCGCAGCCGTGGCCGCTTGACCATGTAGGTCAGGCGGATGACGGAGGGAATTTCGAAGGAGGCGTCGATGCTGTGCACTTCCCCCCGGCCGTTGAGCACCAAGTGCGCCTTCCCCGCGAAGAGCAAGCCAAAAGCCCGCCGGACCGTGCACACATCCAGCGGTTCGTAATTGGCATTGAGCACTAACACGGGTGCGGAAAGGCTCAGCGGCATGGCTTGAATGGGCCCCGATGGGTTGGGCTGAGCGCGCACCAAACTGCAAACCTCCCTCCTTTCAGCGTGGTTTTTTACGCTGAGCGGCGGTTTGCATGGACAGATTGGCGCACACCCTTTGGCAAGTTATTGTCATTATAGCATAATGGGAGTACAATTAGCCCACAAGGCGTTGCGATATTTTGATGAGGAGGAAAAGATGAATACCATTGACATCCCGGCTTTTTGGTGGTTCCTTGCCGCGTTGGGTGCGATTTTCTTCGTGCTTTTTTTGATTTATCTTTACGACGTGTGCCCGGCGATCAAATCGTCCTTCCACCCCAAGCCCTCGCCGCCGCAGCCGCATCCTGAGCCAGAAGAGGAAACCGCGGAGGAACCGGCCAAGGCCGTGGCCGCGCCGGCTCCTGCCCCCGAGGCTGCCGCGGTCGAACCGTCTAAAGTGGCGGGCGCGCCGGCTCCTGCCCTTGAGGCCACAGCGGCCGAACCGGCTAAAGTGGCGAGCGCGCCGGCGTCTGCCTCCGAGGCTGCCGCGGCCGAACCCACGGCTGAAGACGATTTGAAGAAAATCGAGGGCATTGGTCCCAAAATCGAAGCCACGCTGAAATCTTACGGCATCCGCACGTTTGCCGACCTGGCACAGAAGAGCCCGGCTGAGTTGCAGGCGCTTTTGGATGAGGCCGGTTACGCCCGTATCAGCAACCCCGAAACCTGGGCGGAGCAGGCCGCGCTGGCCGCGGAAGGCAAGTGGGAGGCCCTGGCAGAACTGCAGGCTTCGCTCAAAGGCGGCCGCCGGATCGCGTGAAACTTCTCGCCTTTGGCCGTTAGGCACGCCCGTGGGTGCGTGCGGGCGCGGTTTGGCCTGGTTGATACAGGCCCTGCTTTCCAGAGCGGGGCCTGTTGTTTTTCGAGCCTTCCCAGAGGGTAACAGTTCAGCCTCAAAGAGGCGCTGCGGATGGCGTAGATAGACAACCACAGAAGACACAGAGAAAGCGGGAAGTCAAGGCGTGATCCGGGATGCGGGAAGAGGTGAGGCGCCAAAGGGTTGGGTGGCTGGTCGCTTGGTTACTCAGGCGCTTCTCCTGGTGGCCTCGGCGCTCTGAAAATCTGCGGGTCTCGGTGATTGTGTACGCCATCCGCGGCCCATTTCCCCCGGTGAACTGTGGCGGGCGCGGTACAATTAGGCCATGTCTCGACACACCAAGGCCCTGGTGGCAGGCATGGTCGCGGCCGCGTTTTGGGGCGGGTTGTTCCCCGTAATCAAGGTCGTGATGGAGGTGCTGCCGCCTTTCGTGCTTCTGACCAGCCGTTTGATTTTGGCCCCTCTGATGTTGTGGCCCTTTGTGGTGCGTGGCGGCGGCATCCATTGGCCCCGGCGGACTTGGCTGCAGGTCGCCGCCGTTGGCGCGTTGGGCTTTGGCCTGACCTTAGGCATCCAATTCGTGGGCACCCACCTTTCCACCGCGTCCAACGGCGCGTTGGTCACCACGTCGACCCCGGCTTTCGTGGTGCTTTTTGGCGCCTGGCTGTTGGGCGAGCGCCTGACGCGGCGGCAAGCCCTGGCGCTGGTCGTGGCTACGGTGGGCGTTTTGGTCATCATCGACCCGCGCCGCGCCCGGCTCGACACCATGCTGCTGGGCAATGTGGCGCTGGTGCTCGCGGCCATGGGTTGGGCGTTGTATTCGGTGCTGGTGCGCTGGCTGACCCGTACATTGGATACCTTACAGGTGAGCGTGGTCTCAATGCTGGGCGGGCTGCCGGTGGTGCTGCCGTTAGCACTGTGGCAGTGGCCGCACATCCGGTGGGAGGCCTTTTCCTGGCCCGTGGTGTGGGGCGTGCTCTATCTGGCCGTGTTTGCCACCGCGGTGGCGATGTTTTTGTGGAACTACGCCTTCACCCATCTGGAAAGCGGCGTCGCCGCGTTGAGTTTCTTTACCCAGCCGGTGGTGGGCGTGCTGGTGGGGGCGCTGTGGCTGGGTGAACAACCTACCTGGCCGGTGTTTTTGGGCGGCGCGTTGGTGTTGGCTGGCGTTTACCTGGCGGCTTCTGCGCCTTCGCCTTCGCCTCCAGACTGAGGAGGGAGAAATGAACGTTTTACTGAAAATTATCGGCGGTTTGCTGCTCTTGGCCGTGATGTTGCTTTGGCCCGCGCACTTGGCGTTGCAGCGCGCGGTGGCCGCGCTTTACGACCCGGGTTTGCTGGAAACCGCGGTGCAGCGTTACTGGTTGGACGACCAAGCGCTCATCCGGTTGGGGCAGGACGAAGTGCACCGCCGTGTGCAGCGCACCCCGCATAACGACCGGGCGTTGATGTTCTGGCGTGCCTTGGATGCACTTGACCACGACCAGTGGCAAACGTTGGTGGCGTTGCTCTTCCCGCGCGATGTGCTCAGCCCAGTGATACACCGCGGCGCAACCGAATGGTGCGCGTGGCTACGGCAGCCCCAGGCACAGCCTGGGGTGATCGTGCCCCTCACCGCCTGGAAGGCATACCTCCGCCAGCAGGCGCAGCCCCTCACCCGCTGGCTGCTGGCCCAATACCCCCGCTGTGGGATGGCCGACAACCTGCGCTGGGGGCAAGCCTGGTTGGAAAACGACTGGTCGCGAGCGCCTTTGTGCGTCCCTATGGGCGCCAACTTGCCCCTGGCCGAACCCGTAGTGGCGGAAGTGGCGCGCACAGGGGTGGCGCGGGTGCCCGATGAAATCAACGTGCTCGATGCCCGCTGGGCGCCGGTAGACAAAGTGCTGGCCGCCAAAGAGGCTCTGGCGCGCCTCCGCGCCGGGAACGGGGCTGCGCCCTGGGCGTTGGGCGTGCTGGCCGTGGTCGCGCTCTTGCTGCTCGCCCGCACCGTAGCCGGAGGGCTGGTCGCCGCGGGCAGCGCGGCGTTGGGAAGCGGCCTACTGCTGTGGCTGGCGCCCTGGTTAGGACGCCAAGCGCTCCCCCGGCTGACCGCTTATCTCCAGGCGATGGCTCCTCCGTGGGCTATTGCCCCAGCAGAGCGCACATTGGCCTTTTACTTGCAACACATTACCCAGCCCTTGCCCGACCAGGGAACGCCGTGGGTCGTCGGCGGCGCGGCGACTTTGGCCTTCGGGTTGAGCCTGGCCTGGCGCGGCGCACAGGGTGTCTCGTCGCTGCCCAACGCCCCGCAAGGCCGTTAGCCCCTTTTGGGAAGGCGACAACACTCCGTCTCCCGCCCAAAGATGAGCACAAATTGAGCGAAAAACACGGAAAAGCACCACGCTCACTTCCGCGCTTAGTGGCCTGGCGCCTCAGAAATTTGCGCGAATCCTTGCCATTCGTCTTCATCTGCGGGCTGTCTTTTCCAAAGGCTGAACAGAGAATGGTTCAGGAATGAGCAAACACTTTGCTCAACTGCTTATGGAACGCCCTCACCTATCTCCCAAGGCGATAGCAGGAGTATGACCGGCTTTTGGCGCATGCAAAAAAGTGTTCAGGTAATTTGCTGGGAAAATGAACCATCCCGCTGAACAGTTACCAGAAATTTTATGGTATCCTTGCCTTGTCGGCACCTGAGCAACAAGCCGTTGACCTTGCTGCAAGAAGCAGGCACATCATCCATCCTCCGGAGGATATTATGGAGCCACAGACTATCATTCAGGAAATCGCCCCTTCCCTTTACCTGCTTCGGGTGAACGACCGGCAAACCCGTTATTTCGAAGCCTTGTGGGAAATCCCCGAAGGCATTACCTACAACGCCTATTTGCTGAAAACCCCCGAAGGCGCAGTGCTTTTCGATGGCTGGAAGCAGCCCTTTACCGACGCCTTTGTTGCTGCTTTGGAGCAACTTACCCCGTTGGATGAAATTAAGCACATCGTGATTCACCACATGGAGCCCGACCACAGCGGCACCCTTCCCAAAATTTTGGCGTTGACCGAGGCAAAGCCCACGGTCTGGGGGCATCCTTTCACCCAACGGCTGATAGCCGGGCTGTGCGGCTTGCAGCCTTCGTTCCAGGCGGTCAAAAACGGCACGCGTTTCGCCTTTGGTGGCCGCGAGTTGGTGTTTTACCATGCGCCCTGGTTACATTGGCCTGAGACCATGGTCACCCATTTGCCGCAGGACAATCTTTTGCTGACGGGCGATATTTTCGGCGGGTACGGCATTCCCGAAGGCGTATTCGACGACGAAGTAGCCCTTCTCGACCAATGGCTTGACTCAGCGCGCAAATACACGATTAGTGTGATCGGCCATTACAAAGACAAAATCGGCAAAAATATTCGAACTCTGACGGACAAATATGGGCTGCAGCCAAGCATGATTTTGCCCGCCCATGGCCTGCTGTGGCGCCAGGCGCCGCAGCGCGTGGTGCAGGCCTATCTCGATTGGGGTGAAGGCAAGTCTCAACCCGGCAAGGTCACGGTGGTCTATTCTTCGATGTACCGCTATGTGGAACGGGCGGTGCAGGTGGCGGTGGACGAACTCCGCGCTCGGGGCTTTCGGCCTGTGGTGCACCGTATGGTGGATGACAAGCGGGCTGGGTTGGCCGACATTTTGAGCGACCTGGCCGATAGCGAAGCCATCGTCTTGGGCACCGAGACTTACGAGTCGGACATTTTCCCTCTGACCGAGTTTTTGCTGCACGAGATGGTCAACAAAGTGGCCTTTGCCAAGCCGCTGCTGGCGATTGCGGTATTTGGCTGGGCTGGGGCAGCGGGCAAGAAACTCCACACCCTGTTGGAAAACGCCCCTTACGAGCCGGTACGCATCGTGGAGTTCAAAGGGCTGCTGACTGAAGCCAGCGAGGCGCAGATTCGTGAAGGCGTCCGGGCCATGGTCGCCGACTTGCGTGCGGAATGACCTCCCACCTCTTCAGCGGTAACGGCTCATCCCGAAGGCGCAGGCTTCGGAGAGCGTAGGCGAGTTGCGCATCGCGAGTTGCGAAAAAGGAAAGGCGTTTGGTGTTTTTGAACTGGCTAACCCGTCCTCCGGGCAACATGACTTATCACCTGATCGTGCTGTTTGCCCTGGCCGCGGCCTGGCAAGTGGCGTGGTGGCAGCGCGCGGCACGGCCGCGCCGGGCCATGGCGCGCCTGCTGTGGGGCTTGGGTGTGCTTTTTGCCTTGCGGTTGGGCTTGTTTGCCTTGGGCGCGCTGGCCTGGCAACGGTTCTTGCCCGTACATCTGGTGCTTTCCCTGGCCGACCGGGTCGTGCTCAGCGCGTCGCTGGTGGTGTTGGTTTGGCTATGGGCCTTCCCGACGCGAGGCGGCAGCGCGTGGTTGCTCGGCGGCGGATTGTTGATCGTGGCCGCACTCGTGCTTTCGTGGGCGGGAGCCCCTGCGTTGGTCGCCCATCGCTTTTTCAACGGGTCGTGGATTGATAGAGGTTGGGCGATTTTGAGCGTTACCCTGGCCGTCGGCGGTATGCTGGTTTTAGCCCGGCGCAAACCTCCCGCGGCTGTGGCCGGGTTGCTGATGCTTTTCTTCCTCGCCGTGGCGCAGGTCGGGCATTTCCTTTTCCCCCCCGCCGGCGGGGACTGGGATGGCTTGTTACGCCTGGCCGACCTGGCGGTTTCACCTTTCCTATTGATCTTACCTGCCCGTTTGCCGGAGGAAAAAGCGCGCCCGCAGCCGCCGCGCCCTCGCGAAGTCGCCGCACCTCGGCTGGACGACGCGGCCACCCAGGCCTTGCTTACATTGCTCAACACCTCGCCGCGCGCCCCCGAAGCCTGTACTCGCCTGGCCCATACCTGTGCCCTACTTTTGCGGGCTGACCTGTGTTTGGTGTTATCGCCGCCCGAGCACGGGCGTGTGCAAGCGCTTTGTGGCTACGACCTGATTCGCGATCAAAGCCTGGAACCTTTCGACCTACCCGAAGGCGAAGTCCCGATTGTCACCTTGGCGCTCAACCGTCGCCGGGTATTGCACCTCCCCGCGAGCAGTACGTCGGTAGATGCCGCGGCCTTGGCTCAGGTGTTGCAACTACCGCGGGCCGGGGCACTTTTGGCACTCCCCCTCGACCCGGGGGAAGGAAAACCGCTTCAGGGTGGGTTGCTGCTGCTTTCTCCCTATGCCGCTCGCTCGTGGGCGCGCCCCGTTCAGGCGCGCGGGCAAGAATTAGCCCGCCGTTTTGCCCGCTGGTTATGGCAAGCCGAAAAATCGCCGCCCGCAACGGCCTTTTCTCCCTCGCCATCGGCCGCCCCGAGCAATAGCAGCGTTGTCAGAGGCGAAACGTCTTCGGACGTCGCCTCCCCATCAGATAACCTTTTCCCTCTTGAGGACGCGCTGGATCAGGCGCTTAGCCGCACCGCGCCGTTGTTCCAAGCCCGGCAACTTCTTTTGCAGATGGACGTCGCACCTTCCCTCCCGGCCACCGAGGCCGATGGCGAATTGCTGAGTGCGCTTTTGACCCGATTGTTAGAGCAAGCCGCGCTGGCCGCCGTGTTAGGAAGTACACTGCACCTGAGCGTGCAGCCCGACCAGAAAGGCGCTCGTTTGACCCTCTGCTTTGCGTCAGCCCACCCCCTGGCTGAAGATACATGGGATACCATCTGGCGCACCGCGCAGAAGATACACGTGGGGGTGCAAAAAACGCTGCAGGCTGATGGGCGCTTGTGCTTGCAGGCAGACATCGCTTCCCGTCTTTTTGAGGTAGCAGGTAACCCGTGAAGCGCTCCTCCTGGTTGGCGTCTTTTCTCGTCTTTTTGCTTTGGTTTGTCGGCTTGTGGGGCGCCTGGGCCACAGCCCAAGCCGAAGGCTTGGTTCCCCCGCCGCCCTCGGCTGGAGAAGCCGTTTCCCGACTGGTGGTGCGTTTTAGCACCCCGCCGCTCATGCCCACGGTGTTGCCGCAGACCGCGGTGGCTTCTCCCTCTGCGGCAGAACAGCCTCCCCCGACCCAGTCGTGCGTTTACCCCGCGGAGTGGACGCCCGTGGTCGTGCAGGTGGGCGATACTTTGGAAAGCCTGGCGCGACGTTATGGTCTTCAACCTGAGCGGTTGGCCGAAGAAAACTGCTTGCTGACTTCGGCTTTGGTGCCCGGTACCCGGTTGTGGGTGCCGCCTCCGACGGCTACCCCCACCCTTACCTCTACACCTACTTTATTGTCGCCTTCGCCGACACCGTTACTGCCTTCCCCTACTCCCAAGCGTTGCGGTCCGCCTGCCGGCTGGGTGATTCATGTAGTACAACCGGGCGAGACCCTGTACCACTTGAGCCGTCTTTATCGGGTGACCGTGTGGTTGCTTCAGTCGGCGAATTGTCTGACCAATACCTGGATTTATAGCGGCCAACATCTGTGGGTGCCGCCGGTGGCTACCAGTACGCCGACGTTTACTCCCACCGCCACGTTCACCCTTACGACCACCCCCACCCTTACCCCGACGCCGTCGCCTACTTCTACGCCGACGCTCACCCCCACCGCCACGTTCACCCCCACGGCCACCGACACCCCCAGCCCAACGCCGTCGCCCACCTCTACGCCGTCGCTTACCCCCACCACCACGTTCACCCCTCCGGCCACCGACACCCCCAGCCCGACGCCATCGCCCACCTTTACGCCGACGCCCACCCCCACGGCCACCAATACCTCCACCCCGACGCCGTTGCCTACCCCTACGGCCACCGACACCTCCACCCCGACGCCATCGCCTACCTTTACGCCGACACTTACCCCCACCGCCACGTTCACCCCTACGGCCACCGACACCCCTACCCCGACGCCGTCGCCCATCTCCACGCCCACACCCACGCCCACGCCCACGCCTACACCTACACCTTGATCTTTTGTCATGATGCGCATGCTTTCCTCGAACCGTTCTTTCCCGTGGTCATTTTTTGCCAGCCTGGTACTGCTGGCCTTGCTCGCGGCTTGCCAGCGGCACCCGCAGTCATCGCCGCTTGCTACATCTACCTTGCACCCTACTGCCACGTGGACGCCATTTCGCCCTTTGCCGCCAACCTCCACTTATCTCCCCACAGACACGCCGAGTCCCACCCCCACCCTGACGCCCACGCCTACCTCCACACCCACGCCGACGCCCACGCCAACCCCAACCCCAACGCCTATGGGGTATTTGCCCGGCGCAGTGCCCCCGGTGCCTCAGTCTGAGGGGCGGATTAACATCTTGCTTTTAGGCTCTGACCAACTTCCCGGACACGTGGATTTCCGTACCGACGCGTTCATGCTGGTCTCTTATAACCCTCAAACCGGCGCGACCAGCATTATTTCCATTCCCAGAGATACCTACGTTTATTTGCCAGGGCATTTTTATCAACGCATCAACACAGCGATGGAATTTGGTGGATTCCCGTTGGTGGCCAAGACCGTGGCTTATAATTTTGGCGTGCGCCCCCAGCACTACATTTTGATCAACTTTCAGGGCTTTGCCACCCTGGTCGATCGGTTAGGCGGGGTAGACGTTTACGTCCCCCATGTGCTTTGCGACCGGCGTACCCATTACAGTGACCATTACTGCATTGGCCCCGGTACAGTGCACATGGATGGCAGCCTGGCGTTGTGGTACGCGCGTTCGCGTATCACCACCAGCGATTTCGACCGCGCTAGCCGTCAGCAAGCATTACTTTTGGCTATGGTACGCAAGTTGTTTTCATTCAATGCCCTTGGCCGCATTCCCAGTTTGTATGCGGCTTACCGTAACATGGTGGTAACCGACATTAGTCTTGCGGGCGCGGTGTCGCTGGCCGCGAAAGCCCGCCATTTCGACCCCAACGCGATAAAAACTTACGTCCTCACGCCCCCCGCCGTGCAGCCGTGGATGACCCCTCAGGGGGCGGCCGTGCTTTTGCCCAATCACGCCTTGATTCGGGGTATTTTGATCGAGGCGTTATCTCGTTGATGGGTGAACCTCCATGCCATCTCGCCTGAAATCGTTAGAACTGCAAGGTTACAAAACGTTTGCCAACCGCACGCGCTTTGAGTTTGGGCTGCGCATTACGGCCATTGTTGGCCCCAACGGTTCGGGGAAGTCGAACATCGCGGACGCGTTGCGCTGGGTGTTGGGCGAGCAGTCTTACGCGCTGCTGCGGGCGCAGAAGACCGAAGATATGATTTTTTCTGGGTCGCGGCAACGCCCTCGGGCCGGGTTGGCTTCGGTAACCGTGGTGTTCGACAACAGCGCGGGTTGGTTGCCCATCGACTTCAGCGAAGTGGCCATTACCCGCCGTGCGGCGCGCGACGGCCAAAACGAATATCTGCTCAATGGCCAGCGGGTGCGTTTGCGCGACATCCGCGAACTTTTGGGGCACGCGGGCCTTACCGAACACACCTACACGTTCATCGGCCAGGGCCTGGTGGATGCCGCGCTGGCGCTGCGGCCGGAAGAGCGGCGGCAGATGCTCGAAGGCGCGGCCGGTATCGGCGTTTACCGCCACCGCCGCGAAGAAGCCTTGCGCCGCTTGGAGGCCAGCCAACGAAATTTAGAACGGGTGCAAGACCTGCTGGCCGAATTGGAGCCGCGTTTGCGCCGCTTAGAGCGCCAGGCGCGCCGTGCCCGCGAAGCGGCTCAAATTCAGGCCGACCTGGAACTGATGCTCAAAGAGTGGTACGGCTTTCATTGGCTGCAGGCGCAAAATCACTTACAGGCGGCCCGGGCTACCGCGGCGCGGCAGGCCAGCCTTCTGGAAGAGGCCACAACCCAGCGCGAGCAAATTTTGGCACAGGTGAGCGCGCTGCGCGAGCGTCTCAATCAACAACGGCAGCAACTCGCGGCCTGGCATCGCGACCTGGCCGCCAAACATCGCCAACTCGAAGCCCTGGCTCGGGATCTAGCCGTGTTGGATGAGCGCCGCCGCGCCCTGCAAAGCCGCCGCGAAGAGGGGCTGTCGGAAAAGGAGCGCCTGCAGGCGCAAATTCGCGACGGCGAGGCACGGCGGCAGCAGGCCGAAGCCGAGGTGCAAGAGCAGCAGCGCGCCTTGGCCGAAGCGCAACGACAATTGGCCGCGGCCAGCGCCGCGCTGGAGTCGTTGTTGCAGCGCCGCCGCGCCGCTCGCAGCGCCCTGGAACAGGCGCAGCAGCAGGTCGAACGCCTGAGCCGCGAGCAGGCTGCGTTGGAGGCGCGGCTCGGCGAAGCCCGCCGCCGCGCGGCCCAGATCCATACCGATTGGCAGGCCGCGCAAGAAGCCCTGCCGCCCTTAGAGCAGGCCCTGCAACGCGCTCAAGAGGCGCTGCGTCGAGCGGTGGCAGACCGGGAGCAGGCCGAGGCTCGCCGCAGTCAGGCCGAGGCGGCCGTGGCCCAGGCGCGCGTGGCCGTGCGCCGCGCGGAGCAGGCGCGCACCGCGGCCCGCCAGGAACTGGAGGCGCTGCGCACGGCCCAGGCCGCGTTGCAAGCCCGCCTGCGCGTGTTAGAAGAAGCCGAGCAAAACCTGGTGGGCTACGCCGAGGGGCCCCGTTGGCTGCTGCGGAAGGCGCGCAAACATGCGCGCCTGCGTGGCGCGTTGGGCCAGCATTTACGCGTGCCCGAAGCCCTGGAAACCGCCATCGCGGCCGCGCTCGACCGCTTCACCGAGGCCGTGGTGGTCGAAGCACCCCTACCCGACGCGCCGCTGGATTTGAGCGCCCGCGCGCCGGCGCGGGTGGCCTTGCTCCCCTTGCCCAGTTTGCGCCCCGCAGCCCCTTTCACGCCGCCCGACGACCCCGACGTGCTCGGCGTGGCCGCCCGTTTGGTCGAAGCGCCTGACCCGTTGCGTGCCGCGGTAGACGTGCTGCTCGGCCAGGTGCTGGTGGTGCGCCATCGCGACGCGGCTTTGCGCCTGCTGCCCGCATTGCCCCCTTCCGCGTGGGTGGTCACGCTGCAGGGCGAGGCTTTTTCGCCCCAAGGGGTGGTGGTGGGCGGAAAGTCCACGGCCAGCAGCACCTTGCGCCGCGGCCGCGAGAAACGGGAACTGCAGGCGCAGTTGCAGGCTTTGGAAGCCCAGATCCGGGCTCAGACCGACGCCTTCCGCCAGGCTGAAGGGCAGTTGACCCAGGCGCAGGCCGCGCTGCAACAGGCCGAAGCCCACCGCGATCAGGCCGAGCAAGAAGGGCAGAACCTCCGCCAGCAGGAACGCCGCGCCCAGCAGGAGGCCGACCGCGCGGCCCAGGCGTGGGAACTCCGCCGGCGAGAGGCCGAAACGTTAGAGCGCACGTGGCGCACCCTGCAGACCGAAATCGCCCGACTGGAAGAGGAGCAGGCCGCGCTGCAGGTGCGAGTGCAACAGAGCCGCCAGACGCTGCAAGAGCGGCAGCAGGCGCTGCAAGCCTTGGCCGCCACCGAAGCCCATGCTCGCGAAGCCCATTGGCAAACTCAGGTGGCGTTGGCCGAGCAGGCCTTGGCCGCCGCACAGCAGCGTTTGAGCGAACGTCAGCGCGCGCTGGACGACGCTCGGCAGCGCCTGGCCGCCCAAAGCCAGCGTTTGGACGACATCGCGCGCCAACTCCAGACCCTTGCCGCGGAGCACGAACGCTTGCAGGCACAGGCGCAGGCTTTGGAAACGGACGTCCGGGCGCTGCAGGCCCAAATTTCCCCCTTGCAAAAGGCGATCGAAGAGGACGAAGCCGGCCTGCAAACCTTGGAGCAGCAGGCTGACCGCGCCGCGCAGGCGGTGCATATCGCGGAGCGTCATCACAACCAGGCACAATTGGCCCTGACCCGCGCCCAAGAGGCGCTGGAGACCCTGCGGCGGCGCATCGAAGAAGACCTGGGCCCGGTGGATTTGACCTACCAGCCCCAGGTGAGCGGGCCCCAACCCCTGCCCTTAGAGGGGATGGTGGTGCATTTGCCCGCGGTGCAGACCCTGCCCCCCGACCTGGAAGAACGCATCAAGACCCGCCGGGCGCAATTGCGCCGCCTGGGCCCCGTCAACCCCGAGGCCGAAGAGGAGTACCAGGAAACCAGGACCCGCTACGAATTCCTGAGCAGCCAGTTGGAAGATTTGCAGCAGGCCGACGCGGACATCCGGCAGGTGATTGCGGAATTGGACGGCCTGATGCACCGGGCCTTTCACAAAACTTACGACGTGGTCAATCGGGAGTTTCGGACGATTTTCACGCGGTTGTTTGGCGGCGGGAGCGCGCAGTTGATTTTGACCGACCCCGACGACGTCACCCGCACCGGGGTGGAAATCGAGGCCCACCTGCCAGGCAAACGGCCGCAGCGGCTGGCCATGCTTTCGGGCGGGGAGCGGAGCCTGACCGCGGTGGCGCTGATTTTTGCTTTGCTGAAGGCTTCTCCGACCCCGTTTTGCGTCTTGGACGAGGTGGACGCCATGCTGGACGAAGCCAACGTGGGGCGTTTCCGCGATTTGCTGGTGGAATTGAGCGAGCACACGCAATTTTTGATCATCACGCACAACCGCACCACCGTCCAGGCTGCGGATGTGATTTATGGCGTGACCTTGGCGCCGGATGCGACTTCGCAGGTGATGAGCCTGAAATTGGACGATTTGGGGGCTGTGATGCAGCGGTAGGGCGAGGCGCTGCCGTGCGAGGTTTTGGGGGCGGTGCAATTTCGAGCCCGCGCAGGCGAAATCGGCCACGGATGAACGCGGATGATGACGGATAGGCGCTGATTTTAGCGTGTCGAGGGTGCGAGCAGGGCGGGGCCGCCGGTCTCGCCAGTGTTTTTTTCTGCGTAATCTGCGGTTTCTATCGAAGACCTGGTAGGGCTTTTGACGTTTGCAAGCCCCCAAGGCGCAGCGCCGCGGGTTAAATTTTTGCGGCCGCGCTTCTTGGCGCGGGTTGGGCAAATGGGGTACAATAGAAGCAGTGGGCAACGGCAGCGTAGCCGTTGCCGCTAAAAGCGCAGACATCGGCGCAAGCGACGCCGTTTTCTCTTTGGGTTGCCTGGTGCTCCATTTGAGGGGAGCGCTGTTTATTTTGTGTTGCTTTTCCGTAGCCGGAGGCGCCGCGGAAAGGCGTTGCCCTTTTATCCCATTTTTTATCTGGCACTTTTATAAGGAGGCGCATTTATGAGCATCGAATTTATTTTTCGTATTATCGGGATGGTCGCAGCCGGGATCGCAGCCGGGATTTGGGGGTTCTCTTTTGGGCAGGCCACCGGTAACTCGCCGGAACAAACGGCTGTGGTGATGGGCCTGGTTGGGGCACTGGCTGGCTTGATCTTGACCCCTTACGTCACCACCCGCCCCATCCAGGCGATACGGCGGCTGGTGGTGAAGGTCTCGGGCCGTACCTTAGTGGCCGCGCTCTCGGGCCTGGTATTGGGGCTGGTGCTGGCCGCGCTGCTAACCCCTTCCTTTTCCTTACTACCTTCGCCCTTCAATCGCATTTTGCCCTTTGTCGCGGTCATCGTTTTGGGCTATTTGGGCATTTTAGTGTTTGTCATCCGTCAAGACGATATGTTTGCCGTGCTGCGTAGCCTGTTCGGCGGCTGGCGGGAAAAAGAGAAAGACACCGGCGCAGTGCCGCGGCTGATCTTGTTGGATTCTTCTGTGCTCATCGACGGCCGGGTGGTGGATATCGCCCGCACCGGTTTTCTTTCGGGCACTTTGGTCATCCCGCGCTTTGTGTTGCAAGAAATTCAGTACGTCGCGGATTCCCCGGACCCCTTGCGCCGCCAGCGCGGACGCCGCGGTTTGGCCGTGGTCGCAGAGTTGCAGCAAGACCCGAAAATCACGGTTCAAATTAGCGATATGGACGTCGAAGGCGTCCGCAAAGTGGACGACAAACTGGTGGTGCTGGCCCGGCAGTTGCGTTGCCCCATTTTGACCAACGACTACAACCTCAACCGAGTGGCCGAACTGCAAGGGGTGCCGGTGCTGAACATCAACGAATTGGCCAACGCGGTCAAGGCGCTTTACCTGCCTGGCGAATCGCTGCGCATCAAAGTCATTCAAGAAGGCAAAGAACCCGACCAGGGCGTGGGCTACCTCGACGACGGTACCATGGTGGTGATCGAAGAAGGCCATCATTACATCGGGCAAGAAATCGAGGTGGTAGTGACCAAAGCGTTGCAAACGGCCGCCGGGCGGATGCTCTTCGCCCGCCCCAAAGCCCTGAGTACGAACGAGAAACGGTAGGAGGAAGTCGGCATGACCCTGCGAGTATACAACACCCTGACCCGCCAAAAAGAGCCTTTCGAAACCTTGACCCCCGGCGAGGTCAAGATGTACGTCTGCGGCCCCACCGTTTACGACAAAGCCCACGTGGGCCACGCGATGTCGGTGCTGGTGTTCGACATGATCCGCCGCTATTTGGAATACAAAGGCTACCGCGTGCGCCACGTGATGAATTACACCGACGTGGACGACAAAATCATCCGCCGCGCCAACGAATTGGGCGAAGAGCCCCTCGCACTGGCCGAGCGTTACATCCGCGAATTCGACCAGCACTTAGCCGACCTGCGCGTTTTGCCCCCCGCCGTGCGCCCGCGGGTCACCCAAGAGATCGACTGGATTATCAAAATGGTGCGCGGCCTGGAAGAAAAAGGCTATGCCTACGCGGTCGACGGCGACGTGTACTTCCGCGTCACCCAAGACGAAGATTACGGCAAACTCTCAGGCCGCAAACTCGACGAAATGATGGCCGGCGCGCGCATCGAAGTGGACGAGCGCAAAGAACACCCCATGGACTTTGCCCTCTGGAAGGCCGCCAAGCCCGGCGAGCCTGCCTGGCCCAGCCCCTGGGGGCAGGGGCGCCCCGGCTGGCACATCGAATGCTCGGCCATGAATTTGCATCACCTGGGCGAGCAGTTGGACATCCACGGTGGCGGGGCTGACCTCATCTTCCCCCACCACGAGAATGAGATCGCCCAAAGCGAAAGTTACACGGGCAAGCCCTATGTCCGCTATTGGCTGCACAACGGCATGTTGCAGATGGCCGGCGAAAAAATGTCTAAATCCTTGGGCAACCTGGTGACCATCGAGGCGTTTTTGGCCGCCCACGAAGCCGACGTGTTGCGGATGATGGTGCTGAGTTCCCACTACCGCAGCCCCCTCAAGTTCAGCGACGAGACCATCGCCCAGGCCGAAAAAGCCTTAGAGCGTTTGCGTGGGGGAATGCGCCCGGCGCATGGGCAGGCCGCGGGGGCTCCTGAGGAAGTGGTGGCCGGTCTGCAAGCGCAGGCAGCCGCGGCCAAACAGGGCTTCGAAGCGGCCATGGACGACGATTTCAACGCCGCGGCCGCGTTGGGGCACCTGTTCGACCTGGTGCGCGCCATCAATCAGGCGCGCGACGCGGGCGCAACCCCGGCTCAACTCGCCCCCGCGCAAGACACGCTGCAGGCCCTCACCGCGGTGCTCGGCCTCGACCTGACCCGCCAGCCCGACCGGGACGGCCACGCCGAAGCCGCGCCCTTCGTCGACCTGCTGGTCGAAATCCGCACCGACCTGCGGGCGGCAAAACAATGGGCCTTGGCCGACAAAATCCGCGATCGGCTGGCCGCGCTGGGCGTGATTTTAGAAGACACCCCCGGCGGCACCCTCTGGCGCTGGAAATAGGCCATGCCCCGTGAAGTGCTCTATGGCCGCAACCCGGTGTACGAAGCCCTGCGCGCCGGGCGGCGACGCTTTTTTCGCCTCTGGCTGCTGGAACGAGCACAAATCAAAGGCAATCTGCGCGCCGCGCTGCGCCTGGCTGAGCAGCGCGGGGTAGCGGTGCAGCGCGCGCCGCGCACCCGGCTCGACGCCTTGGTCGGCCACGGCCATCACCAGGGCGTGGCCTTGGAAGCCAGCCCCTACCCCTACGCTGATTGGGGCGAGATGTTGGCTCTGGCCTCCGCACGGCAGGAGCCTCCCTTCCTCCTTCTGTTGGATACCCTGCAAGACCCGCAAAACCTGGCCACCCTGCTGCGCTCGGCCGAGGCCGTGGGCGTGCATGGCGTGCTGCTGCCCCCGCGCCGCGCGGCCGCGGTCACCCCCGCGGTGGTCAACGCGTCTTCGGGCGCGAGCGAGCATTTGCTCATCGGGCAGGCCAACCTGGCGCAGGCTATGGCCGCGTTGCAGGAACGCGGGCTCTGGGTGGTGGGGCTGGAAGGGAGCGCCGACGCTCAGCCGCCCGCGCGCGTGCGGTTGGACGGTGCCCTCGCGCTGGTGGTGGGCAGTGAAGGCCATGGCCTGCGGCGCTTGGTGCGCAGCCGTTGCGACGCGCTGCTGCGTTTGCCCATGCGGGGGAAGGTGGATTCTCTGAACGCGGCGGTCGCCGGCTCGGTAGCCCTCTACCTGACCTGGCAGCGCCGCGGCTGGGCGGGGGCTACAGGAGGCGAAGCATGATACGGCGTTATCGCCTGGGCGCGGGGTTGGTGGCCCTGGCCTTGTTGCACTACGGCCTGGGGTTGGCCGTGGCGGCTTATTTGGGGGTACTGCGGGCACAGCCCCTTGCCTGGGAAGGGGGACTGTGGCTGCTGCTGCTGGTGAGCGGCGCGTTCGTTTTGGCAGAGGCCCGACCGGAGGGGCGTAAGGCCCAGACCCCAGAAGCCCGCCGCCCTTTGGTGATCGGCTTCGTTTTCTTGGCCGCGGCGGCGCTGACCACCACGGTGCTCGGCTGGCAAGGCGCGCTTTCGCCCACTGCGGCCTGGCTGCAAGCCTTGCTGGCTGCGGTGGCCCTGGCCGTGGCCGTGCCCGCTTGGCGGCAACGCCTGGCTGGTTATGAGGAATGTTTGCTCGCCGCAGCCCTGGCTTTGCTTACCCCCGCGTTGGCCTTTGCCCTTCAGACCGCCGCGCTGCACCGCCTGCTGGGGATGGTGGGGCTGCCCCTTTGTTTCCTGAACTTTGCCGCCCGCCTGCTGTGGGACTTCCCCCTCTACGCGCGGCAACGCCGCCGCGAGCGCCGCTCGTTGTTGATGCGCCTGGACTGGCGGCTGGCCTTCCGGCTGCACAATTTGGCGCTGCTCACCGGCTTTTTGCTCTTGGCGTTAGACGGCCTGCTGGGCCTGCCGTGGGAGGTGTTGTGGCCGTGCGTCGTGCCGTTGGCCGCCGCGTTGGTGCAGGTGTGGTTGGTGCATCGGGTGGGGGAAGGGGCGCGGCCGCTTTGGCCTTGGCTGCGAGCCAACGCCTGGCTGATCGTGGTGCTCACCGCGTATTTCTTGGCCTTGGGCTTTTGGTCGGTGGGCCGTGCGCTTTAGCGCCTGGCGTCTTTGCCGAAGTTGCACCGCAGATTTTGCAGATTACGCGTAACTACCTGCCCAGCGCCGAAAACGAGGTTGACAAGCCATATTCCAATGACTCTGCCATGCCATGAAATAACATTACACCTTGCTCGCCCTCACTACTCCCCCCATGCCCTTCGTCTTCGCTCAGGGCAGCCTTCGTCTTCGCTCAGGGCAGCCTTCGTCTTCGCTCAGGGTAGCGGCTCAGCCCCCTCTCCTCTCCCACTGGGAGAGGAGAGGGGGCGCGCAGCGGGGGCAAGGTGAGGGCGAAAAACCACTGTAGCGCTTCTGGGTAGGTAATTACGATTACGCAGATAAAAACACAGGGCGGGGGGCGCCGGCCCCGCCCGTACGTGGTGCTCTTGGCGTCCAAAAAATCCGCGGGAATCCGTTGCCATCCGCCGCAGCCGCGGCCAATTCCCCCAGGTGCACAAATTCCACAGCGCGCGAAATACACAGCAGCCCACGGGGTTGAGCCGTGGGCTGCTGTTTGTTTGGGGCGCGGGAATGTGGGGCACGCCCTGGGGGTGCCTTATGCTTCTGAAAAATCCACTTGGGTGAAGCCCGCCAAGTTTTCTTGTGGTTGTGGGTTCATGGCCTGGGTGGCTTCGAGAACCAGCAGCCCCGCGGTGGTCACCGCGTTTTTGCCGAGGAAGCCGGCTACCCGCGCGGCTTTGAGGGCGTCGTCGAAGGCTTCTTTGCTCAGCCCGCTACGCTTCCAGGCTTCTTTGATGTTGCGCGGCAAGATGCGCACTTTGCGTTCTTTGACATAAAGCGTGCCCACACTACGCAGGGCTTCTAACACCCGCACCATCAAGGGCGTAATGGGGTTGCCGAAACCTTCGGGCACCCCGGCCAACGCCTGGTCGAGCAGTTCGCCGCCGGGCGTTTCAATGATGTTGCCGTCGGGCAAAATTTCGATCAGGTGTCGGGCTTCTAATTTTTCTAATGCCCAGCGGATGCGCTCAGGTTCTCGCCCTCGCTTTTGGAGCAGGGCGTACACTTCATCTTCGGTGATGCCCTTGGCTGGGATGGCGTGGAAAACTTCCATTTCAAAGCGGGTGAGCAAGGGGCGGCGCTGCAAGGTCTCGGCCAGGTGGGCATAGAGCCAGCCGCTGCGGGTGGGCTCTGCAGTGCCAATGAGCCCCGCGTCGTGGCCTTGCTGCCACCAGTCGAGAGCCGGCGCGGAAAAGGCCTTGCGGGTCATGGTGATGGCTTTCACCGCGGTCGAGGAAATGTCGCGGCGGTGCTGCGCCTGATCGTCTAAAACGGCGCGGCCGATGTCGGTGAGTTGGAAGACCTCGCGGCCGCTGTTGTTTTCTTCGCTGGCGAGCAGGTTGAACGATTCCAGGCTGTAAAGGGTTTCGCGCAGGGTGAAATTGTCGTCATACCAGCGGGCTAAGTCTTTGGCTTCGCTGAATTGTTGTGCAATAGCCTGGTATTTGCGGGGAATTTCTTTGATGCGCCGACCGTATTTTTCCAGCAGTTTGCGATATTCGGCCACCTTACGGTCGAGCATTTCGCGGCGCAGGCGTTTGAAGGTGGGCATTTCGTCTTCGTTGCCGGTGGCTTGGTATTTTTGCCACAGCGCGTCTATGGTCTGCAGCACTTCCACCTCTTCGGCTTCGATGGCTAAAGTCCAGACGTTTTGGCGAGGGGCGTCGCGCCACAGGCGGAAGGCTTCTAATGCCCATTCGCCCGCAGGAAGGAGTTCTCCTGCGGCGTCCAGGTAGCCTAAGGCCTGCAGGTGGGCGACGCCCTTTGGGCCGATTTCTTTCCCATCGGCATGTTGAGCCAGCAGCCAGAGCAAATCGCCCGAAAGTACGGCGCCTTCGCCAAAGCCGCCAGTTTGCAGGGCGTGTTTGACGGCCTGCCCCAAGGCGGTAAAGGCGACCACTTCAGAGACGGGCACACTGTAAGCAATCAGGCGCATGGCTTCGAGCAGGTGCTCTTGGTGACTGCCCAAGGGGATGCGGCTGGCCGGCGCAGGCCCCAGGGGCGCCTGGCGGATGAAGTCGGCCAACGTGTGGTCGATGATGAGCCGCGGGCGAGCCTGGTGGTAGACGTCGAGGATGGTGCGCCCCGCGTCGCTGAGAATGAGATGTTCGCTCTTTTTGGCGCGATTCCACACCTGCACGGCCAGACCGCGTTCCAGTAGAGTTTTTTCGGTTTTAGGGCCGACGCGTTCTGCCCGCGCGGCGCTGTCGAGCGCGGCGATGATTTCACTGCCGAGCCAACGCCATTCGGCAGGCCAGGTTTCGGGCGCGGGTAAGCCCCGACCTTCGCGGATCACCACATCGCCGCCTACTTCGGCTTCGTTTTCCGCGTAAGGCTTGGGGCCCCAGGCAAGTAGTTCCTGCAAAACCTGGGCGATGGCCGCGCCCGCGTAGGTGAGTACCCAGCGCACGGGCGTTTGCTGACGCACCAGGTCGGCGCGTTCCAGTTCCAGATACACTTCTTGCGCTTCGGGCGTAATTTCGGTGTAAGGGCGTTGGGCTTGCTGGTCTGCGAGCAAACGTTTCAAAGCCAGGGCATGGGCTTTGCGGATGATCATGGTTTCCTCCTTGGGAAAGTTTAGTCGAGCGCGGCCAAGAGTTTGTCGACCCGCTCGGCGATGTCGACGTCAAACAGGTGGATGGTCGGCAGCAACCAGGTGACGATGTAACGGTCGTCGCCGTCTTTGTTTTTGCCGAAATAGACCAGAGTGAAGCGGCCGACACGGGTGCGTTTGCGGAGCAGGTCGCCGGCTTCGCGGAGCGCGCGGCGCATTTTTGCAGGGAGATGGTCGTAGTCGTAGGCTTTGCCGCCTTCGCCACGCTTTTGCAGGAACTCGGTGGTCAAGCCGCTGGAAAGGAAGGCCTCCAGCAGTTTGCCGAAGCCGCGTTTTTTGAAGTAGGCTAACAGCAATTCGCCCGCCGGGAGGGTGAAAAGGTGCTCCTCTTCGCCGAACGCATGGCGATAATAGGCGCGTATCACCCCGCGGCGCTCTTCTAAGCCTACGCGAATGAGGAGTTTCGCACCTTTGGGCAGGCTTTGCCATACCTCTTGTACTTCGTAGGTTTCGCCTTCGGCCTCGTAGGTTTCGCCTTTTTGGCGACGCGCCTCTTGGGGCGCTACGAACACGCTGGGCGCGCCCCCGCGCAGCCCCTTCAGCAGGTCGAAGCCCCACGCCTTGAGGCTGCGCAGTTTGACTTCCCTCTCTGCGGGAATCTCACCCCACGCTTCGCGGACAAACGTGTTGAGCATTTGTTGATGACGCCGTTGCAGTTCTTCGGCGCTGAGTTTCTTGCGAGCCATGCTATACCTCCGGGAAAGTGTGGTTTGCCTTTGACGATGTTTAATTGTTCCATGAGTGCACAAGATTCACGTTGGTGGAACATAAGAGGAATGTAAGAAGGCTGCCAGAGGCGGGTTCGGGAACGCGCGGGTTCCCCTGTGGCCTGGTACTGGTTACCTGACACAAACTTGGACAGTTTTCTAACTTTTGCCTTTACCCTCACCCCGCCCCCCTTTTCTTCCCCCCTCTCCCAGGCTTGGGAGAGGGGAGGGGGGAAAGCCGCCGCCCTGAGCGAAGTCGAAGGCTGCCCTGAGCGAAGTCGAAGGCTGCCCTGAGCGAAG
>JALUDX010000162.1 GCA_027053355.1 Anaerolineales bacterium | reverse complement strand
TCATCAAGCAGTTCCGCATCAAGACGCCCTCGCGCAACACTCTGGCGAAAAGCCTTTCCGGCGGCAACATTCAGAAAATCGTGCTGGCGCGGGAACTGGCGCGGCAGCCCCGCGTGATCATCGCCGCGCAACCCACCCGCGGTTTGGACATCGGCGCGACCGAGTACGTGCGCGAGCAGTTGCTGGCCCAGCGCCGCGCCGGCGTCGCCGTGTTGCTGATCTCCGAGGATTTGGACGAAGTGCTGGCACTTTCCGACCGCATCGCAGTGCTCTACGAAGGGCAAGTGATGGACATCCTGCCGCGGGAAGAAGCCACCGCCGAGCGCCTTGGCTTGTTGATGGCAGGGGTGCACGCCGATTGATTGCTCGCTGCGTCAACTCAGCGCCCCAACGCCCCAACGACCCAACGCCCCAACGACCCAACGACCTCTCCCAGCACCTTACTACTTTACAAATTCTGCTAACCCCACCGCCACGCGCGGGAACTCGCGCAGGATTTGGCGATCCACCGTGACCAGAGGCACGCCCAAATCCCGCGCCAGCGCCACAAATTCGCAGTCGTAGGCGGAAAGGGCGCTCTGGCTGGCGAGGGTGAGCACGGTCGGCGAAGGCACGGCGAACTCCCGCCCTGCCAGCAGGCGGCTTGCTTCTTCCATGATTTGGAGCGCGTCTTCCAGCGTTAGCAAGCCCTTGCGGAGGTAAAGGGTGAGCACATTGCGCAGTTCGCTCCGCCACAGCAGAGGAGCCGCCCATGCGCTATCCTTTTTCAGGGCTTCCTCGGCGTGCGCGCTGTGCGGGCTGTTCAGGAAAAGGTAGCCGATGATGTTGGTATCCACGACAATCATGGCCGCCCTTCCCGCTTGGCCGCGTTGAACCTCTCGTCGGTGATGGCGTAGCCTGCGGTTTTCTCCCGCAAGCGGCGGGCGCGTGCCAAAAACTCCTCTGGCTGGATGGCGTAACTGCGCACCGCCTGCTCAAGGCACACGATGACCTCGCTGTTGAGGCTCCGCCGATGGCGCTCAGCCTGCCGCTTCAGCGCCTCGTAGAGGTCGTCGGGAATGTTTTTGATGGTCAGTGTCGGCATGAAAACCTCCGTCTGGTTCCGTTTTGCAACCATTATGGAATAAAAATTCTCCGTTGTCAAGCATGTTGTTGTCCGCACCGATATAGAACACCGCAACGACCCATAATCAACCTTGATAGTTGGCTTAGGCCTTTTGCAACTTAGCGCCCAAGTTTTTGATCTCTCCCTACCCCCGCTACGGTGACACTATCGCGTCGCCGTAGCCGCCCCCTTCCCTCCCTTACTAAGGGAGGGAAGGGGGCAGATGGGCCGAGCGTTAGCGAGGCTCAGCGGGGGATGGGTGAGATCTTGCTACAAGCGCGATAGATCCCACCTTTGCAATAACTGAAATCTTGTTTGAAAATGCCCCAACGACCCAACGACCCAACGACCTAACGACCCAACGACCTAACGACCCAACGACCTAACGACCCCAATCCCCCAATCCCTAATCCCGAATCCCTCAACCCCCATGTGGCACACCTACCTCCGCCCGAAAACCGTTGAAGAAGCCCTGCAGATGTTGGCCGAAGCAGGAGAAGCCGCCGTGCTGATTGCCGGTGGCACGGACCTGATGCTGGATTTGCAGCAGGGGCGGCACCCGCCCGTGCAGGCGTTAGTGGACATCACCGAAATCCCCGAACTGCGGGCGCTGGAAATCCGCGGCGACGAACTCTTTGTCGGCGCGGGCGTGCCCCTCAACCGCGTGGCGGCGTCGCCCTTGGTGCGCGAGCACGCCATGGCGTTAGCCGAGGCCACCAGCCAAATGGCGGGCTACCAAATCCGCAACGTCGCCACCTTGGGCGGCAACGTGGCCCATGCCCTCCCCGCGGCCGACGGCGCGATTGCCCTGCTGGCGCTGGACGCCCGCGCCGAGGTCGCTTCCCCGCACGGACGCCGCCGCGTGCCCCTGGCCGACCTGTACCTTGGCCCCGGCCGCTCCGCGCTCAAGCACGAGGAGATGCTGGTCGGCTTTTGGCTGCCGCTGACGCGGCAAAAGGCGGCTTCGGCCTTCCGCCGCGTGATGCGCCCCCAGGGCGTGGCGCTGCCCATCCTCAACACGGCGGTCTGGCTGGCGCGGGAAGGCGACCGTATCGCGCAAATCCGCATTGCCGTGGGGCCCTTTGGGCCGGTGCCTCGCCGCGCCACCGCCGCCGAAAGCGTCCTCTGCGGCCACGCGCCCGACGAAGCGACGCTGAACGCCGCGGTGGAAGCCCTGCTCCGCGAAGCCCGCTTCCGCACCAGCCGCTACCGCGCCACCGAAACCTACCGCCGCCACCTCGCGGGCATTCTGCTGCGCGAAACCGTGGGGAAGGCGTGGCAAAGGGCGGGTGGCGAGTGAAGAGTTGCGAATGAGGAATTGCGAATTGCGAGTGGCGAGTGGCGATTTAGGATTTGCGATTTAGGATTTGCGATTTGCGCCGCGTCCCGCCGCCCGCATCCCTTATCCCGTATCCCCAATCCCTCAATCCCCTAATTCCTAATTTCCCTAATTCCTAATTCCTTCCCTCCCATGCCCACCATCACCCTTACCGTAAACGGCACCCCCCATACCCTCACCATTGACCCCGGCGAAACCCTCGCCGATGTCCTGCGCTACCGCCTTGGCCTGACGGGCACCAAAATCGGCTGTCAGGAAGGCGAGTGCGGCGCGTGCACCGTGGAAGTGAACGGCGAGGCGGTGCTTTCCTGCATCTACCCCGCCGAGCGCGCCGACGGCAAAAGCGTCCTCACCATTGAAAGGCTGGCGCAGCAGCGCGACCACGAATTCATCCTGCACCCGTTGCAGGAAGCCTTTGTGGAGCACGGCGCGACCCAGTGCGGCTTCTGCACCCCCGGCCAAATCATGGCCGCCCACGCCCTGCTGGAACACAACCCCGACCCCCAGCCCGAGGACATCCACCACGTGCTGAAGGACAACCTCTGCCGCTGCGGGGCGTATCCGGCCATTGAGGATGCGATTTTAGCCGCCGCGCACAGCCTGCGCACCGGCGAACCGCCGCCCCCGCCCGAAATCCCCGCCTCGGCGTATGCGGGCAAGGTGGTCGGCAGGCCCCACATCCGCCCCGACGCGGTGGACAAGGTCACAGGCCGCGCCCGCTACACCGACGACCTCGTCTTCCCGGACATGCTCCATGCCGCGGTGCGCCGTGCCGAAGTCCCCCACGGCATTTTGCGGCGGCTGGATGTGAGCAAAGCCCGCGCGCTGAAGGGTGTGGTCGCGGTGATGACCGCCGCGGATTTGCCCGCGGCGCGCAACCACGGCGTGCTCATTGACGACTGGCCCATTCTGGTCGGCGTGGGCGAGCGCATTCGCTACGTTGGCGACGCCTTAGCCATTGTGGCCGCGGAAACGCGCGCCATCGCGCAGGAAGCGGCTTCCCTGATTGAAGCCGAAATTGAGCCGCTGCCCGTGCTCGCCGACCCGCTGGCCGCGCTTGCGCCCGATGCCCCGCCGTTGCACCCTTCCGGCAACCTGCTCAAGCATATCAAAGTGCGCAAGGGCGATGTGGAACGGGGTTTTGCCGAGGCCGATGTGGTGCTGGAACACACCTTCACCACGCCCCACTACGACCACGCCTTCCTTGAGCCCGAGGCGAGCGTTGCCGTGCCCACCGAGGACGGGCGGATGGAGGTGTATGTCGGCTCGCAGATTCCCTACGACGACCGGCGGCAGGTGGCCGCGGCGCTGGGCTGGCCTGAGGAACGGGTGCACATCGTGGGGCAGACCATGGGCGGCGGCTTCGGCGGCAAGGAAGACATCGCCGGGCAGATTCACGCCGCGCTGTTGGCGTGGAAGACCGGCCGGCCGGTGAAACTGCTCTACGACCGCCGCGAAAGCCTGATTGCCCATCCCAAGCGCCACGCCACCCAGATTCGCGTCCGCATCGGCGCGAAGCGCGACGGCCGCCTGACCGCGGTGCAGACCGAACTCTACGGCGACACCGGCGCCTACGCTTCCCTCGGCGAGAAGGTGATGACCCGCGCCACCACCCATTCCGCCGGGCCTTACGACGTGCCGCACGTGCGCGCCGACTGCTACGCGGTGTACACCAACAACCCGCCGGCGGGCGCGTTCCGCGGCTTCGGCGTCACCCAGTCCAACTTTGCGGTGGAAAGCATGATGGACATGCTCGCTGAGCGTTTGGGGCTGGATCCGGTGGAACTGCGGCGCAAGAACGCCCTCCGGGTGGGTTCCACCACCAGCACCGGGCAGGTGTTGCGGGAAAGCGTGGGCCTGCTGGAATGCATTGACCGCGTGGACGCGGAGGTGCGCCGCCTGAGCGGGGAAGCCGACCCCTTCGCGCCGCGCCCCGTCCCTGGCGAGCCGCACAAAGTGCGCGCGTGGGGCTTTGCCGCTGCGTTCAAGAACACGGGGCTGGGCGGCGGCGCGCCCGACGATGCCACCGCCGAGGTGGAACTGCTGCCCGAGGGCGTGTTTGAAGTGCGGATTTCGTCCGCCGAGTTAGGGCAGGGGCTGGTTTCGGTGTTGCAGTTGGTCGCCGCGGAGGAAATCGGCGTGGACGCCGAGGGCGTGCGGGTGCTGGTGATGGACACCGACCGCACCCCCGACGGCGGCCCGACCACGGCTTCCCGGCAGACGTACGTCAGCGGCAACGCGGCGCGGATGGCGGCGCGGGTGTTGGTCAGCGCGCTGCGCTCCACGTTGGCGGAACGGTACGACGTCCCGCCCGACCAAATCTGGCCGCAGCCCGAGGGCCTTTTGCTGGGCGAGCGGCTGCTCCGCTGGCCTGAGGTCGCGGCGGAGATGCACGCCCTGGGGCGCGAGCCGCGCGTCCGCTACACCTACCACGCGCCCGAAACCAAGCCATTGGGCGAGGGTGGCGACATGCACTTTGCCTACGCCTTCGCCGCGCAGGCCGCCGAGGTGGAGGTGAACACCCTCACCGGCGAGGTGAAAGTGCTGCGGGTGGTCACGGCGGTGGATGTGGGCGCGGCCATCAACCCGCTGGCGCTGAAAGGGCAAATTGAAGGCGGCGTGGTGATGGGCATCGGCACCGCGCTCACCGAGCACTTCATCGTTGAAGAAGGGCGCGTGGTGACCGACCGCTTAGCCCGCTACCGGATGCCTGCGTTTGAGCAAGTGCCGGAAATCATCCCCATCGTGGTGGAGCATCCGGTGAGCACCGGCCCCTTCGGCGGCAAAGGCGTGGGCGAAATCGTGAGCGTGCCCACCGCGCCGGCAATTACCAACGCGATCTACCACGCGGTGGGGGTGCGGCTGGATAGGCTGCCGGTGGAGCAGGAGGCGTTGACCCTGCCGCCGAGGGCGGGAGCAAAACTTTTTTCTTCAGGAGGAACTCGCGTATGAAAGTTGCTGAATACCATCGTCAGGGCGTGCGCCATTGGGTTGCGGAGCCCCCGGCGGGTTATGTGCCCTTGGGCGCGGAAGCCCGTAACAAAAATCATCGGGTGGCCTTTTGGGGGCAGGTGGAAGCAGGTCACCTGCGCGACGTCCGTTTTACCAGCAGCCGCCGCTGCCGCAAATTGTTGGCTCTGGCCGACGTCGCGGCCGAGCGCCTGCGCGGCCAGCCTTACCCTGGTTATACCCTGGACGCCGAGGCTGTGTTGGCTTTCTTTGCCGAAGAGCGCGATCAGCAAAAAATGGCCGACCGGATGGCGTTGATTATGCAAGCCCTTCATTCCCAGGCTTAACAGCCCCTTGGGGGCGCCCGGTGTTTCCCCTTTCCCCTGGGATGTTGAGCACTTGCCGCACCGTGTAGGTGGGCTTGCCTTGCGCTTCGTGATACGTGCGCACCAGCAGTTCCGCAATCAGCCCCATGAGCATGGATTGAAAGCCTAAAATGATGAACATCAGGCTCATCTGGAACAGCGGCGAGGTGAAGAGGGCGACTTTCCAGAAGATGCGCCGTATCACCAAGACCACGAGCGCCAAGGCGCTGGGCAGCATCAGCGTCAGCCCCACGCCGCCGAAAAGATAAATGGGTTTGTGAAAATAACTGAGCAAAAACTTGACCGTGAACAGATCGAGCACCACTTTCAAGGTGCGGGTGAGGCCGTATTTCGAGCGCCCGAAGCGCCGCGGGTGGTGCCGCACGGGCACTTCCGCAATGCGCGCCCCTACCGAATGCGCATAAGCGGGGATGAAACGGTGCATTTCCCCATACAGGCGGAACCCTTCCAGCACCTCTCGGCGATAGGCTTTGAGGGTGCAGCCGTAGTCGTGCAGGTGCACCCCGGTGACCCGCGAGATGAGCGCGTTGGCCATTTTGGAAGGCAAAACCCGCGTGAAAAACGGGTCTTGCCGGTCTTTGCGCCAGCCGCTGACCACGTCGTACCCCTCTTCTAACTTGGCCACCAGGGCGGGAATGTCCGCGGGGTCGTTCTGCAGGTCCGCATCCATCAGCACCACCACGTCGCCCTGGGCGTGGTCGATGCCCGCGGCCAGCGCGGCGGTCTGCCCGAAATTACGGCGAAGGAAGACCACCCGCACGTGAGCCGGGTCTTCGCTGGCCAGGCGGGTCAGCACCGCGGCGCTGCCGTCGGTGCTGCCATCGTCTACCAGCACCACCTCCCACGGCCAGCGACATGCCGCCAGCCCCTGGTGCAGCGCCTGGTGCAGCAGGGGTAAATTTTCCTCTTCGTTGAACACCGGGATGACCACAGAAAGCAGCATGGCAAGGCTCCTCGAAGCAAGAGTTGGGCCACGGGCGCTCACGGCCCGCCGCGGCGAAACACGAGCAAGCGGCTGGTAGGCTGGCACGGGTTGGGCGGCGGCGTCTGGCCGACGGGCTGCATCCCCAGCGCGGCGAGCCGTTGTTGCCAGGCGGCGTTCCACGCGGCCTGTTCGATGACCACCACGTTGGCCTGCCGCAGCCATTGTTGGGCTAAAGCCCCGTTCCACAGCCCCCGGCGCCGCAGGGTATCGCTATCTACCGCCCCTTCGCGGCGGCCGTACACGCTGTTGTATTGCTGGGGGAAGGTGCGAATCTGGGGCACATACAGCAAGGGCACCACGCTGTAACCCTGCCAGTATACCGTGCTTCCAGGGGGAATGAAGTCGCGCAGCGCCTGGCCGGTGGCGGCGACGGCTTGCAACACGTCGCCTTGTCGGCAATCGTAGGTGGTGAAATGGCCGCTGAGCAGCGAGGTGGGCGAGAGCAAAGTGAGCACGCCCACCCAGGTCAGCCAGGTGTGGGCGCTGCGGCGAGGGCGGCTGCGGCGCAGCAGCGCGACCCCCGCGACGGCCAGCGCGCCAAGGGTCAGGCCCAAGAGCAGCCGTTGGGCCATGCGCGGCGGCCAGCCCGTGCGGTAATGGGTTTCTTGCATTACGTGCAGGCTGAGCAGCCGCAGCGTGTCGAAAGCCCGGTTGGGCAGCAGCGCGTCGCCCCAAGCCGCCACGTGCTGGAGGATGTCCGCGTCGCTGCCGATGCCCACTGCGGCCGCGGTGAGGGCCGCGGTGAGGCCCAAAGCCCACCACAGCCTGCGCGGGCCGCGGCCGCGGCAGGTCGACGCGCAGGTCGCCCCCAGCGCCACCAGGCTCAGCGGCAAGAAAAAGGACGCGTAGATCGAAAGGCAGTCCACGCACCAGTTTTGCCCTACGCTGACCGCGGCGTGGCTGAGCGCCAACACCCAAAGCAGGGCGACCAGCCAGCCGACCGCAGCGCGCGCCCCCTGCCGGCCCCGCAAGGCGAAGGTTGCCCCCAGCAACGCGCTCCAGGCCAGAGCGTAGTCCTGCCAGGTGGTCGCGGCGATGAACAAGCGGCTGTAGAAAGGCGAGGGCGAAGGGCGCCACGCGGGCCGCGCGGCTGCCGGTAACCGCCACGCGTCGAGAAAAGGCGTCCACCGCGCGGGGAGCCACTTGACCCACAGCCGCAGGATCTCTGGCCAGTAAAGCGCGTGGCCTACGGCCACGACCAGCGCGGCCGCGGCCAAAAAACGGAGGGCGGCCCGCCGGCCGGCGATGGCGCCGACCATCAGCGCGAAAAAGAGCAACGCGGCTGCCATGTTGAGCCGGATGAGCACCATGGCGCCCGTCAGCGCGCCACCCAGCACCACCTGCCAGCCCCGCGGCCGACGCGTCCAAAAGGCGGCCAGCGCCCATACCAACACGGCCGCAGTCAACCCTTCAGAAATAGCCAGGCTATACACCTTGGCCCACACAGGCATCGCGGCCGCAGCCCACATGCCCCACGTGGCCCAGGGCAGCCCGGCCCAGCGACGCAACAGCAGCCACACCCCGCCCCACATGACCACCGAAAGCGCCACCTGGAAATAGCGCCCGGCCTGCAAGCCCGGCCCCAACCACCGTTGCACCCACCCCGGTATCAAAAACGCCAGGGGCATGTGGTTCGTCCATGGCCCATACGCCTGAAAGGGTCGGTACACCCCCCGCGCGAACAGCCATCCTTTGTAAAGGTACGTCCCTTCGTCGAACACCACCCGCTGATGGTGAGCAAAGTAGAGCGCCTCCGCGGTGTACACCGCCAGCCCTAACAGCGCCAGGCCATACCAGAACCAGGCCGCGCTGAGCAATTTTGTGCCGCGCCCTGCAATGTGGGCGCGCCAGCGGTTTATACTTGCACTCATGGTGCCTGCCTTCCCTCCCGTAATCTGCAACTCGCAATCCCTCCCCGTGTCATTTGGTAACTGTTCAGCCTTAGGAAAATGGGCCGCGGACTGATTACTCGACACAAAATCAATCGTGCCCTGGCCGTTGGTTCTCATTGGCCGGCAGAACTCATCTCGTCATGCCAAATCTTTAAAAAAATCTTACTTTTACACCCTCTCCTCTCCCCCAAAGCCGCCCCCTTCGACTTCGCTCAGGGCAGCCTTCGACTTCGCTCAGGCCAGCCTTCGTCTTCGCTCAGGGCGGCGGCTTTCCCCCCTCCCCTCTCCCGCTGCTGCGGGAGAGGGGAGGGGGGATAAAAGGGGGG
>JALUDX010000161.1 GCA_027053355.1 Anaerolineales bacterium | reverse complement strand
GCCCCCTCTCCTCTCCCAATGGGAGAGGAGAGGGGGCGCGCAGCGGGGGTAAGGTGAGGGCGAAAAGCCACTGCAGCGCTTCTGGGTAGGTAATTACCGAAAAACACCGAAAAGCGCAACGCTAACTTTCGTTTCTTGGCGACCTTGGCGTCGTCTTGGCGACCTTGGCGCCCCCAAAAAGCCGTGTGTATTTGTGGGGTCGGCGGACTCTTCCCTTGTGGCTGAGTTACCCTGCGGCTTACCCCCATTCCCTCCAGGAGGTCGTTCATGCCCGCGAAGTTACTGCTGCGCGGTAAAACGTACGAAGTGCCCCATGGCATCACCATCAAGCAGGCCCTCAAGCAGTTGGAAATCCCGCTGGAGGAAGTCATCCCCACCAAGGACGGCGAACTGGTGACCGAAGACGCCCACCTGAAAGACGGCGACGTCATTCGCTTGGTGGCCGTGATTTCGGGGGGCTGAGCCATGCGCTGCCGAAAATGTGGCCAGAAGGCCGTGATCAACATGCGCCATCACAAACTGGCGCTGTGCAAAGCGCATTATCTGGAGTGGTTCGTCGCCCAGACCGAGCGGTTCATCAAGAAATACCACATGTTCAGCGCCGACGACCGGGTGCTGGTGGCCGTTTCGGGCGGCAAGGATTCGTTGGCGCTGTGGGATGTGCTCTGGCGGCTGGGCTACCAGGCCGACGGGCTTTACATCGACCTGGGCATCGACGGCGGCTTTGGCTATTCCAGCCAGTCCAAGGCGCTCACCCAGGCTTTTGCCGAGGAACGGGGGCTCACCCTGCACATCGTGAACGTGCCTGCGGCCTACGGCGCGAGCATCCCCGAAATGGCGAAACTCACCCACCGCGGCAAGGGGAAACCCTGCTCGGTCTGCGGCCTGGTCAAGCGCCACGAGATGAACCGTATTGCCCGCGACTTGGGCTACAATGTGCTCGCCACCGGCCACAACCTGGACGACGAGGCCGCGGTGCTCTTCGGCAACACCCTCACCTGGGCGGCGGGCTATTTGCGGCGGCAGGGGCCGGTGCTGCCGGCTTCGCCGGGGCTGGCACGCAAGGTCAAGCCCCTCTTCCGCTTCTACGAGCGGGAAACCGCGGCCTACGCGCTGCTGCGCGGCATCCGCTACATCTACGAGGAATGCCCCTTCTCGGTGGGCGCGAAGTCCATCTACTACAAACAACTGCTCAACCAACTGGAAGCCAAACGCCCTGGCGCGAAATTGCAGTTCTATTTGGGCTTCCTCAAGGCCAAAGAAGAGGGGCTGTTCGCGGACGCCGCCGAAGAGGTGGCGGAAGCCCTGCACACCTGCCCGGTCTGCGGCCAGCCGACCACCGCGCCGGGGAAATGCGCTTTCTGCCGGTTGGTGGAGCGGGTGGAAGCCGCGGTCGGGGAGCGGGGTGAGTAGCGAGTGGCGATTTGCGATTTACGATTTGCGATTAGCGATTTGCGATTGGCGATTGAGGAGGATGAATCATGCCGATGACCCAGCCTGAAGATTTGAAAGACCTGAGCCTGCTGGGGCGCAAAGCCCAGCCGAGCAAGAAACTGGAAGCGTTCCCCAACCGCACGCCGGGGCGCTATTACCTGGTGACGCTGGAAACCAGCGAGTTCACCTGCCTGTGCCCGGTCACCGGCCAGCCCGACTTTGCCACCATCCGGGTGGCCTACGTGCCCGACCAGAAAATCGTGGAATCCAAGTCGTACAAACTGTACCTCTGGTCGTACCGCAACGAAGGCGTGTTCCACGAGCATGTGGTCAACGTGATTTTGGACGACCTGGTGAAGGTGCTCGACCCGCATTACATCCGGGTGGTGGGCGAGTTCAACATCCGGGGAGGCATCGCGATCACGGTGAGCGCGGAGCATGTCAAGACACCGGAGGCCAAAGAGGCCGTCGCCGCGATGGTGAGGTTTTAAGCAGGCCGCAGGGGGGCTTGTCTATTGAACTCACCATAAAGTGGTTAACATTCCCGCGATGGCAGCGCCCTCACTCTTCCCCCGCGGGTGCTTCGGCAGAGCCTCAGCACCGCGCCCCCTTCTCTCTCCCAATGGGAGAGAGAAGGGGGCAGCCGCCGAGCGCCTGGCCTGAGCGAAGTCGAAGGCTGAGCGAAGTCGAAGGCTGAGCGAAGTCGAAGGCCAAGCGAGGCGGCGGGGGATAAGTGAGGGCGTTCAGGCACAACCACGTTATTTTCATCGTTAACCAATTTTTGCCCTTCTCTACAAAAGTGTTTTGGGGTGCAGTGCCAAGGCACCGCACTCCAAAAGAAAATCTCCCCAACGAGGAGAAAGATGGCGTCTGAAACCCGATGGCACGACGCGGAATTTTCGCAAGGCGCTGCCGCCGCAGGCGGGGCGGCGCGCGGCCAAACGGCGGCCCGCCCCCGCTATTACCCTGCCTTAGTAGGGCTGTTCGCGGTGGTTCTGGTGGTCTCGAACATCATCGCGGTGAAACTGGTGCTGGTGGCCGGGCTGGTGCTGCCCGCGGCGGTGGTGCTCTTCCCCCTGGCTTACATCCTCGGCGACGTGGTCACCGAGGTATATGGCTACGCGGCAGCCCGGCGCATGATTTGGACGGGCTTTGCGGCCAACCTGCTGGCGGTGGCGGCCATTTGGCTGGCGGTTCGGCTGCCCGCGGCGCCCTTCTGGCACGCGGGTCTCGGCTCTGCAGCCAAAGCCCAGGCTGCTTTTCGGGCGCTGTTTGGCTTTACCCCGCGGCTGTTGGCGGCTTCGTTTACCGCTTATCTGGTAGGCGAATTCCTCAACGCGTACATCATGGCCAAACTGAAAGTGCGCACCGAGGGACGCTGGCTGTGGCTGCGCACGGTGACTTCCACCATCGTGGGGGAGGGCGTGGACGCGGCCACGTTCATCACCCTGGCCTTCTACGGCATCATCCCTGCCGGGGGGCTGCTGCAGGCGGTGGTGTCGCAATGGCTGGTGAAGGTGGCCTATGAGACGTTAGCCACCCCGCTAACCTATTTAGCGGCCAACGGGTTGAAGCGTGCGGAAGGGGTAGACGTCTTCGACCGGCAGACCGATTTTTCCCCCTGGGCATTTTGAAGGCGCTACCGCGGGGGTTGCGTGAGGCGCCACGCGCGGCTGCGGGCGTTCGGGTCGGTGAGAGGCAGCACCACCGGCCGCAGGTCGGCCAAGGTGCGCGTCAGTGCGGGGGCCAAGGCTGGCCGCACGGTCAACAAGGCCAAGCGGTAACGGGCAGAGCGCAGCACCGGCCACACGGCTTGCAGCCCGCGGCCGGCTCGCATTTCCCACGGGCCGAGTTCATCCACGAGCAGCAAATCCACCGTGCGCAAGGCGCGCAGACGGCGGTTGCCCCAGGCCTCGGTGGTGGGCAGCAAGCGCCAGCGCCCCCAATCGGCATCGGCAGGGGGAGCGAGGTGCGCAATCAGGCGCTCGTCCCCGCGGGCCACGTCGTGCCACCACAAGGCCGGAGCCTGCCCCGCCGGCCCGCTGGAACGGGTCAGCAGCCCGCCCACCACGAAACCCTGCCGCTGCCAGGCCGTGGCGACCCGCTGGCAGAAGGTGCTCTTTCCGCCGCCCGACGGGGCGGTCAACAACAGCAGCATAAACGAAGTATATCACCGGCCGCACGGCAAAACCCGCGGCTGCAGATTGCTTTCTTCCCCCTCTTGGCGTATAATCAGCCCTGCTTCACCAACTCTTGTTTCGAGGCCCTCCGTGCAAGCACAAGACCCCTTCGAACCCTCTAAAATTTTGCCTCCTGAGGCTACGCCGTTAGAGGCTTTCCCCCCTGAAGAAACACCCGCCGAGCCGCCGAAAAAAAGCCTGCTGCGCGGTTTGCTTTCCTTCCTCTGGGAAGTCGTGCAAACCCTGGCCCTGGCCGGGGTGCTGTATCTGGGCATCAACGCCTTGACCGCGCGGGTGCGTGTGGAAGGGTTTAGCATGTACCCCACGTTCAAGAGCGGCGAGTTCGTGTTGGTCTATCGGCTGGCCTACCGCACTTCGTCGCCCCACCGCGGCGACATCGTGGTCTTCCAGCCCCAGGCGTTCCCCAACCTGGCGAGCAAGAACCACCAAGACGACTACATCAAGCGCGTCATCGGCCTGCCGGGCGAAGAAGTCGCGGTGCGGGACGGGCATGTGTACATCGACGGCCAGCCCATCGTGGAACCGTATATCGCCGAGCCCCCGCATTACACCGGCGTGTGGAAGGTACCTCCTGGCGAGGTGTTCGTCTTGGGCGACAACCGCAACAACTCCACCGACTCCCACTTTTTTGGCCCGGTGTCCCTCAAACAAATGGTAGGGCGGGCAGTGCTGGTCTATTGGCCGCCGCGCGCCTGGCGGGTGCTGCACGACCCGCAGTACCCGGCCTCTCCCTGAGCGGAAGCCCCCGCTTCCTTGGCGTCCCAGATCGTTATCCATTCAGCCGGGGCCACTTTTCCGGGGCCGAACCGTTATCCCCAAAACAGCCCAACCCACGAGCGAGAACGCGCGATGAGCACAGAAGACACCTTTTCCTGCCCTAAATGCCATGCAGGGATGCTCCACCTGACCGAACTCACCTATTTTGCCCGCCTGGGCGACGAACTGCTGGTGGTGCCCAAATTCCCCGCGTGGACGTGCGACATTTGCGGCTATGTGGAATACGACGAGCAAGCCTTAGCGTGGCTGTACACCCTGCTTTCCCCTTCGATGCAACACCGGGAAAAGCCTTCCGCCAGCCGGGGGGCGGCGCAACCCTCGGCCAAGGAGTAAGGGATGCTGCCGGAAGACAAGGCCTGGGTTTTGCGCCGCGAGATAGTGGCTGCCGCGCGGCGGCTGCATGAGCAGGGGCTGTTGCCCGGCCCTTCGGGGAACCTCTCCGCCCGCCTGGATGACGAACGGGTGCTGGTGGTGCCTTCAGGGGTGCCCAAAGCCCGCCTGCAGCCCGAAGAACTGCTCATCGTCGACCTGGCCGGGCGGGTGCTGGCCGGGATGCGGGGGCTGAAGCCGACGTCCGAACTCCCCATGCACCTGGAAGTGTATCGCCGGCGGAGCGACGTGGCCGCGGTGGTCCACGCCCACCCCGCGGCCGCGGTAGCGCTGACTTTGGCCGGCATCTCCTTGCAGGAAGCGGTGTTGCCCGAGGCCGTGCTGCTTTTGGGCGAAGTGCCCACCACAGCCTACGCCACCCCCTCCACGCCGGAAAACCGGGGCGTGGTCGCGGCGTGGATTGGCCAGCACGACGTCATCCTGCTGGCACGGCACGGCGCGCTCACCGTAGGCCATACCCTAAACGAAGCCGTCGCCCGCATGGAAGTGTTAGAGCACACGGCCCAGACCCTGCTCTGGGCGCACTTGGTGCGCCGCCCCGAGCCCCTGCCGCCCGAAGCCATAGAAAAACTGCAGCGGGTGCGCGCAACCTACGGCCGCTAAACCGCGCCGCGCGCCCGCCTCTCGGCCCTATCACGTCTGGGGAAACCAGGCCTCTCGTCAGCCGCAGTCCATCTTCCCCTCGAGGAGCCTGTTCGCATGTCCCTGTTTAACGGAGAACGCCTCACCGCCGAAACCCTGGCCCTGGATTGGGAAGGTATCCGCCGGGGCGTGTACAGCGACAAATACTTCGTCAACATCGCCGCGCTGCTGACCGAACTCAGCCGCCGCGGTTACACCTACCAGGGCGAAGACGGGCGGCCGCCCGCGGGTGCGGCGCGCGACCTGCCCATCGGCGAAGCCCACGTGGAAATGCAATGGTTCACCCGCCGGCCGGGCGTGACCGTAGTAGCCGGGGTCGACGTCGCGCTGGCCATTCTGCGCCAGGCCACCGGCACCTGGGAAGGCGACCATTTCACCAACAGTGCGGACGCGCTGGCCGTGTGGGCTGTGGAAGACGGCGACCTGGTCGCCTACCACGGCGACCCGCAAAACGTGCAGCCCGTGCTGCGGGTACGCGGCCGCTACCGCGACTTTGCCCCTTTAGAAACCGTCACCTTGGGCTACCTGACCCGCGGCAGCCGCATTGCCACCAACACCTATCAGATTTTGCAAGCCAGTCGCGACAAGCCGGTGCTTTTCTTCCCCGCGCGCTTCGACCTGCCCGCGGTGCAAGCCTTGGATGGCTACGCCTACGCCTTGGGCGTCCAGCGATACAACCACGACCACGGCGCCGCGGTACAGCCGTTCATCTCCACCGATGCGCAAGGCGCGTGGTGGGGCGGCCGGGGCGGGGGCACCACCGCGCACGCCTACCTGGCCTGCTTCTTGGGCGACACCCCCGAAGCCATGCTGGCCTTTGCCCGCACCCTGCCCCCCGAAATCCCCCGCATTGCGCTGGTGGACTTCAACAACGCCTGCGCTCGCGACGCGGTGCGGGTGCTGGAAGTGATGTTTGCCGCGTATCGGCGGTTGCGCGAGGCCGGGCAGCCCGCGGAGGCGGAAAAATACCGCCTGTTTGGCGTGCGGCTCGACACCTCCGGCGACCTGCGCGATAGCGGCCTTCAGCCGTTGGGCGCGGCTGAACTTGATTTAGGCGTCAACCCACGGCTGGTGTGGCAAGTGCGCGACGCCCTCGACCACGCCTGGGAACACTGGGACCTGCCCGCTGCGTGGCGTTCAGAGGCCCGGCGCTATTGCCAGCAGACCAAAATCGTGGTCTCTGGCGGGTTCAAGCCAGAAAAAATCGCCCTTTTCGAGCGTTTAGGCGTGCCCGTAGATTTTTACGGCGTCGGCTCCTGGTTTTACGACAACCACGGCCCAACGAACACCGACTTTACCGCTGACGTGGTGCGCGTGCACGTCCATGGCCGCTGGCTCGACATGGCCAAAGCAGGACGCCGCGCTTGCGAGAACCCGCGGCTCCAGCGCATCTGGTGAACGATGCCAGCCCCGTGAGTTTACAAGTTTTTCGCAAGAAAACGCCCCCCTGCCGCCGCGTCCCGGGGAGCATGATATAATGAAGTGGCCATGAACGCAGACAAACAGACCATCCCTTCCTCTGAAAATACCCCTTCCACCTCGGGGACCACAAGCCAAACCAGCCGACGCAAATGGCTTTGGCTGGGAGGGTTGGGCGCCGTCTTGCTGGTCGGCCTGTTAGTCGCGGCAACGGTGTATCTACTCAGCCCTTCTGCCCCCACCACGCGCGTCCGCGATGTGTTCATCATCTTGCTGGCGCTGGAGGGCATGGTCATTGGGGTTGCACTGCTGGTCTTGGTGCTGCAATTGGCCGTGTTGATCAACCTCCTGCAGCAAGAAGTCAAACCCATTTTAGACTCCACCACCAAAACAGTGCGGGTACTGGAGGGCACCGCCGCGTTCATTAGCGATCATTTAGCCGAACCGATCATCAAACTCAACGAGACCACGGCCGCACTGAGCACCGTGCTCGGCGCGCTGAGCCTGGTGCGCGGCCGCAAGAAGAAACCCAAATGAAAAGGAGAGTGAACTATGGCCGAGAACAACGATTTCAGCGCCTTCTTAGCGGGCGTTTTCGTGGGGGGCGTGGCCGGTGCCTTGGCCGCGTTGCTCATGGCTCCCCAGTCGGGTGAGGAAGTGCGCACCCTGCTGAAAGAAAAGGGCATCGAAATCAAAGACCGCGCCTCGGTGAGCGCAGAAGAAGCACTGCGCCGAGCGGAAGAGGCGCGCCGCAAGGCAGAAGAAGCCTTGGCCGAAGCCCGCCGCAGGGCCGAAGAGGCCGCGAAAGTGGCCCAAGAGCAAGCCATCACCCTGCAAAAGCGGGGCAAAGAGGCCGCGGAAGAAGTGACCCGTCGGGTCAAGAAAAGCGAAGCGCCCGCCGAAGGCGAGAGCGCAAGTGAAGGTGAGGCCGAAGCCGCGGCCTGATCCTCGCCGTGCCCCCACCGCACCTCAGCCCTGCCCTACCGGCAGGGCTTTTTTCGTAACGTAACTGTTCGGCCTTTGGAAAACAGCCCACGGATGAACGCGGATGATGGCGGATAGCCGCGGATTTTAGAGCGCCGAGGGCACAGGAAAAGCACCCAAGCACCCAAGCAACCAAGCAACCAGGTAACCAGGTAACCAGGTAACCAGGTAACCAACTTCCATCGGCCCCAACTCCTCAGCATCACGCCTCTTCCCGCATCCCCCATCATGCCTTTACTTCCCGCTTTCTGTGTCTTCTGTGTTTTTCTGCCTACATATTGAAATTCCCCTCCCCTCAATCCTACACTGGCGCCGCCCCAACCTCTGTTATAATTCCCCTGTGTCGACACCCGATTATCTCACCATCGGCCACCTGAGCCGCGACCTCTTGCCGCAAGGCGAGCGGTGGGGCGGCAGCGTGGCCTATGCCGCGCTGACCGCGCGTGCCTTGGGGTTGCGCAGCGCGGTAGTCACCGCCGCGGCCATCGAGACCAACCCACTCCCGTTGGCCGACGTCGACCTGGTGTGCAAGCCCGCGGCCCAGACCACCACCTTTGCCCTCACCGAAACCCCAGCCGGGCGGCGCTTGCGGCTGCTGGCTCAGGCCAAGCCCCTTGCGCTCGCCGACGTGCCCCCAGGGTGGCGACGCGCCCGGCTGGTGCACCTGGCGCCTATCGCCCAGGAACTGCCCCTCACCATGGCCGAGGCCTTTGCCGGCCGTTTCGTCGGCCTTACCGCGCAAGGCTGGCTCCGCACCTGGGACGACACCGGCGTGATCAGCCCCGCCCCCTGGGAGGCGCTGCTCTCGGTCTTGCCCTGGGTAACGGCCACGGTGTTGAGCATCGAAGACCTGGGGTTGGACGACCTGGCCATCCCCTACCTGGCCGAGCGGAGCCGGGTGCTGGTGGTCACCCGCGGCCCCCAGGGTGCGGATCTGTACTGGTTTGGCGAGCATCGCCACATCCCCGCGCCGCCCACCCCCGAACACGACGCGGTGGGCGCAGGCGACATCTTCGCGGCCGCGTTCTTCGTCCGCCTTTACCACACCGGCGACGCGCTGGAAGCCGCCCACTTCGCCACCCGCCTGGCCGCCCTTTCGGTGACCCGCGCGGGGCTCGACAGCGCCCCCACCCCCACCGACG
>JALUDX010000160.1 GCA_027053355.1 Anaerolineales bacterium | reverse complement strand
GACTTTTTGCCCCCCGGTCGGCCGCAAGCCCTGTTGATCGTGGAATTTGCCGCCGACGACCCGCGGCTGGCCCAGGCGCAGGCCCGCGGCCTGAGCCGCGAGGCCTTTTTGGCTTTGGACGAAACCACCCAAGCGCACATCTGGAAGGTGCGCAAAGTGGGCCTCGGCCTGCTCATGTCCCGCCAGGGCGCGGCCAAGCCTATCTCGTTCATGGAAGACATCACCGTGCCGGTGGAGCATCTGGGCGAGTTCGTGCGCGCGGTGCAGCAGATTTTCCGCGAATTCCAGGTAGAGGCCGATTTCTACGCGCACGCCTCGGCAGGATGTCTGCACATTCGCCCCGCGCTCAACTTGAAAGACGCCCGAGACCGCGGCAAATTGCGCGGTCTGGCCCAGGCGGCTATGGAAGCGGGCATCCGCCTGGGCGGTGTGCCCAGCGGCGAGCACGGCGACGGCATCGCCCGCGCCGAGTTTTTGGAAGCCACGTTTGGCCCGCAGATCATGGCCCTTTTCCGCCAGGTGAAGCAAGCCGCCGACCCCCAGGGCATCCTCAACCCCCACAAAATTTTGGACGCCCCCCGCATGGACACGCACCTGCGCTATGGCGAAGATTACCGCCCGCGCGGCTGGACGCCGCGGCTGGATTTTTCTTCGGCCGGTGGGCTGGTGGCAGCCATCGAGACGTGCAACGGCGCGGGGGTGTGCCGCAAGAAAGACGGGCTGATGTGTCCCACCTTCCAGGCCACCCGCGACGAAGACAAGAGCACCCGCGGGCGGGCGAACCTGCTGCGGGCGATGATCGCCGGGCACTTGCCCCAAGCCGAAGAGGCCGCGTATCAGGCGTTGGATTTGTGTTTGGCGTGCAAAGGCTGCCGCGCTGAGTGCCCCTCGGGCGTGGACATGGCCAAACTGAAATACGAGTTTTTGTACCGCTACTACCGGCAGCATCGCCGGCGGGTGCGGGATTGGTTTTTCGCGTTTTGGGGCGAGGTGGCCCCGCGGGTCTGGTGGTTGGCGCCGTTGCTCCGGGTGGCCAACGCACCGGCCGTGCGGCGCTGGATGGCCCGCGCGTTGGGGCTGGCCCCTGGGCGGGCGTTGCCCCTGCCGCGGCGTGCGCCGCGGCCCACGCCGCGCGCCCAGCACCCCACCGTGCTTTACCTGGCCGACCCCTTCACCCGCCATTTCGAGCCCGAAGTGGAAAGCGCCACCCTGTTGTTGCTCGAAGCCTTAGGCGAACGGGTGGCCGCACTGCCCGTGTTGGGCGCGGGCCGTCCGCTGCTTTCCAAAGGGTTCCTCGACCAGGCCCAGGCCAAGGCGCAGCAGGTGGTGGCGGCCATCGCCCGCTTGGACCCTGAAGGCCGGTTGCCCGTCGTGGGCGCAGAGCCTTCGGAAATTTACACCCTGCAAGACGAATACCCCGACCTGTTGCCCGGTCGGCCTGAGGTGGCGGCGTTGAGCAAGCGCGCCTGGCTGGCCGATGAGTTTTTCGCCCGCCACCAGGGCTGGGCAGGCTTGTGGCGCGACGCGCCCCCCTGGGAAGGCGAGCCGGTGCTGCTGCACGGCCATTGTTACCAGAAAGCGCGGCCGCCTGCGGACGACGGCTTGCCTGTGGGCCAAGAGGCTACCGCGGCCATTTTGCAGGCCGCGGGCATCCCGGTAGAGGTGATTCCCAGTGGCTGCTGCGGCATGGCCGGCGCGTTCGGCTACGAGGCCGAGCATTACGACCTTTCGTTGCGCATTGGCGAGATGGTGCTTTTCCCCGCGGTGCGGGCTGCCGACGAGGCGCAGCCCGTTGTCGCGCCGGGCACGTCGTGCCGGGCGCAAATCGAGCACGGCACCGGGCGCCACGCGGATCACCCCTTGGTGTTGTTGGCGCGTTACCGTTCAGCCATGGGAAAATAGGCCGCTGCTGAACGCGGATAATGACGGGCAGCCGTAGATTTTAGGTCGCCAAGGGCACCAGGAGAAGTGCCTGAGTAACCAACCACCAAGCAACCAAGCGCCATTTACCCCAATCCCTCGGCACCCCAACCCCTCCTGCCTTCTGTGTTCTCGGTGCCTTCTTTGTGTCTTCTGTGGTTTCCCGTGTTTGCGCTGAACAGTTACGTTGGTGCGACGGTTGGCAGCCCGGCCGGTTTAGCGGGGCTGCCCGGTGGGGTTTCGAAGGATTAGCCTGGTGCGGTGGATGCGCGCCGCGTTCAAGGGGATGCCTAAGGCGGCCAACACTTCGTCGGGACGGCCGGTGGCCCCTTCCTGCGCGCGAAGGCGCATGACCAGCCGTTGGTGCCCTTCGCCGTCCGGCGAAAGGACGTCCAGCGATTCAATGAGGGGGCGCAGGTCGTAGGGCTTCCCCCGGCGCTCGCGCGGCAGCGACGACGCGGCCAGCAGCGCGCCCGCTTTTTCTGCCAAATCGGGCACCGGATCCAGCAGCGTGACCAGGTAGTCGCTGCTGCGCACCTGGGTGGGCAGGGGCGGTTTTGCCGGGTCGGGCAGGGTTACTGCCAAGATGCGCAGGCCGGGGGGCGCAGCGCGGCGTAGCGCGGCGGCGATTTTTTCGGCTGGCCAGGGCTCGGTGAGCCAAAAATCGGCGATTTCGTGTTCGCTGGTGCAGCCCAAAGGCAGTGCGGCCGCCAGGTGCATCTTGGGGCGGGGATGATAGCCCTGGCTGTGCCATAGGGGCAGACCGGCGCGGCGGAACATGCGTTCCAACGTCCGTTGCACATCCAGATGGCCGGTGTAACGCATGGCTTCGGTTTTGGCGTAGGTCAGCCGTACCCGCTGTCGGAATGATTGGTCAATTGGTTGATTGGTCAATTGGTTGATTGGTCGAGCGGAAGGGCAACGCTTCAGCCTTGGGGAAATCGGCCGCGGGTGACGCGGAAGGTGCTTTTCAGCGTTTTTTTGCTCAATCTGTGCCAATCTGCGGATGTCTTTCTGTGTAATCTGCGTAATCTGTGGTTTCTTCTTGCCAAGGCTGGACGGTTACGATTGGTCAAGCGGTCGCCCGGAAGGTCTGTTCCATAGCCAAGAGGCGGGCCTTGGTGGCTAAGCCGCCGGGGCCGCTGAAGCCGTGCAGGTCGCCGCGGGCGCCCACCACCCGGTGGCAGGGCACGACAATGGGGAGGGGGTTGGTGGCCACCGCGCGCCCCACCGCCCGCGCCGCGTTCGGCTGGCCGATGGCCGCCGCAATTTGCCCGTAGGTGCGCGTCTCGCCATAGGGGATGCGCGCTACCGCCTGCAGCACCCGGCGCTGGAAGGGCCGCAGCCGTTCCCACGCGATCTGCTGGGGGAAGGAGAATCGCCGCCCGGCGAAGTATTCCTGCAGATGGGCCAGCCATTGGGAGGTTGCACAACGCAGGGCCTGGGCCACGGCAGGGTCCGTTCCTTCCGCAGCAGGCGCGCTTTCCTCCGCGGCGTCTTCGCCCCAGCACACACATTGCAGCCCCTGCGGCGTGACTTCCACCACAAAGGGCCCCCAGCCGGGGATGTGGGTTTTCCCGCGAAACACGGCCGTGTCCATCGGCGGCTTATACCATTTTCTCGCGGATGTTGGCGCTGATGAAGTCCAGCGTTGCCACGGTGATGGTGATCAGCCAAACGGCCAGCCCTGCTTGCTCGTACTGGAACTGGTGAATCCACTGGATGAGCAAGAAGCCGATGCCGCCGCCGCCCACCAGACCGATGATGGTGGACATGCGGACGTTGATGTCCCAGCGGTAGAGGGTGAACGCGGTGAAGGGGGGCAGCACCTGGGGCACTACCGCGTAGACGATGGTTTGCAGCCGGGTGGCGCCTGTGGCTTGGAGGGCTTCGATGGGGCCGGGGTCGATGCTTTCGATGGCTTCGGAGTAGAGTTTGCCCAAAGCGGCCACCGAGTGGATGGTGAGCGCGATGAAGCCGGCAAATGCACCAGGCCCGACCCAAATCACGCCCATGATGGCCCAGATCAGCGGCTCGATGGAGCGGCCGATGTTGAGCAGCAAACGCACCGCGGCGTAAATGAATTGCCCGATGGGGATTTTGCCGTTAGCGCCCAGCCGACCGGCCCAAAACGCAGCCAGCGCCGCGCCGAGCGCCGCGCCAAACATGCCGCTGCTGTGCGCCATGGCCTGAGCGGCCTCTGCCCCTCGGGTGATGCCCAAAATGCCATGAGCGTAGCCTATGCCCAGCGCGTAACCCACGCCTCCGCCGATGAGCGCCATGCCCAAAATGCCGATGCTCAACGAGAGCGTGGGGTGGAGCCGTTCTCCCGCTTGCGCTAAAGCGCGGCTCAGCAGGCGGTAGGCCCCAATGGCCAGGCCGAGCACCAGCACCACGTAAATCGTAAACGTCAGCACTGGCGCTTTTTCCAGCCCGCCTACCAGCGGCGTGAGCACGTCGGCTAAGCGTTTGCCCGCATACGCGCCGCCCACCAGCCCCAGCACGCCGCCGACAAAGCCCTCAGTGGTGGTGTGAATGTTGTGCATCAGGTTGCGTGCTGCGAGGAAGGAAAGGGGCACGCTGAGTAAAATGCCCGCCGCGGTGGCCATCAGCCCCATCATGATGCTCTCTAACATCTTTTCCAGGGCTAATTTCATGGCCTTGCTCAGTTTGCCGGTGAATTTGGCCGTGCCCCGTTGCACCACCCGCAAGGTGTGAATTTGCGCCCCCTGCGCCATGCTGGGGATGGTGACGTCGGGGATGTAAAGTTGCGTGCTGAACGTGCCGTCAGGCCCGACCACGATCTCCGTTGGCCCCACCCCGCGCGGGGTAAAGGCATTGCCGATGGGGTTTTCCCACAGGATGTGCACCTTTTTACCGGGTTGGAAGCCGCCGCCGCGGATGGTCAACTGGGTGCCGAAAGTCAGTTTGCCTTTGGTGTCGCGTTTGCTGAGTTCGCCGCACGTCGGCGTGACCACCACCCACGGTTTGCCTTCTTGAGGTTGGTTGACCGGCGGCGGGGTAGCGCCCGGCGGGCAAGGGGCTTGCACTTTGGCTTCGGCCACCAGTTGCGAGGCTTTGTAGTCGAAGGCTACCTTCCATGGCCAAACGATGCGGCTGAGGATGACGCCGGTGTCTTTGTATTCCCGAATGGCTTTGTCGGGGTTGATTTGCACGATGCGCGCGCCCAGGGTGATGATGCCTACGATGAGCAGCAGGTAGAAGGGGGTGAGGCTGGGGGCGTGGGCTTTGCCGCGTACCTGCGCTGCGTCGTAGATGTTCCAAGCCCAGATAGCGGCCACCACCATGGCGGTGAAAAGCGCGGTGAGGGCAAAGAGTTTCTTTTGTTCCTCGGGGGCGAGCACGGTATCTACCATGCGCGGCGCGACCAGCACCGCGATGAGGGCGCTCAACGCGGCAAAGGTCGGCCCGGCCGCGGTTTTGGCAAACTCGCTGCGCAACGAGACACGCCGCGCCAGCCAATAGAGCGCCAGTAGAAAAATCACCAGCGCGGCCGAAGCGCCCAGCAGCTGCAGATAGGCGTGAAAACTCAGCCCATAATCGGGGTAACGGGGGCGTTGGGCAGCGGCAAACACCGCTAAACCGCTCAGCACCGCCTCGGTCAGAAAAATGTAAAAACCGCGGCTTATCGCGCCGCCAACCGCTTGCCCTAAACCAGGGACCAGCAGCGAAAGCAGCGCCTGCAACCAGGCTTTGTGTTGCGTCTGACGTCCGTCCTTCACGGTGGCTCCTTTGTCTGTGCGGAAAAGCAACTGTTCAGCCTCAGAGAGACGCTGCGGATGACGCAGATAGAAAACCCCAGAAGACACAGGAAACGGGATGCGGCCGTTGGCGTCATTTTGGCGACCTCGGCGCCCACAAATCCGCGTCTATCCGCCATCATCCGCGTTCATCCGTGGGCTGTTTTTCAAAGGCTGAACCGTTACGCTGAAAACGCCTCACTGCCAAACACGGCGCGCCTCAACCGCCTACGCTCAGGCGTTGGGCTTCCTGGCCGTAGATGTGTTTGAATTCTTCGTCGGTGATGTTGCGGATGTTTTCGCGGGTGCCTTCATACACCACGCGGCCGTCGCGCAGGCCGATGACTTTGGTGGCGTAGCGTTGTACCAGATCCAGGTAATGCAGACTGCAGAGCACGGTGATGTCGTGTTCCTGGTTCAACTTTTCCAGATAGCCGAGGATAGAATGGGCTAACACCGGGTCGAGGCTGGCTACGGGTTCGTCCGCGAGGATGATTTTGGGGTCTTGCATCAGCGCCCGGGCAATGCCGACCCGCTGTTTTTGGCCGCCGCTAAGCGCGTCGGCGCGGTTGTGGGCTTTGTCGGCAATGCCCACCCGTTCCAGCGCCTGCATCGCGCGGCGTTTTTCCGATTGGGGGAAGAAGTTGACCAGGCTCCACCACGAGGGCAGGTAGCCCAGCCGGCCGGTTAGCACGTTGGTCAGCACGCTGGAGCGTTCTACCAGGTTGAAATGCTGGAAGATCATCCCAATCTCGCGGCGGATGCGCCGCATTTCGGCGTCGTTGGCCTGGGTGATGTCCACTCCATTCCAGAGGATGCGCCCTTCGGTAGGCTGAATCAGGCGGTTGATGCAGCGCAGCAGGGTGGATTTTCCCGAACCGCTCAGGCCAATGATGACCAGGAACTCCCCATCTTCCACCGTAAAATTGACATCTTTGAGGGCGATCGTGCCGTCTTCGTAAACCTTGGTCAGATGTTCGACAACCAGCATGGTCCCTCGCAAAAGGTTGAGAAAAGCGCAAGGCGAGGGTCAGGCGCCCTCGCCTTGCAGGTTGAGGTTGATGGGTTATTTGCTCAGGTCTTCGATGCTCAAGCCCGAGGCCTCCAGAGCCTGGCGGAAGCCGTCGTAGAACGAGTCGTCCACTTTTTCCAACCCCTGCCAGGAGAAGAGCCCTTTGAGCATGGCTTTGCCTTGGTCGCTGTCGTTGAGCGAGAGCAGCGCGGTCACGATTTTCTCCCGCAAGTCTTTGGGAAAGTCAGGCCGGAAGGAGATATTGTCGTTGGGGATGGGCGGCGACTGAGCGATGACCACCACTTTGTCGTTGACGTCGGGGTAATCTTTGGCGACCAACACGCGGGCATCTTGGAAGGTGGCGCCTGCGTCGCAGTCGCCGTTGTAGACCGCGAGCACGGTGGCGTCGTGGCCGCCGGTGTCAACGATGCGCGCCAGGTCTTTGTCGGGGTCGATGCCTGCGCCGAGCATCATCAGTTTGGGCATGACCCAGCCGGAGGTCGATTCAGGGTCGGGGCGGCAGAAGGTCTTGCCGACCAGGTCTTTCAGGCCGGTGATGCCCGAGTTGGCCTGGGTGATGATTTGCCCGGCGTAAGAGGTGGAGCCGTAGCGCACCGAAGCCAAGGCGACGTCGGCGCAGTTTTTCTGATGGGCGCGGACGTACCCGAAGGTGTTGAGCGCGGCCATCTGGGCTTCACCGCTGCACATGGCTTCGATTTGTGCCGCGTAGTCGGTAGGGATCTTAGGCACGATGACCAGCCCGGTTTTCTCTTCGATGTATTGGGCAATGGGCTCGGCGCCGGCGAGCACTTTCTGAGTGTCTTGCGAGGGAGTTAGCACCCAGATGATGGGGTTGGCCTCGGTACCCAAGGCGGGCGGTTGAGTGGGCGCCTGAGTGGGGGCTTTAGTGGGCGCTTTGGTCGGTGCCTGGGTGGGTGCCTGTTGGGCCGGCGGTTGCGTTGCCGCAGGCGCGGGGGTGGAGGTGCTTTTCTTGCCGCAGGCGGTCAGCACGGCCGCTGCGATGAGCAGAAGGGCTAAAACTACATAGAGCGTTCGAGTCTTGCGCATACTTCTCCTCCTCAATGAGGGGTGTTTTTGTTCTTTGGTTCACCCAAAGAACCGAATAGGCAGTTTTATCTTACCCGAATTTGTGCTTTGTGGCAAGGGACGCTAAAATTGGGTCTGGTTACTTGGTTACTTGGTTACTTGGGCTTCTTTTGGCGCCCTCTTTGGTGCTTTTAGCGACGATCTCTGCACTTACGCTGTGCAAGTCAGGAGTGGAAAATGCCTGCAGACGAACAAAAAGTCCATGCGCCCCGCTATGTGGTGGTGCCGCGCACGCTGATTTTCGTGACCCAGGGCGAGCGGGTGTTGTTGCTGCGCGGCGCGGCCGATAAGCGCCTCTGGGCCGGGCGGTACAACGGCCTTGGCGGCCACGTGGAGCGCGGAGAAGATGTGCTTGCCGCTGCCCGCCGCGAATTACGAGAAGAAGCCGGCATCGAAGCCGACCTGTGGCTGGTGGGGGTGGTGACCATCGATGTGGATGCCGCGCGCGGGGTGCTGCTTTTCGTGTTTCGGGGCGAAGCGCGCCGCGCCCCTGCTTTGTCCCTTGCTTCGCCCGAAGGCCAATTGGCGTGGGTGCCCCAAGATGGGTGGCAAAACCTGCCGCTGGTGGAAGACTTGCCTGTGCTGCTCCCGCGCGTGCTGGCCGCGCGGCCTGGCGCGCTTCCTTTCTTCGCCCATTACGCTTACGATGCCGAGGGCCGCTTGCAAATCACGTTTGCCGGTAACGGGTCAGCCTTTGGAAAACAGCTCCCGGATGAACGCGGATGATGGCGGTAGACGCAAATCGTAGGGCGCCAAGGTCGCCAAAATGACGCCAACGGCCGCATCCCCCATCCCGTTTCCTGTGCCTTTTGTGGTTTTCTGCCTGCGCCACCCGCAGTGTCTCTTCGAGGCTGAACAATGACGTTTGCCGACGCTCACCCCCACTTGACCCCTGCGGTTGCCCAATCCCCCAATCGCCCAATCGCCAGCCAACCTTCCCGGCCTGTTGCTTCAGCCATTGGCAAATTCCCCTTCCTATCGTAAACTATGTGTATGGACGCCCGCACGCTCTTGGAACCCTTGCGCGAACCCTGGCTGAATGCCGCGACCGACGCCCTGGCTCGCGGCGAGGCTACACGCGCCGGGCTGCGGCCCCAGTTGCTTGATTTCTTCGACCGCTTGCTGAGCGCCTTGGCGCAGGGCGACCCCACCCCTTTAAACATTGTGGTCACCACCTGGGCCTGGTCATTAACCAGCACCGACCTGAGCGACGAACGCTTGACCGTGTTGGACGCGTTGCGCGTTTTGGGCGGAGTGACGCTGCGTGTGGTGCGGCGTCATTTGCCTCCAGAGCAGGCCTTGCAAGTGTTAGAGCCTCTTCTCCCTTTGTGGCTACATGCCTTTGCCTATGCCGCTGAGCAGGAACTCCAGGCGCAAATGGAACATGCCCGTATCGAATTGGCCAAAGTGCAGCAAGATCTGGAGCGGTTGGATCGTTCTAAATCGAACTTCGTTTCTGTGGCCGCGCACGAACTCAAAACCCCCCTTACCCTCATTGAAGGCTATGCGGCTATGTTGGAAGACACCCTCCGTAGTGCCCCCGCACCTCTCCGAGAGCAATCGCAGCCTCTGTTGCAAGGCATCCATCGCGGTTGTGAACGCACCCGCGAAATCGTGGATAACCTAATCGACGTCTCGCTGATTGACAACAACCTACTGCGCCTTTCCTTTCAACCCCTCTGGCTTCACCAACTATTCAACGCGCTGGTTGCAGAACTGGCCCCCGTACTGGAAAAACGCCATCTGACGCTGAGCGTCGAGCCTTTTCTCGGCAGCAGGCACTTGATTTTTGGCGACATTACTCGCCTGCAGCAGGCTTTTCGTCACTTGCTGCTCAACGCCATCAAATATACTCCCGACGGCGGGCGCATTACCGTCGATGGCCGCTTGCTGCCGGGCTTTGTGGAAGTGCGGATCTCCGACACTGGCATCGGCATCGCGCCGGAGAATCAGCGCCTGATTTTCGAGAAATTCGGCCGGGTGGGTGACCCGCGTACACACTCCAGCAGCAAGACCGGTTTCAAGGGCGGAGGGCCTGGTTTAGGGCTGTCCATTGTCAAGGGCATCATCGAAGCCCATGGCGGCACCATCTGGGTCGAATCCCCGGGCTACGACGAAGAAAAATGCCCCGGCTCCACTTTTCACGTTTTGTTGCCCTTGCGTTCCGCGCCGCCCGACGAAGACGAAACCCGCGGCTTAGAGCAACTGGCCGCTTATCTTACCCAAGGAGAGTGAGTTATGCGTTCTGCCGACCGGCTGGCCAACTTTGGCGCTTATTTCTTTGCCGAATTGGGGAAGAAAATCGCCGCGCTGCGCGCCCAGGGGAAAGACATCATCCGTATCGACATTGGCGCGCCCGATTTGCCGCCGCCTGACTTCGTGATCGAAGCCCTGGTCGCGGCTGCCCGTCGCCCCGACACTCACAGTTACACCACCTACGGCGGCACCCCAGCGTTCAAACAGGCCGTGGCCGATTACTATCGCCGCCGCTTCGACGTGGCCTTGGATCCGACCACCGAGGTGTTGGGGCTGATTGGCTCCAAAGAGGGCCTGTTCCACCTGGCGCAAGCCCTGGTCAACCCCGGCGACGTGGTGTTGATTCCCGACCCCGGCTACCCCACCTATCGGGCGGGCACCCTGTTGGCGGGCGGCGAGCCCTATTTCATGCCCCTGCTGGCGGAAAACGATTTCCTGCCCGATCTGGAAGCCATCCCTGCCGAGGTGCTGCGGCGGGCGAAAATTCTCTGGCTCAACTACCCTAACAACCCTACCGCCGCGGTCGCCCCGCTGGCGTTCTTCGAGCAGGCCGTGGCCTTTGCCCGCAAGCATGGCATCCTCCTCGCCCACGACGCGCCGTACGTGGATGTCACCTTCGACGGTTATCAGGCCCCTAGCCTGATGCAGGTGCCCGGTGCCAAAGACGTGGCCGTGGAGTTCAACTCCCTCTCCAAGGCCTTCAACATGGCCGGCTGGCGGCTGGGCATGATGGTGGGGAACCCGGCCGTGGTCCGCTATGTGCATGTTTACAAAAGCCAGGTCGACACTTCCCAATTTTTGCCGGTGTTGCAGGGCGGTATCGTGGCGCTGACCGACGAGCGGGTGTGGCCGTGGGTGGCCGAGCGCAACGCGGTGTATCAGCAGCGCCGCGACATTGTGGTGAACGCCCTGCGCGCGGCGGGTATCCCTGTTCCCACGCCGCGCGCTTCCCTCTACGTCTGGTATCCGCTGCCCCCGGGTGAGACCGACAGTAAGGCCTTCTGCGCTCGCGCTTTGGAAGAGGCCGGGGTAAGTATGACCCCAGGCCGTATCTTCGGCCCCCATGGCGAGGGCTACGTGCGTGTCTCGTTGGGTACCGATACCGCGCAGTTGCAACAAGCCATGGAGCGCCTGACCGCATGGCTGAAAAAGTGACCCATCGCACCCAGCCTCCCAAGCAACGGGCTTTTTTGGTTGGGGTTTCTCTGCGAGGGAAGCCCCAACTCCTGCCGTTGGAAGAATCCTTGGCCGAATTGGCCCGCCTAGCCGAAACCGCGGGGCTGGAGGTGGTGGGCGAGGCCACCCAACGCCTGGATCGCCCTTACCCCAAAACGTTCGTCGGCCCCGGCAAACTGGAAGAAATCAAAGCCCTGGTCGAAGAGACCGAGGCCGACATTGTGCTCTTCGACGACGAACTTTCGCCGCGGCATCTGCGTGAATTGGAAAACTATTTCGGCCAGCAGGTGCGTATTTTAGACCGCACCGCGCTGATTTTGGACATTTTTGCTCAGCACGCGCAAACCCGTGAAGGCGCGCTGCAGGTAGAATTGGCGCAATACGAATATCGCCTGCCGCGGCTGACCCGCGCCTGGACACACCTGGCCCGGCAAACGGGCGGCGGGGGCGGCCGCGCGGGCCGCATGGGCGGTGTGGGGCTGCGCGGCCCCGGCGAGCGCCAGTTGGAAGTTGACCGCCGCGATATTCGCCGCCGCATGGCGCAATTGCGGAAGGCGTTGGAAAAGGTGCGCGCCCACCGCCAACGCTATCGCTCCCGCCGCCGCAAAAACCGCCTGCCGGTGGTGGCGTTGGTGGGCTACACCAACGCAGGCAAGTCGACCCTACTCAACCGCCTGACCCGCGCCGATGTTTACGTGGCCGACCAACTCTTCGCCACTTTAGACCCCACCACCCGCCGAGTAACCCTGCCCAATGGCTACGTCGCGCTGGTCACCGATACAGTGGGCTTCATTCAGAAGTTGCCCACTTCCTTGGTGGCGGCTTTCCGCGCCACGTTAGAGGAAATCGCCGAGGCCGACCTGCTGCTGCACGTCATCGACATCACCACGCCGCACGCCATGGCGCAGGCCGAGGCCGTGTTGCAGACCCTCGAGGCCATCGGCGCGGGGCACATCCCCATCCTCACCGTGCTCAACAAAATCGACTTGCTGGAAGACCCCGCCCGCGCCCAGGCCGCTTTGGCGGCCTTCCCCGATGCGGTGGCCATTTCGGCTTTGCGGGGACAGGGGGTGCCTGAGTTGCTGCAGGCCATGGCCGACAAACTGTATGCCACTTATCGGCCGGTGACCGTGGATTTGCCGTATGAGCAAGGTGGGCTGATTGCCCTGTTCCACGAGATGGGGCAGATCGAGGCTGTGCAACACCATCGGGGCGGGGTGCGCATTCGGGGGCGTTTGCCCTTGCGGGTGTTGGCGCGCTATGCGCCTTTCGTGGTGCAGCAAGCCGACGACGACGCCCCCCGGGCTTTGGAGGGTGAGGCGTGAGCCGCCGCACCGCGTGGGCCGCGTGGGCGCGGTTGCTCGCGCTCCTCGTGTTGGGCGGCGCGGTAGGGGTGGCTTTGTTTGCCGCGGTGCTGGCCTGGGCGCAACACACCCCCGGCGGAGAGGCGCTGCGCTACCCGTGGGAGGCCACGCGAGCCTTCTTCTTCGAGGGCGCGAACCCTTACCACCGCCTGGCCTTGCTCTACCGCTGGGCTGCTTTGCGGGGCAGCCGGGTGGCACCCGATGTGTATTTCTTCCCCGTGGCGCTGATTTTTTACGGCCCCCTGGCGTTGATGGGCGCCTTTGCGTGGGCGCGTGCTATGGCTGCGGTGGGGTTGGTTGCAGGGTGGGTAGCCGCCGGTCTGCTGGGCGGGCAGGCGCTGCGCTGGCGGGGCGGCCGCGGGCTGGCCGCGGTGTTGTTTTTCTTTGCTTTGACCTGGTTTTTTGCCGCCCTTACCTTGGTAACCGGGGACGTGGTGGGGTGGGTGTGGGCCCTGTTGGTGCTGGCTCTGGCGGCGTTGTTGCGCGGTCGCGAGACGCTGGTGGGCGCGGCGCTGGCTTTGGCGCTCATCCGGCCTGAAGTCGCCGGCCTGCCGGTGGTGTTTCTCTTGCTCTGGGCGCTGGCGCATCGCCGCTGGCGGGTGTGGGCCGGGTTTTGGGGTGTGTTGCTGCTCAGCGCGGCGGTGGCTTTTTGGCTGCTCCCTTCCTGGCCCTTGGATATGCTGCGTCTGATTTTGAAAGCCGCGCCCTTGGTTTCACCCCGTTTGGCGCTGGCGCAGGCTATGCCGGGGGTGGGCCCGCGGTTGGGACAGTTGATGGTGGGGCTGGTGGCCCTCAACGTGCTCATGGAGTGGTGGGCGGCAGCGTCGGGCTCGCCCCGGCATGCAGTTTGGGCGACCGCGCTCTCGGCCTGGGGCGGTGTGTTGTTGGGGACGCGGGTGGTGCCCGCGGCCGAAGTGATGTTGCTGCTGCCGCTGGGGGTGGTGTGGTTCCATTGGGCTGCCCGCTGGCGGGCTTATGGCCGCCACGCGGTTTTGCTCACCGCCGCCCTCTTTTGGGCCCTGCCCTGGTTTTTGTGGCGCGACCTGTTGCGCAGCCCCGTGAGCCACTGGCCGCGCTGGGACGTGTTCTTCCTGTTGCCCTTGGGCATATGGCCCTTGTTGTACGCGGTGCGCTGGTGGGCTACCCGCCCCCACGCCTTGCTGGACGAGGCGAGTTAACGCAGAGGCGCAAAGGAAACGCAGAGGCGCACAACCAAGCAACCAAGTACCCAAGTAACCAAAGTAACCAAGTAACCAAGCCCCAATCCCCGAACTCCTTACCCCATGAAAACGCGAGATTTGCTTGCCCTGTTGGTGCTCGAAGCCCTGGTTTTGGCCGCGGTAGCTTTTTTCCAGCACAGCCCCGGTTACATGGACGCGGATTATTACACCGTGATGGGGCAACGTTTAGCGCACGGACAGGCCACCGAACCCTTTTTGTGGAATTACCTGGACGACCCTCAGGGCGTGCCGCACCCCGCGTTTGCCTATTGGCAGCCCTTGCCCGCCGCGTTGGCGGCCTGGGGTGTGCATTGGTGGCCTACGGCTGCGCCTTTTGCCGCCGCGCGCTGGCCTTTTTTCTTGTTGGCCTTGTTGGTGCCACCGTTGACGGCCTGGTTGGCCTATCGCCTGACCCGCCGCCGCGAGCAAGCGTGGCTTAGCGGTGTATTGGCCGTGGCAGCGGGGTTTTATCTGCCTTATCTGGCCATCCCCGAAAGTTTTACGCCGCTTTTGTTCCTGGGGGGGCTTTTCTTCCTGGTGGCCGGGTGGGCCGAGCCCTGGCGTTGGCAAGACGCATGGCACCCCCGGCAAGCCATGGGGAAGGCGTTCTCCCGTCGGTTGTGGGCGCTACAAGCCGTGATTTTGGGGGTGTTGGCCGCGGGGTTTTATCTGACCCGCGCCGAAGGGGTGTTGTGGCTAGCCGCGGCCTGGGCGGCGTTGGCAAAAAAGCGGTGGCGCGGTTGGGCGTGGGTGACCGTGGGCTTCGTGGTGTTGGCCGGCCCCTGGATGTTGCGCAACTGGGTGGTGTTTGGTACACCTTTTTCGCCGGCAGGGAGCAAAGCGCTCTGGTTGCGCCACTACGACGAACTTTACGTGTATCCTGCCTCACTGCTTACCCCGACCTATTGGCTGGCCGGTGGGGTGGGGGAAATTTTGCGCGCCCGCCTGCACGCGGTAGGTACGAACCTGCTCTCCATGCTGGCCGTGCAGGGCGAGGTCATCTGGCTGCCTTTTGCCCTCTGGGGCGGTTGGCGCTTGCGCCAGCGCCGAGTGGTGCGCTTGGCCGCGGGGATGTGGCTGCTGCTCTGGTTGCTGATGAGCCTGGTTTACCCCTTCGCGGGCGAGCGGGGCGGGTATTTCCATACGGCAGCCGCGCTGCAACCCATGATTTGGGCTTTGGCCCCCGCTGGCCTGGCCGATGTGCTGCGGCGGCTGGCGCGGCACCGCAGCTGGCCTGTGCGCCAGGCCTGGCGCGTGTTGGGCTGGGGCCTGCTGGCGCTGACCGTGTTCCTGAGCGGGTGGGTCGTCGCCCGCCGGGTGGTGGGCAGCGACCTCTTCCAGCCGGCGTGGGATGAGGAAGCCCGCACTTACCGCCGCCTCGACGCGGGGCTGCAGGCTTTGGATGTGCCGCGCGAGGCGCTCATTTTGGTCAACAACCCGCCCGGTTTCACTCTGGTCACCGGCCGCCCCACCCTGGCTGTGCCCGACGGCGACGCCCAAACCGTGGCGGTTGTAGCGCGGCGTTATGGCGCCCGCTACTGGCTTTTGGAAGTGCACCACCCGAAACCCCTCAACCATTTTTATTGCCATCCGACCACCGTGCCCCCGCCGTGGCGTTTTATCGGCCAGGCTGCAGACGCCCCCGTGTTCCTGCTGGAGGAGGGGCCGTGAAAGCCCCTTGCTCGCGCCGCGAGGCGGCCTTGGCCTGGGCTGCCTTTGCTTTGTTGGCCGCGGGGTTGATGGCGGCCTTTGCCCTCGCCGCGGCGCATACCTACCGCTGGGGCTTCCCGTTGGATGACGCCTGGATTCACCAGACCTATGCCCGCAACCTGGCGCGTTGGGGGCAATGGGCTTATCGGCCGGGGCAGCCTTCCGCGGGGGCGACGGCGCCCTTGTGGGTGGCCTTGATGGCCGTGGGGCAGGCCGTGGGCGTGCCGCCGTTATGGTGGAGCGCAGTTTGGGGCTGGCTGGCGCTGACCTGGTTGGCCTGGGGGGGCTGGTGTTGGTGGAAAAGGACGTTGCCCGCGCGCGGGGGGTGGTGGCCGTGGGCTGTGGGGCTTTCGCTGCTGGGCTGTTGGCATATGGTGTGGGCTGCGCTTTCGGGCATGGAAACCGCCTGGTTCGCACTGGCCATGGCCGCGCTGGTCGTGGCGGGGAGCGAGGCGGCGCGTACCCGCCGTGGCGCGTGGTGGGTGGCCGTGGCCGTGGGGGGCGCGGTGTGGCTGCGCCCCGAAGCGCTGCTGGCCATGCCCTGGCTGGCGTTGGCGGCCTGGCGCGGGCCGGAAGGCGAGCCGCCACCAGCCCGTGGGGCGCGTGAGGCCGCCTTGGCCTTGGGCTTTGCCGTGCCCTTTGTCGCTTATTTGTTGTTCAACGAGCATATCGCAGGCCATTTTTGGCCGAACACGTTTTACGCCAAACACGCGGAATATGCCGCGCTGACCGCGCGTCCCTTGCTCGAACGGCTGGCGCGGGTGACCAAGCCCTTGGCCGCGGGCGGCGCGGCGCTGTTTCTGCCCCTGGCCGCGGGGCAAAGCCTGGTCGATGGGCGCGCAGGCCGCTGGGGAAACTTGGCCGCGCCCGGATGGGCTATCACGCACCTTTTGGCCTATGCCTGGCGGCTGCCGGTGGCCTACCAGCATGGTCGGTACGTGCTCCCGGTGTTGCCCGTGGTGGTGTGGCTGGGCTGGCGAGGGCTGGCCTCGCTGTGGGCTTGGCGCGGAAGCCGCGCGGCCTGGGTCATCGGCCGAGGAGCGGTGGCCGCGACGTTGGCCGTGCAGGTCGCTTTTCTTCCCCTGGGCGCCCAGGCCTTCGCCGCCGATACCGCCTTGATCGAAAGCGAAATGGTCACCGTTGCCCAGTGGCTGCAGACCCACGCGCCTTCCTACACCGTGGTGGCCGCGCACGACATCGGCGCTTTGGGCTATTTCACCACCTTGCCCCTGGTGGATATGGCCGGTCTGGTTTCGCCGACGGTGATTCCCATGGTGCGTGACGAGCAGGCACTGCGCCGTTTTTTAGACCAGCAAGGTGCGCAGGTGGTCGTGACTTTCCCTGATTGGTACGCCACCTTGCTGCAAGGGCGGCGGCCCTGCTATGCGCCGCCCCAGGGCTGGGGGCCGCGATTGGGCTCCACGCACCTTACCGTGTACTGCTGGACGCAGAATTGTGCTATACTTTGTCCATGAGTATGATTCGGATTTTGATCGTGGACGATCATCCGGTGTTCCGGCGGGGATTGCACGACGTACTTTCGCTGGAAGACGACCTGGAAGTGGTCGCAGAGGCCGCTTCAGGCCGTGCCGCGCTGGAGGTTATCCGTGGGGTGCAGCCTGACGTTGCACTGGTAGACGTTAACTTGCCGGACATCAACGGCCACGAAATCGCCCGTGAAGTGAGTCGTCAAGGATGGCGCACGCGCGTGGTGCTCCTTACGGCTTACGACGACGAGGCTCAGCAGCGCCAGGCGCTGGCCGAAGGCGCGTGGGCCTATTGCAGCAAAGAAGTTTCCCCCGAATGGCTGATTCAGGTTATCCGGGAGGTGGTGGCCGGGCATTATGTGATTGAATACCAGGTGTTTGGTGAGCGCGAGCGTCAGGCATGGCTGGGTGGTGAACCAGCATCGTCCCTTTCCCCCCGAGAAATGGAAGTGTTGCGCCTGCTTACCCAAGGCATGAGCAACCGTGAAATTGCCCAAACGTTGGGTATTAGCGAGCAAACGGTGAAGAACCACGTCACCGCGATTTTGCGCAAATTGAACGTTGAAGACCGTACCCAGGCCGCGGTGTATGCTTTGCAACGCGGGTGGGTGCGGCTGAAAGGTTGATGCCGCGTACGTAACTGTTCAGCCTTGGCAAGGAGAAACCACAGATTACGCAGATTTCGCAGAAAAAGATCCACAGATTTCACAGATGAGCACAGATTGTGAGAAGAACACAACCCCCCCTTCGTTTCTTGGCGCGTTTGGCGTCATCTTGGCGACCTAAAAATCCGTGACGCTCCGTGTTGTCCGTGGTCTATTTCCTTGGGGCTGAACGGTTGCGATGTCGCTATCTTTGGGCGTTGCCCTGCAAATTGTGAGGTCAGAGGATGGAAGAACTGCCCGATGTCGGGAAGCCAACCGAATCTCAACAACAAAGCACTTCATTTGCCGAAATGTTAGATCAAGCCATCGCCGACGCTCGCCGCGAAGCGCGTGAGGTGGCGTTGATGTTGGAACAGAGCCAAAGCGAGGCTGATCGTTTAGGCCAGAAAAGCGCGTCGATTTTGGCGTATGTCCACCAAATGCGCGAACGTGAACGCTGGCCTGAGATGGCCGCGGCCTGTGAAAACGCGTTGGAGGCGCAGCAACGGCATTTGATCATTCGTGGTCAAATGGAAAAATTGCAGCAGGTATATGAAACATTGGAGCGCTTCATCAAGGTGTTGCAAGATCTGCGCGAACGTAGCAGCGAGCAGGCCCAAGGCGCGGTGGCGGCTATGCCTGCCCAGCACTCCCTGGAAGTATTGGGTATGCTGATGGATGCGCAAGAAAGCGAGCGCCGCCGCCTGGCCCGCCAAATGCACGACGGCCCCGCGCAGGATCTTTCTAACTTCATCCTGCAGGCAGAGATCGCTTCCCGTTTGTTCGAAGTCGATGCGAAGCGGGCGCGAGAGGAACTGAACAATCTGAAAAGTGCGGCGGCCAACACATTTCGGCAAGTGCGCGAGTTCATTTTCGAACTGCGCCCGATGATGCTCGACGACCTGGGCTTATTGCCCACGTTGCGCCGCTATCTGGAAACCCTCAACAACCAAAATGAAGCCACGGTGACTTTCAAGCCTTTGGGGCAAGAGCGTCGCTACGCGCCTACCTTGGAGGTGTTTGTCTTTCGGGTAGTGCAAGGGCTTGTGTCTGCCGCTTTGCACGAGCGCAAAGCGCAACACGTTACTGTGACGTTGCACCTGGGCGACGAGAGCCTCAAGGCAGTTGTGGAAGATGACGGCACGCCGATCAACCTTGAAGCGTTAGACACCAGCGAACAGGTGGGGTTGCACTTGCTCCGGGAACGGCTCGAAATGCTGGGCGGCGAACTTTTGATCAGCAGCGCCCCCCCTGATGGCAATCAGGTGACGTTCACAGTGCCGGCGGTGTTGGCGCGACCCACGGCAGAGGCAAACTAAAAGGCGGTTGTGGCTGCAACGCCCCTTGGGGCATTTCGCGTTTTGTTTGAAAGAGAAACCTGCCAGTGTTGTACGGGCTGGCGGGTTTTTGTTTACCCCCGTTGATCGGTTGCCCAATTGCCCATGCACTACTTGAGCACCCTTTCAAATTGCAATGTTTTTTGTAACGAAATTGAAGCATTGCCTGGAAAGTTTTCGGCTATAATACAATCACCTGCACACGGCAGGAAATCTTCGAAGAAAGGAGGAATGTGTCATGTTGTTTGCACCCAAAGAAAAGGGTCAGGGCTTGGTAGAATACGCTTTGATCCTGGTGCTCGTGGCCGTCGTTGTTATTGCCATTCTGACCTTATTGGGCCCTGCCATCGGCAATGTATTCAGCACCATCTTGAGCAATCTGTAGGCCGACGAACACCAAACCCCAAAAGGCCTCGCCTTCACGGCGAGGCCTTTCTTTTTTGATCGCCGGGGTAATTACCTACCCAGAAGCGCTGCAGTGGCTTTTCGCCCTCACCTTGCCTCCGCTGCGCGCCCCCTCTCCTCTCCCATTGGGAGAAGAGAGGGGGCTGAGCCGGCGGCTCTGGGGGAGTGGTGAGGGCGAGCAAGGTGTAATGTTGTTTCATGGCATGGCAGAGTTATTGGAATATTGCTTGTCAACCTCGTTTTCGGCACAGGGTAGGTAGTTACTTACCGGGGGCGATACTTTGCGCCGCTCACTGAAGGAAGGGGACGCTTCTATACGGCCCACCGAAAGAGCGAGGTTACCGGCGTCTTCGCATAGCTATGGCGGGGCGGTGGCAAGCGAGCGGCCGGCTATTTCGTATAGCCAGAAAAAGGAGGGGCAACATCATTGAGCGCGGCGTGAGGCTATACCTCTCATTCACGACCCCACGGCCACGTCGTTGTACGTCCAAAACCGATTGGCAAAGAAATTCCATACCATGACCACCAGGATGACCGTGGCCAGGGCTGTGTTGTTGCCCCAAAACGTGGGGGTGAGCGGCAAAGGGGGCGTGAGATAGGCGGCTATCCGCACCAACAGGGGACGGATGAGGGCAAACAGCGTGGTGCGAATGGCCAGCCCCGCCACGCTGACCATCCCAAACTGCAGCCATTGGTGGGCGACTTTTTTACTGCGCGATTCCGGGTACGTCCAATACCGGTGCCACAAAAAGTTGTGGGTCATTGCCGTGAGGAAAGAAAAAACACTGGCCGCCACCGGCGCCATGCCGCCGACCTGGGTGAGCAAATTGAACACCAGAAAATCGACCCCCGCGCCCATGCTGCCCACCAGGGCAAATTTGGCGAACCGCTTGCGCTCTTCACGGTGCTGCAAAATCATGAGCCTTGCATCCTCCGCTGAAAATCGGTAATGGTGCGCCGCAGGCCTTCTTCCAGGCCGATGCGCGGTTCCCAGCCGAGCAGGGCGCGGGCGCGGCGGATGTCGGGGCAACGTCGCTGGGGGTCGTCGCGGTCGCGCGCCTCGGCCATGAACACCACGCCCGCGGGGTTGCCGGTGAGGCGGTTGACCGCCTCGGCCAGTTCCAAAATGGTGAATTCACCGGGGTTGCCGATGTTGACCGGCTCGTGAGTGTCGCTCAGCAGCAACCGGTAGATGCCGTCGATCAAATCGTCCACGTAGCAAAAACTTCGGGTCTGGCTGCCGTCGCCGTACACCGTTAATGGCTCCCCGCGCAACGCCTGTTGAATGAAATTGGGCATCACCCGCCCGTCGTCTAACCGCATTCGCGGGCCGTAGGTGTTGAAAATGCGCACGATGCGCGTGTCGACCCCGTGGTAGCGGTGGTAGGCCATGGTCATGGCCTCGGCAAACCGCTTGGCTTCGTCGTACACCGAGCGTTCGCCGATGGGGTTGACCTTGCCCCAGTAGGTTTCGGGCTGGGGGTGCACCTCGGGGTCGCCGTAAACCTCGCTGGTCGAAGCGATCAAAAAGCGCGCCCCGTGGGCTTTGGCCAACCCCAAGGTGTTGTGCGTGCCCAGCGCGCCCACCTTCAGGGTTTGAATGGGCAAGTTCGGATAGCCATAAGGCGAGAGCCGGTTGGGGCTGGCCGGTGAGGCAAAGTGCAACACGGCATCCAGTTTGCCGGGCACGAAAATGAAATTGGTGACATCGTGCCGGATGAACGAAAACCGCGGGTGCCCGGCCAGATGCGCCAGGTTGTCGGGGCTGCCGGTGAGGAAGTTGTCCATCCCCACCACTTCGTGCCCTTCCGCCAGCAGGCGGTCGCAGAGGTGCGAGCCCAGGAACCCAGCCGCACCGGTGACGAGGATACGCATGATGATAACCTCCGAAAATGTGTTGTTCGCGGGCCGTAACTGTTCGACCTTGGCAAGAAGAAACCACAGATTGCGCAGATTGGCACAGATTGAGCGAAAAACACCCAAAGTCGTCGTTTTCCAACGGTGCCTTGGCACCGCCCGCCAAAAAGCGCTTGCGAAGGGAGATGCTTTCCTGTGCGCTTCGCGTTCCTTGGCGACCTGAAAATCCGTGATTGTCCGCGTGTTCTGTGGTCTATCTCCTTGTGGCTGAGTCGTTACAGAGGGCTTGGCCCTTTACCGCCAGGCCAGGCGGGTGATCAGGCCGTCGCCTGTGAGTTGTTGGAACTTGCCGTCGTCTGCGTCGACCAAGTAAAGGTTGCCTTGATAGATCACGGCCAGCAGAAAATGCCTGTCGACCGCGGCCGGCGACCATACCACGTGCTGCGGCATCAGCCCCAACCCGCCCTCCGGCGGGAAAATCTGCCGCCGGTTCGAGCCGTCCCGGTCCATCACCCACAGGCGATAGCGGCTGATCTCGCTCTTTTGGGGAAAGACCGCCTGCAAAAAGGCGACCCGATAGCCTCCGTCGGCCAGACGGGGGGAGGGCACGGGGTTGGCAAACATCCCCACGTTGGCCACCAGACGGATGGGGTGCGGGTTCCCCAGCACCAACGCGGTCAGGTCGAACACCGGCGAGGTTTCGTCGGCTTCTTTGTCGCCGTGGCTTACGGTGAAAAGCACCCGGCCGTCGGGCCCCCAGCCCAGCGGTGGCGTCCAGGCCCAATCGCCGTGGGTTTGGTAAGGGACAATGGGCAGTAGGCGCTGCAATCCTTCCTCAGTATCGAACTCGAACAGCCCCACCGCGTCGGGCCGGGCAAAGGCCAGCCGCGTGCCCACCGGTGCCCAGGCAAAAGTGGTGCCCCACCAGCCATACACGCCGCCCGCGTTGGGCTCCAGGCGCAGCAGGGGCTCCCCTTCCCAGCCCGAGGTGCTGAAACTCAGGGTGTAGAGGTCGTTGTTGGCCTGCCAGCCGGGCGGTTGGGGGCGCGGCTCCACCGTGGAGTAGGCGATGGTGTAAGGGTTGTAGGGCGCAAAATCGGCGAAATGGGCGATGTTTTTTACGCCCAGGCTTACCAGTTTGGCGGGCTTGGCGTTCAGGTCGGCCAGCCACAACGTGTTGAGGTCGGCGTCTTTTCCCTGGCCTTTGCGGGTGAAAAGCAAGAAGCGCCCGTTGGGGGAAAGGAAAAATACCCGCCCGTCTAAGTCGCCGCTGGTAACCACGGGCCTGCGCTCGCCGGTGTTGCCGTCCATCACCCACGCGTTGCCCGCGGCCAAATAGGCCAGCCGCCCGGGGATTGCGCGCGGCACGAAGGGCGTCTGCACGCCGACCATCACGATTTCGGGCACCGGCGTTTCTACGACCACGCTTTTGACCGCCTGGTTAGAGACCAGGTGGCCGTTTTCGTACACTTCCCGGTAGGTGACGTCGCGGCGGCCGTTTGCCCCGGCTTGCAGAAGCCGGGTTTCGCCCTCGGGCAGGGCTTCGTTCCGCAGGGTTTGCCGCTCGAAGGGCACGATTTCTTGCCGCACGGTAAATTTTTCGCTGACGCGCACCACCTGCACCGTCGCGCCGTCGTCTAACAGCGCGTAGGCGGGCGGCTCGGTGCGGTCTAATGCGCCCAACTTGACGCCCGCGGCCTGCAGGGCTTGTTGCACCGTGCTGCCCGCGGGGAGGCGCACTTGGTGGCTTTGGCCGTCGGCCTGCACGGTGACGCGAATTTGCCCCTGCGCGCGCCGCGGCGCGACGCACCCGGCCAGCAGGCCGAGCAGTAATATCCAAAGGAAAGGGCGCTTGCTGAACATAGGATGGTATAATCAGGGCTCAGCGCAGGCTGCCTTGCACCGTCATGGTGCCCTGCTCGATGGTCACTTCTTCGACGCGGATGCCCGTGGCTAAGGGCCCCACTTTGCCGGTGAAAGCCTCGTTGAGCATGGCCGACAGCCCTTCCAACAGGTCGGGCGGCACGGGCAGGGGGCCGAAGTCCGCGTGTTCCAGATGGAACGCGGGCTGGCCGTTGGCCGCGACGCTGACGCTGAGGGTAATGCGCACCGGTGCGACGACGTTGGCTTTGTGCACCTGGCCGTAAATTTCGATTTTGCCCTCTCGCAGAAAGACCGCCGGCTGCTGGAACCACGCGTTTTGCTCGCGGGCGAGTTTGTCGGCCAGCAACGCGGTAAGTTGGGCTTCGGTCACGGTCACGCGCACGTGGCCGTCTTGGGCTTGGGCGATGGCCGTTTGCCAGCCGGCGCGCAGGCTCTGGAGGGCCGCGGGGTCGGCCGTGGGCAAGGGCGCAGGCGGGGTAGGCCCGCCGATGTTGATGGTGCAGGCCAGGCTGGCTAAGACCAGCGCGGCCAGCGCCCAGAGCGCCTGCCAGGCAGTTTTGGTAGACATCGTTCCTCACTTTCGGCCGCGCACAGCGGCCGAGGCGGGCAGACGCTGGCCGAGGCCTCGGACGAGAGACCACTACCCAGCGCTGCTGAGGTTTGCAAGCCGAATCGTTACCGCAATCGCCCCCGATTATAGCATGAGCGAGCCCCATCCCCCCCCTTTGGATGTGCGATTAGAGGCGCTTTTGTTCGTGGCCGCCGAGCCGGTCAGCCCGCGACGGCTGGCGCAGGCTGCGGGCGCGTCGCTGAGCGAGGTCGAAGCGGCCTTGCCGCGCTTGCAGGCCGTCTTGGCCCACCGCGGCATCCGCCTGCAGGAGCACCGCGGCCGCTGGCAATTGACCACCGCGCCCGAAGCCGGGGCCTGGGTGGCGGGCTTCCTTCAGGTCGAAAACACCGTCCGCTTCAGCCAGGCCGCGTTGGAGACTTTGGCTATCGTGGCCTACCGCCAGCCCATCACCCGCCCGCAAATCGACGCCATTCGCGGGGTGAGCAGTGATGGCGTGCTGCGTTCTTTGTTGAGCAAAGGACTCATCGAGGAAGTGGGGCGGGCAGAGGGCCCGGGGCGGCCTTTCCTTTACGGCACGACCCCCCTTTTCCTGGAAGTTTTCGGCCTGCCTTCGCTGGACGCCCTGCCGCCCCTGGAAGAAGACCAGCCGCCCGCCGAAGATGCTCCGGTGTTGAAAGGGTAATTCCCGTTGTCGGTGGAGACCATGGCAGAAATTCGGTTGCAGAAAATTTTGGCCCGCGCCGGTTTGGGCTCTCGTCGGGCCTGCGAAGAACTCATCGCCCAAGGGCGGGTGACCGTGAACGGCCGCGTGGCGCAATTGGGCGAAAAGGCCGACCCGCAACGGGACGACATCCGCCTGGATGGCCAGCGCGTGCAGGCGCCGGAGCCGTTGGTTTACCTCGCCCTTTACAAACAGCGCTTTGTGCTTTCGACCACCGAAAGCCAGGATGGACGGAAGACCGTGCGCGACCTGGTGCCGGTGCCGCAGCGGGTGTTCCCGGTGGGGCGCTTGGATCTGGAGAGCGAAGGGCTGATGCTGTTGACCAACGACGGCGAATTGGCGAACCGCCTGACCCACCCCCGCTACGGCCACGAGAAGGAATACCGGGTGCTGGTGGCCAAACATCCTACCGAAGCGCAGTTGGAAGCGTGGCGGCATGGCATCGTGTTGGAAGACGGCACCCGCACCCGCCCTGCCCAGGTGCGGATAGAGCGCCTGCAGGGTAAGGGCGCGTGGCTGCGGGTGGTATTGCGCGAAGGCAAGAAACGCCAAATCCGCGAGATGTGTCGCCTTACCGGCTTACCCGTGGTGCGCTTGGTGCGGGTGCGGATTGGCCCCCTGCGGCTTGGCGGGCTCAAGCCGGGCGAGTGGCGTGCGCTCACCGAAGCAGAAGTGGCGGCTTTGCGCGACCAGCCAGGGCCGCCGCACACGCGCGGGCGCGGCCGGGCCCGCCCCCGCGGCCGCAGATAGGCTGCTGCCGGGGCGCCTGTTTGACGCAAACGGAAAAGAGAAATCTCGATCACGCACACGGGAAAACACAGAAGACACAGAGAAGGCGCAGAAGACACAGAATCTCACTTTGCATTGCGCGCTTTTGCTGGCGGCTCCCTATCTCGCCTCCCTTGGGCTGGGTGGGTTTGGCATCCCGCCCTACGCCGCTCTCAAATCCGTGGCTATCCGTAATTATCCGCGTTCATCCGTGGCCTATTCCCCAAGGCTGAATAGTTGCCTGCCGGGTAGAGAAACCGCGGATTGCGCAGGGAAAAACTGCGTTTCGCAGTCCATCGCCGTCATTGACCGAGAGGTTGGCTTATGAAATCATCCGCTGTTGAAAAACGCCCTTCTTTTTTAGACCGCCCCCTGAGCGAATGGCTGCCTCTGCGGGTTGAGGTGGCGCTTTTCGTGTTGATTTTGTTGCTCGTGGCTTTCACCCGCTTCTACCATTTGGGGCAGCGGCCGATGAGCCACGATGAAAGCCTGCACACGTACTTTTCCTGGAATTTATACAAGGGCAATGGCTATCAGCACGCGCCGATGATGCATGGGCCGTTGCAGTTCCACTTGATTGCCCTTTCTTTCTTCTTGTTTGGCGATAACGATTTCACCGCGCGCGTGCCCCACGCCTTGGCGGCGATTTTGGCGGTGGCGCTGCTGTGGCTTTGGCGGCGGTATCTGGGCCGCACGGGCGCGTTGATTGCCGCGGGGCTGATGCTCATTTCGCCCTTCATGCTTTATTATGGCCGCTACGCGCGCAACGAGGCGCTGATCATGCCCCTGGCGGTGCTGTTGTGGTGGTCCACGTTGCGCTATTTGGAAAGCGGCGACAAGCGTTATCTGACCTGGTTTACCGTAGCCACGGTGTTGCATTTCATCGCCAAAGAGACCGCGTTCATCTATGCTGCGCAGATGCTGCTCTACCTCGCCTGGCGGCTGTTGCGGCAGGTGGAACGGCAACCGTGGGCGCACCCCGAGCACCAGAAGCGCTTTTGGGGTGCGTTGGTGGCCGCCGCGGCGGGGGCGGTGGTGGCCGTGGTCACTGCGTTGCTCTTTCAGGCCAGCGTGGCACCGGCCGCACCCGAAAACGCAGCCACCCCCGAGGCCGCCAAGCAGGGTTTGTTGCACCTGCTGCTGGCCAATCCCATGGCTGTGCTCTTTCTGGCGTTGGCCGGTGTGGCTGCCATCGCGGCGGTTTATTTCCTGGTCGTGGGTGTGGGTTGGCAGCAACTGCGTCAAAACCGTGCCTTTGGCCTACTCTTGCTTCTCTCGACCTTTGTTCTGCCTCAACTGACGCCGTTGCCCATGGCCTTGGTGCACTGGAACGCCCAAGATTACTCGGCTGCCGGTTTGCTACGCACCGCGCTGTTTTTGATTCCCATGCTGGGCCTGAGCATCGCCTTGGGCCTCGCCTGGGATGCGAACACCTGGCTCAAGCAAGCAGCGCTCTTTTACGGCATTTTCACCGTCTTCCAAACCACGGTGTTTACCAACGCGGTGGGCTTTTTCAGCGGCCTGGTGGGCGCGTTGGCTTATTGGCTGAGCCAGCAGGGGGTGCACCGCGGCAGCCAGCCCTGGTTTTATTACCTGTTGACGCAAATTCCCATCTACACCTACCTGCCTGCGCTGGGCACCCTCGTCGCGGGGGTGGCCTGGTTGTGGCGCGGGGGGAAGAAAGACGCGCGGCCTGAGACCGCCGCGCTCGAAACCTCCCCCGACCGTTTGGCCGCCGGATTCTTGCTCTTCTGGAGCCTGACGTCGGTGCTGGCTTACACCCTGGCCGGGGAAAAGATGCCCTGGCTGACCGTGCACATCGCCCTGCCCATGATTTTGCTCACCGGCTGGCTGTTGGGGCGCTGGGCCGACCAAATGGATTGGGAAACCTTCCGTTCCGAGCACGGTTGGGCGTTGGTGGGGCTGGTGTTCATGTTTGTGCTGGCGACGGCCGAGGCTGTGGGCGCCTGGCTGGGGCCGCAGCCGCCTTTCCACGGCAGCGAGTTGGCTCAGTTGGAGAGCACGGCTTCTTTCCTGGTGGGCACGGTAGTTGCGATTTTGAGCGGCTTGGGCATCGTCTGGTTGAGTATGCGCTGGCGCACCGAAGATTTGCTGCGCCTGGCCGGGCTGACTTTCTTCGGCCTCTTAGCACTGCTGACCACCCACACCGCGGTACAGGCCGCTTACTACAACGCTGGCCAGGCCAACGAGTACCTGGTCTATGCCCATTCGGCCGACGGGGTGCGCATTGTGATGTCGCAGGTGCACGACCTTTCCCTGCGCCTGACCGATGGTCTGGGCTTGCAGGTGGCCTACGACGACGCCATTTCGTGGCCTTTTACCTGGTATTTGCGCAATTACCCCAACCAGCGTTTCTACGGCAGCAGCCCTACGCCCGACATGAAGACCTTGCCCGTGATTTTGGTCGGCGCGGCCAATTACGGCAAAGTGGAACCTATTGTCGCCCGCAATTTTGTGGAATTCGAATACGTCCGCATGGTGTGGCCTAACCAGGATTACTTCGGGCTGACCTGGGACAAGGTCAAAGAGGGCTTGCGGAACCCCAAAATGCGGGCTGCCCTGTTTCAGATTTGGCTTAACCGCGACTTTACCCTTTACTTCCGCCTGAAAAACGGCGTGGCCGACGACCCCGCCGCGGCCGCCAAAATCAACATGGCCACCATTTTGAAAGATTGGACGCCCGGAGACCGAATGCGGATGTACGTGCGCAAAGACATTGTTGCCCAAATCTGGAACTATGGCGCTGCACCCGTCACCCAAGGCGAAGAAGACCCCTACGCCAAGAAGCAGACCGTCTTGGCTGCGGACAAGGTATTGGGCGCCGCGGGGCAACAGCCGGGGCAATTCCAGGGGCCTCGGGGCATCGCCGTGGCCGCGGACGGTTCCCTCTACGTGGCTGACACGCGCAACCACCGCATCCAGCACCTTAGCGCGGACGGTAAAGTGTTGCAGGTGTGGGGCGCCTTCGGCAACCTGGCCGATGGCGCGGAGGCCGCGCCCGGCGGCACGTTCAACGAACCGTGGGGCGTGGCCGTGGGGCCCGACGGCAGCGTCTACGTGGCCGACACCTGGAACCACCGCATCCAGAAATTCTCCGCGGACGGCAAATTCCTCACCATGTGGGGTAAGTTTGGCAACGACGGCCAGCCTACCTCGCTGTGGGGGCCGCGGGATGTGGCCGTGGACGCGGCCGGCCACGTGTTCGTCACCGACACGGGCAACAAGCGCATCGTGATTTTCGACGCCAACGGCCAGCCTTTGGGCACGTTCGGCTCCGTCGGCGCGGACGTCGGCCAGTTCGACGAGCCGGTAGGCCTGGCCTTGGACGGCCAAGGCCACCTCTACGTGGCCGACACGTGGAACCAGCGGGTGCAGATGTTCACCGTCAACGACGACCTCACCTTCACCCCCTTGCGCCAGTGGGATGTTTACGGCTGGTACGGCCAGTCGCTGGACAACAAGCCCTACCTTGCTGCAGACGCTCAGGGGCATGTGTTCGTCGGCGACCCTGAGGGTTACCGCATCCTGGAGTTCAATGCCGCGGGCCAACTGCTCCGCTGGTGGGGAACTTGGGGCCCGCCGCCCGATGGCTTGGGGCTGGTAGGTGGCCTGGCCGTAGACGGCCAGGGCGGCTTGTGGGTGGCCGATGCAGAACACGGCCAGATTCTCCACTTCTTGCCCGAACAAGCCCGCCCCGCGCCCGCACCGTAGGCGGCAGGCGCCCCTTCCTTGACTTTTGCGCGCCCTGCCCGTAGAATGAAAGCGACCGCTGAGCCCGACGCCCGGGCAGCGGTCACGAGTTGCAAATGACGAAACAAACCAACCTCACCATGGCTCGCATTCAGGAGGCTTGACAATGAACATCCCGGCTGAACTCAAGTACACCAAAAACGACGAGTGGATCCGCGATGACGGCACCGTGGGCGTGACCGATTACGCCCAGGATCAGTTGTCGGACGTGGTTTTCGTGGAAATCACGGTGTCCGAAGGCGACGAAATCGCCCAAGGCGACATCATCGGCACCATTGAGTCGGTGAAGGCCGCGGCCGACGTGTTTGCCCCGGCCAGCGGCAAAGTGGTGTCGGTCAACGAAGCGTTGGACGACCGCCCCGAACTCATCAACGAAGACCCTTACGGCGAAGGTTGGCTCATCCGCCTGGAACTGGCCAACCCTGAGGAATTGGCTTCTCTGATGGACGCGGCGGCTTACGAGGCGTATTGCGCGTCCCGCGAGGCGTAACGGCGAAGACCCGCCAAGCAAAGTAGGGGCGGCTCCCGCACCCCGCCTTCCTCATCTCGCCTCCCACACCACGCATCCCGTATCCCGCATCCCGTATCCCGCATCCCGCATCCCGCATCCCGCATCCCGCATCCCATATCTCATATCCCATATCCCGTATCTCCCCTGCAATAACCCTTTTCCCCACCCGGCGCCAGGAGTTTTTCTATGGAATTGACGCTTACCATCAACGGCCAGCAACGCACCCTGCAAGCCCGTGACGATATTTCCCTTTTAGACGCCCTCCGCGAACTGGGCTACACCAGCGTCAAGCGCGGCTGCAACGATGGCACGTGCGGCGCGTGCACCGTGCTTTTGGACGGCAAGCCCGTGTATTCCTGCTCGGTGCTCGCCGCGCAGGCAGCCGGTCACCAAATCCAAACCGTGGATGCCCTCGGCGGCCAGAAGACCGGCTGGGATTTCACTTTGGATTTG
>JALUDX010000159.1 GCA_027053355.1 Anaerolineales bacterium | reverse complement strand
ATCGGGGGCGGGCCATACCCTGCGGTTTGCTCACCTTTTCCTCCGCCACCATCGCCCAAAAAGACGGTTCCCGCAACTTGGTGCATCAACGGGCTTTTGAGAGTTTGAAAGACCTGTTGGGTGAGCGTCCGGTGGTTTTAGATCGGGAATTCAGTTATTCGGGCCTGTTCCAATTTTTGACAGCATCGGGCGTCCATTTCGTTATCCGTCTGCGACTGGGCTCCCGCCCGCCCAAGTTCTTTGATGACGAAGGGAGCGAGGTCAAACTGAACATTGCCCGAGGGCAGCAGGTGGTGTACCGCAACCTGTGGTACAAAGGCGAAGTACAGGTGCAAGTCATTGGCGAATGGAGAGCAAGTCAACCCGAGCCGTTATGGGTGATCACAGACTTGGCGCCGGAGCAAGGTTTGGCCTATTACAAGCAACGGATGAAGATAGAGGAAAGCTATCGTGATCTGAAAAGTCTCTTGGGGATGGAGCGGGTGATGAACAAACGGCAGGAATACATGGAGAAGGCACTTGCATTGGTAATGTTGGCGTATGCAATTGCGCTGATGGTAGGCGAGAAACTTCGCGATGCAATGTTTGGCAATGCTAAAAGGACGAGCAAGTGGCGGCGCTATTCGGGAGCCTTTATTTTGTTGAAGGATTATTGGTCAATACCAACCCGCCTTTACAAAGAGGCGTCTAAACAAGCCTTGAGCGCCTTTGCTGATTTGGTTCTACCTCATGTCCTAACTCATGTCTGAACTTCAGGAGATTCTGTGTTTTCTGTACCTTCTCGTAACTACCTACCCTGCGCCGAAAACGAGGTTGACAAGCAATATTCCAATAACTCTGCCATGCCATGAAACAACATTACACCTTGCTCGCCCTCACCACTCCCCCAGAGCCGCCGGCTCAGCCCCCTCTCCTCTCCCAATGGGAGAGGAGAGGGGGCGCGCAGCGGGGGTAAGGTGAGGGCGAAAAGCCACTGCAGCGCTTCTGGGTAGGCAATTACACCTTCTCTATGTCTTCTGTGTTTGTAACTGTTCAGCCTTTGGAAAACAGCCCACGGATGAACGCGGATGATGGCGGATAGACGCGGATTTTTGGGCGCCAAGTAACGCAAAGCCGCAGAGAGGGAAATGCCAAGATGACGCCAACGGCCGCATCCCGCTTCCCGCATCCCGTTTCCCGTTTCCTGTACCCTCTCTGTATCTTCTGTGTTTTTCCGTCTGCGTCATCCGCAGCGTCTCTTTGAGGCTAAACAGACGCCGACAGGGCTGAGGGGTTGCCCCCTGCCGCCTCAACCCGGCCCGAGAGAAGCCACCGCCGCTTACTCGATGCCGTCGAAAAGGGTGTCCAGGTCTTCAGTAGGCACGTCGAACACCGCGCCGGTAGGCGGCACGGGCTCGCGGGTCATCCATTCGGGCAGGCGGTCGTCCGCGGGGGTGAAGCCGGCCCGGCGGTTGAATTCCCGTTCCAGCGCGAGGGTCTGTTTGCCCAGGTCGGCGAGGATGGATTCGTCCACGTCGTCCCAGCCGTAGCGGGCGCGCAAGAGGCGGGCGATGGTATCTTTGGGCGCGGCCGCGAAGCCGAAGCCCGCGAAGATGCACGCGCCCAAGGTATCGTAACCGGCCATGCTGATCTGCGCGCCGCGGGAAAGTTCGGCCTGCCCCTGGGGGTTGAGATGGTCGACCTTGGCGCGGATGGTCAGGCCCGCGGTGTGGTCCGCGCCCTGGGGCGAGGTGGCGTAGGTGACGCCGGTGCCCTTGATGACGCGCGGCTCGTAGGCGGGCATGGCCTGGCCTTTGACCGCGGGCACCTGCTCCACACCGAGCACCTTCCCGGCCACCGCCGCGCCGCTGCCCAAAATGCGGCCCAAGGGCGTGCCGCGGCGGATTTCTTCCATCAGCGCGAGGGCCTTTTCGCCGTCGCCCCAGGGCAAAATGCCGGCGCGACCGGCCACGCCCAGGGCTGCGCCCGTGTCGATGGTATCTAAGCCCAGGTCGTTGGCTTCGTGGTTCAGGCGGGCGATGACGTCCAGGTCGTCGATGCCCAGGTTGGAGCCCATCAGGCCGATGGTTTCGTATTCCAGCGGCGCGGTGATGATTTCACCCTTGGGGTCGGCATAGACGTTGGAGCACTGAATCGCGCAGCCGCTCATGCAGGCGTGGGTGGGGGTGCTGGGCTTGCCGCGCTGCAGCAGGCGCTCGCGCAGGGCTTCGCCGCTGATGCGTTCCCAGCCTTCGAAGTAGCCTTCCGAAAAGCCGCGGGTGGGCAGGCTGCCGAAGTGGCTGGTCATGGCCGCCATGGCCGCGGTGCCGTAATCGTGATAAACCTTGGTCTGGGGGTGGGCCAGCAGGGCTTTGTTGTAGACCTTTTGGGCTTCCCGGAAGGCCGCGGGGTCGGCCAGGGGCGGTTTGGCTTTCGGGTCGGGCAGGAAGACCACGGCCTTGACCTGCTTGGCGCCCATCACCGCGCCCAGGCCGCCGCGCGCGCTGATGCGGGTGGGCATCCCGTCCCGATCCAGGTTCTGGATGCCCGCGGCGCGCAGGCGCATTTCGCCCGCGGGGCCGATGAGGGAAATGGCGGCCTGCTTTCCGTAGCGTGCCAGCAGGCGCTCGGCGCTTTCGTACACGCCCAGGCCCACCAGGTCGTCGGCGGGGTCGAAGCGCACGCCCTCAGGGGTAATCACGATGACCGACCAGCGGTCGTCTTCGGGGCGGTCTTCCAGCAGCAGGGCTTTGAGGCCCAACTGCGCCACGGCCAGGCCCGTGGAGCCGCCCGCGTTGGATTCTTTCACGCCGCCGGTGAGGGGGCTTTTGCCGCCGATGGAAATTCGGTCGCACGAAGAAAGGCGGTGCCCCACCAGCAGTCCCGGCGCCCAAATGAGGATGTTGTTGGGGCCAAGGGGTTCGGCGTGGGGCGGCACCTCGTCCAGCAGGATGCGGGCGATGAGGCCGCGGCCGCCGAGGCGTTCCCACGACGGGGGCACGGGTTCGGTGCGGGCTTCGCGGGTGCGGGTGTCGATGCGCAGGATGTGCATAAAAGCCTCCTCGAAAGGGGTAGCAGAAGCGTAGCCGAAGTCAGGCGGTGCGGTGAGGGGGGGCTGGTTACTTGGTTAGTTAGTTGCTTGGTGGCTTGGTTACGCGGTTGCCTACATTTTACCTCACTACCTCACTGCGCTTGCTTGCGTTCCCGGTTAGGTTACCCAAGGGCGCAAAACCTGGCCTGCTTCGCCGTCGGCGGTCTCGAAGGCTTCCGCGGCTTGTTTTCGATGTAGGCTATACGAATGCCAAGAATTTCCCTCGGCCTGGCCGGTTTTTTCCCTCGGCTGACAAGCCGCGAAAAGCCCAACCATCGCGGCAGGCGCTCGCCCGCTCCCCCACCAACCCAGCAAACGGGTTAGTTACCTGACACAAACTTGAGCAGATTTCTAAAGATTTCTAACTTGTAACTATTCAGCCTTGAAGAGACGCTACGGATGACGCAGGCAGAAAACCACAGAAGACACAGAGAAGACACCGAAAACACAGAAGGCGGCAGGGTTGGAGCGCTGAAGGATGGGGGTAAACGGCGCTTGGCTATGCAGATGCCTCTCTTGGTGCCCTCGGCACCCAAAAATCCGCGTCTATCCGCCATCAGCCGCGTTCATCCGTGGGCTGTTTTCCAAAGACTGAACAGTTATAACTTTTGCCTTTTCCCTCACCCCGCCCCCTTTTTATTCCCCCTCCCCGAGCGAAGACGAAGGGCGCAGGGCGATTGCATCTAAATATGGGCCGGTTGTGGGCACGAGTGCAACACCTCTTTTTGTCTAAACGGGGGAGCGGCGTCAGCCGCGGCCTTCAGCAATGCCCGTAGGGGCGAACGGCCGTTCGCCCCTACGAAAACACCATGCCCACACGCACGATTGTAGGGGCGCAGCGTTGCTGCGCCCTATTGCCTGCGCTGGGCACAGCAACGCTGTGCCCCTACGTCATCATTGCGCCTCAAAGCAGTCTGGGTAGGCAAGGGCGAGGCGCGTTGCGGGCAAAAGAGAATGACCGGGCAACCAAATTTAGATAAAACGCACCCGGTGCGTGCGGGCACATGCCCATGCTTCTGCCATGCCCCGGCCAACAAATGGCGCCGCGGGGTAACTGTTCAGTGCAAACAAAAGAGAAATCTCAATGACGCAGACGGAAAAACACAGAAGACACAGAGAAGGCACAGAAAACGTAATTGCCTACCTTGTTGCGTAGCAGGCAGGTAGTTGCCAGAAAACACAGAAAGCGGGAGGAGTTGCGGGGTACTGAGGGATTGGGGTAAATGGCACTTGGTTACTTGGTGGTTGGTTACTCAGGCGCTTCTCCTGGCGCTCTCGGCGCCCTAAAATCCGCGGCTATCCGTAATGATCCGCGCTCATCCGCGGCCTATTTTCCCAAGGCTGAATAGTTACGCCGCGGGGCGACTTCGCAAGCCGAAACCTTCGCTCCCGCCCACGGGGGTGGCAGTTACCCTTGCGGCACAATTGTTCCGCTACGGCTGCTTGTGGGCCTTCGACTTTGGAGGGCGGCGTGGGAGCACCGTTTCCCACAGCCGCGACCTACCGCTCCCCCTAACTTCTTCCCAACATGACTTCACGCGGCGGTTCTGCAGCCGCACCCCATGCCCCGCTTACCCCTGGCGCTCGGCCTGGGCATCCAGTTGCTCGGCCAGCGCGGCCAGGGCCGCGGCCGCCTGGTGCACCGTGGCCGGGTCGCCCAGGGCCGCGGCAAAATGCTCGGCCACTTTCGGGATGTCGTCCGCTTCCAGCCGCAACAGCGTGCGCACCGGCGTGCGCAAGCGCCGGGCGATGGAGACGCGCGGATCCAACTGGGAACGCTTAGGCCGGGCGCTGCGGGCGGGCGGCTGCGCGGTGCTGTCGGTGGCCGGCGCCGCGGGTTCCTGCGCCGCGGCGATCAGCGTCAGGATGGCCTCTTCCCACGTGTCGGGCTCCCCGCGCAACACCTCTCGCAGCGCGCCTTCGGTCAGGCCGTAGCGGTCGGCCAGCAGCAGCAGATGGTCGGGCAGGCGCAAAATCTGCAGGTAATAACGCACATACCGCCGACTCATGCCCAGCACCGCCTCCACCTGGGCGACCACCGGCGAGGGCAAGCGGCGGATCAGCGCAGCCCGCCGATAATAGGCAAAATCGCTTTCGCCCGTCTCGGGGGAAATGCCCATCTGCTCCAGCACCAAGGCCGCGATTTCCCGCGCCCGCATCACCGCGCTGGGCGGCTCCGCGGTGATGTTTTCCAGCACCTGCCGCGCGCGGGAAGGTTTTTCCACCACCAGGGCCTCCAACGCGGCGCGCTCGGTTTCGCCCTTTTCCAAGGCCTGAAACACCGCAGCCCAAAAACGGCGCTCGCCCGTTTCCAAGAGGAACTTGCGGCTCTGGGGGTCCCAATAACCGGTGACGGGCTTGATCTGGCCGTGCTCATCAAAGGAAGCGCCCATGTGGCGCAGGCGCTCGATGCGCTCGGCCTCGGCCGCGTCCTGCCCGGCCAAGGCCAGCCAGGCCTGCGCGACCTGGAAGCAATCCATCTCCCCCGAAAAAAAGACCTCTTTGATGGTCGGCGGCAACAGGGGACGCGGCTGATAGGGGTCAGGCCAGATGTCTTTCAACAAAACCGTGGTCACCCGCTTGCGCGGCCGGCGGGGTGCGGCGGTCGCGTCGGCCGGCGCGAGCAGGTCGTCGTACTGGGTGTCGGCCGTGGGCTGAAAGTCGTCGGCCGACCATTGGGGTTTGCGGCGTTTACGAGCCATGGGTCATCCTTTTTTGGGCAACGGTTCAGCCTCAGAGACACGACGGATTACGCGGGCGGAAAAGCACAGAAGGGTCGAGGTGCTGAGGGGTGGGGATTGGTTACTTGGTTACTTAGTTACCTGGTTGCGTGGTTGCCTGGTCGCGCTACTCTGCTGCGGAACAATTGTTCCGCTACGCGGCTCGGCGCGGGGGAAGGGGACAGTCTGCGGGCCCGCGTACTCCCCGCGGGGAAGCGCGCCGTGCGGTCATTGCAAACCCATCCGCCGGGCGACCGCGGCCACCACGCGCCCCATTTCCACCACGGCCTGATCCTGCGCCCGGCCCAAATGGGTAAAAATGTCCTGCCGCAGCGACGAAGCGTAAGCGATCTGCGCCCGCTCCGACACCGGCAGGAGCACCAAATCCTGATATTGCTGTTGCATCAGGCGATAAATCTCGTTGGTTTCGCTGCGGCGAAAATCGCAACGGTTCGGCGCAATGCCAATGATCCGCAAGTCGGGGTTGTGGCGCTTGCGGATCTTGTCCACCACGGCCAACGTCTCCCGTAGGCCGTCCACGCCCATCTTGGTCAACTCCATGGGGATGAGCACGCCCTCGGCTGCCACCAGCGCGTTGAGGGTCATCGCACCCGCGGAGGGCGGCGTATCCACCACCACCGCCGCGTAGGCGCTGCGAATCGGCTCCAGGTACTCCTCCAGCGCATAAATGCCGTCCGCCAGGTCGGCGGTGAGCACCCGCTCGGCCTGCGCCATCCCCTGGGGGCGCACCAGCACCACATCCAGGTTGGCCGAAGGGGGGAAGGCAGCCTGCCGAATGACCTCCAAGGGCGAGCCCTGCGCCGCGCCCAGCAGATGCGCCGAAAGGTCGTCGCCCTCGATGTGCAGGGGGTCGCCGCGGGATTTCCCCAACGCCCAATAGGCCGCGTGCGCCTGCGGGTCCAAATCCACCAGCAGCACCCGGGGGCGCGGCGTGCGCCCGGCCAAACGCAACGCCAGGCCCGCCGCAATGTTGACTGCAAAGGTTGTCTTCCCTGGCCCCCCTTTGAGGGCCGATACCGCCAGGATCATGGTGTTCGCCTCCTTCCACGCGGCCCGTGCACCACGGAGTGGCCGGGCGTCCCTTCTATCTTATCATTAATTTGCAGGCTCGGCAAGAGTTTTCCAAACCAAGGCGGAGCGCACGCGATTTTGCGCAAAACGCGCAATTTCTCCCCAAAGTATGCGCATTTTGCCCTTTTGGGGTATAATGTGGAAGCGAGGTGCCTATGACCACGACAACCCCACCCGAACTACTGCAGCGCACCCTACGCCTGCAGATGCTCCGCCTGCTGGAAAACCCCTTCGAAGATTTCGCGGACGGGCGCTACTTCGTAGCCACGCCCCAGGTCGCCCGCATTTACCAAGAGGTGCGGCAACGGTGGCTTTCGGCCGCGCGCGGCCTGGTGCTCATCGACGGCGAGCCGGGCAGCGGCAAGAGCACCTTAGCCCGGTTCCTGGCCGGCGGGCACCTCCCTTCCCCCCTGGCCTTTGCCTTTGCCCCCCGCACCCCCAACCGGCTGCTCAAACTGATCAACGAAGATCTGGGGCTGCCGCGCATCAAAGAGCAAAAGGGGCGCCGCGAGCGCCTGCTGGCCTACCTGCGCGAGCACTACGCGGGGATGGTGGTAGATCTGCACGGCGTGACGTTCAACCCCGCGTTGGGACAACAAATCGCCGAACTGGCCGCGCAGACCACCGTGGTCGTCACGGGCTACGCGGTATTCACCTACCCCTGGGCCGCGTGGGAGGTCAAACCCGCGGCGCGCTATCTGCTCAGCCCGTGGGATTACGACACCTTGGTGTTCGTGGTGGAAGAAATCACCCGCCGGGCTGGGCGGGTGATGGGTTCGTTGTTTACGGCCGAGGCCCTGGAACGGCTCTACCTGCTCTCGCAAGGGAACCCGCGCGAGGTTCTGCGCATCGCCCACGCGGGCTTAGAAGCCCTGCTCCAGGGGCAGGGCGCCACCGTCGAGCCGTGGATGTTGGGTTAGCAGGGCGCGGGTGAAGAAGCGGCGCACCCGAGGCGCGAGTCTTCGAGAGACAAGCCTTGGCCTCGGTGAGCGTCGAACCCCACGCCCTACCCCTTAAAAGCCAAACGCCCCGAACCGGGCAGCCGGGGCGCAGGCGGGCAGATTAGCAAATCGTCCTCGCCCATTATAGGGTTTTCGGGGCTTTTGTCAAGGGCTCCGTTTCGGAGCCAGGGCTTTTCGAAAGTTTCACTCTTCACGCCCTCTCCCCTCCCCCCAGGCCGCTGCCCTGAACGAAGACGAAGGGGGCGGCGGGGTGAGGGTAAAAAGGTAAAGGTTAGAAGATTGAAAAGCCCTGTTTCGGAGCCACAAAAGTCCGCCCCGCCTGTATGGCCGCACCGGTTTAGGGGAAGGAACGTCGACCGCATGGAGCAACACCGCTTGCAACAAGCCCAAAAGGCCTGGGCACAGGCCGTGGAACACCTGCGTTATGCGCATCCGGGGGGTGAAGTGCGGGCGCGGCTGGCCGCGGCGCGCCCCGTGGCCTACGACGGGCAGGTGCTGGTGGTGGCAGTGCCCGACGCGGCGACCCGCGACTGGCTGGCCGACCGCCTCCGCAGCACCTTAGAGCGGCTGCTGCGCGGGGCGCTCGACGAAACGGTGCAAACGGTCTTCGTGGTGGGGGAGGCCAACGCACGCTCTCTGCCGCGGCAGCCTGCCGCGGCGCCTGCCCCCACGGCAGCGCCAAGCGTAGCGCCTTCCGGAACAGATGTTCCGCAAGAAGAAGCGCCGCCCGCGGCCGGGCCCGCCGAGGCTTCCGGAACAATTGTTCCGCAACCCGCGCGGCGCGCGCCCCCGGGGCTGGATCTGCACGCGGTCAGCCTGCGCCTGCGCGATGTGATCCAACAGCCCCAGCGCATCGTCTTCCTGCCCGGCTACTTCCTCCGCTGGCTGCCCTACATCGGCACCCGCGCGGCTTGGCTTTACGTCGCGCTGCGCCAGACCTACTACCTCCAAAGCCAAAACCGCGCCCCCCGCATCCGCCCCGGCGGGGCCGTCGAGGTGTCGCGCGCCACATTAGCCCACTGGAGCCACCTCACCCCGCGCACCATCAACAACATCCTCAACCAGCAACTCCTCGCGCCCTTGGTGCAGGTCGAACGCGACCGCCACCGCGACGCCCACCGCCAGGCCCCCAACCGCTACATCTTCACCGCAGACCTGCCCCTCACCCCCGCCGATTTCGCCAGCCTGTGGGGCTTTCTGGAAGCCCACGGCCTGCAAAACGACCCCTTGGCCGCGCTCGCCGCGGCGCTGCAGGAGCCCGCTGCCCGTTTCTTTGCCCCCCAGCAAGGCCCGCCCCCGCCC
>JALUDX010000158.1 GCA_027053355.1 Anaerolineales bacterium | reverse complement strand
GGGGGCGGAAGGGGGTTGCCGTGGCCGTGGGCGCGGCCGCGGGGGAAGAAGGGGATGTCTGAATGGCCGCGCTCGATGGCGAGGCCGAGGGTGCAACCCGCGTGGGCTGCGGCCGTGGCCCATACACACTGCACGCGGCCAGCAGGAGCACACCCATTCCCCACCACAACATCCGTCGCCACATCGCTGCACCCTCCTTTTCGGGCGGTTACGCGCCCAAATCCAACCAGCGCAGTTCCTTGCCCCGGGGGATGTCGCGCAGCGCCCGCGTACCAACCACCTGGTCGATCTCCCAGGGCTGAATCGCGCCTGGCGTGTTGGGGCGGAGGACGTCGATCATCTCGCGGGTCAACACTTCCCCAGCGCGGATGTCGCGGGCCGCGCGCAGGCAACGGCGCTGCACCACGTAGGTGTCCTTCTCATTACCGGCAACGAATTTGTCGCCCGAACCCAACGCCCGTTCCAGACGCCGCGTTTCTTCCACCATCTGCGCCCATTCTTCGGGGTTGGTGGCGAACTTGTGGTCTGGGCCTTCTCGGTCGTTGTCGTCGGTGAAGTGGCGTTCCACCACCCGCGCGCCCAAGGCCACCGCGCCCAGAATCACCGCCAGCCCGCGGGTGTGGTCGGAAATGCCCAACACGGCATCAGGCCACATCTGGCGGTAGGTTTTCAGCACGTTGAGGTGGATGTGGTCGAAGTTTTCTTCGCTGGCCGTGTAGTTGGTGTTGCACTGCATGAGCACGATTTGGTCGTTGACCGCCTGCACCATGCGCATGGCGCGGGCCACGTCGCTGATGTCGGATGCGCCGGTAGCCATGATGATCGGCTTGCCCTTTTTCGCCATGTACACCAGCAGTTCCGGCCACGACATCAGCCCCGAACCGGCTTTGTACACCGGCACGTACGGCTCGATGTGGTCTACCGAGTCGAAGTCGTAGGGCGAAGAGAAGAAGTCGATGCCCACCCTGTCGCATTCTTCTTTGAGGTAGGGCGTCCAATCGCGGGGCAGGGAGGCTTCCTCGTATACCTGAAAGACCGGCTTTTGCCAAGCGGCCTGGTGCGAAAGTTGCCGCCCCAAGGCGCGAAAGCCGTAATCAGAGACGATTTTAGGCGCCAAAAAGTGTTGGAACTTGGCCGCGTCCGCGCCCGCTTCTTTGGCCAGGCGGATGAGCATTTTGGCTCGTTTTAAGGAGCCATCGTGGTTGGCCGCGATGTCGGCGATGAAGTAGGTCGGGTGGCCGTCGCCGACCAGGCGTGAACCAATGCGGATTTCGGGCATGGGGCACCTCCGATAAGGTTAGGAGCATGGTGTGGAACGAGGCGTCGGCCTGCCAGCGCCCAATTCGAAGGTTGGGGGCGTGGTGGGGAACGAAAAGACGGCTCACAGGAACAAACGCAGCCAGAAAGTGCCTGCTTCGCCGCAGTACAACCCCAGGTGCCACCCCACCGCGTAGGCCATGGCGGCGAGCAACTTCCACCACGGCACGCGCCCCTCAGGGGGAGGCAGCGTCGGCAGCCCTGGCAACAGGGTTAGTATAAACCATGATACCAGATGCAGGTAAAGAAATCGCCCCCAATCGATGGCGACCCAGGCTACGGCGAGGGTGCCCAACAGGCTGAAGCCCGCGGCGAGGGCTACGCCGGGGCGTTGGGCCAAAAACCGCAGCCGCGAGCGCAAAGGCCAGAACGCCACGCCTGCCAGCGCGAGGGTCGCGAGGCAGCGGACGGTCAACATGCCCCACCCGCCGCGGCTTTGCCAAAACACCCGCCAGAAATGGCGGGCGGCGGCCAGGTTCCACGTCAGGTTGACAAAGGGGTCGATGGCGTTGCCGCCCCGCAGCGGGAAGCCGGCCCGGGCTGCCGCGGCGTAGAAACCGGGCACAGCCGCGGGCGGCAGCGGCGGCGCGAGCAGTACGGCGGCCAAGGCTGCGCCGCCGAGCAGGGCGCTGAGGGCAATCCACCCTTTGGCCTTGCTCCAACCCCAGCGCCACCCCCACACCACCCACAAATAGGGCAGCCCCAACGCCAACATCTCGTGGCTGAGCACGGCCAAAGGCGAGAACACTACCCCGGCCATCACCAGAGCCCGAAAAATCCTCGCCGAGCCTGCACGGGCAGCCCACCCGCTCCAGGCCAGCAGCACCAACAAAAGCCATTCTTTGCGAAAAACCGCGCCGCCGCCAAAGGGCGCATACACCGGGAAAGTCAGCAAAAAAGGCGAAATCAGCAACAAGCCATAAGGAAGCAACGTCTGCCGCCGCAGCAGTGCGTACACCGCGGTCAAAAACAGGGCGTACAAAACGCCCCAGAGCACCAGCAAAACCAGGCCGGGGTTGAGATGCAGCGCGGTGCACAGCCGCAAAAGCGCCTCGCCGCTCAACCCGCGGCGCACCCAGCCGGCCTGATAACCGATGAGCCAGTCGCCAAAGGCAAAGACATCGTGGCGCTGATAGAAAATGAAATTGATCCCCATGGCCAGCAGCCACAAAGTCCACAGATACAGGGGCAACGCCTTCCGCAGCCATTGCTCTACCTGGGGCTGCCGCGGCCCGCGTGGGAACAGCGCCGAAAGGGGAGGAACGTTCATGAGGTGGC
>JALUDX010000157.1 GCA_027053355.1 Anaerolineales bacterium | reverse complement strand
GGGGAATAAAAGGGGGGCGGGGTGAGGGTAAGATAGAAAACCGTGCGGTGAGATTTGTCAGTCAACCAGGCCTCAAAGAGAACCTACGGATTACGCAGACAGAAAACCACAGAAGACACAGAAAGTGGGGAGTCAAGGCGTGATCCGTGATCCGTGATCCGGGATGCGGGAAGAGGCGAGGTGCCAAAGGGTTGGGTGGCTGGGTGGCTGGTTGCCTGGTTGCTCGGGTGCCTCTCCTGGTGCCCTCGGCGCCCAAAAATCCGCGGCTATCTGCCATCACCCGCGTGCGTCCGCGGCCTATTTTCCCAAGGCTGAACCGCTGCTCCGCGGGAAAAGCGCCTGCCGCGGGCGGGCCGCCCGAGTTCCCCTACCCTCAAGCGGCTGTGGTACAATGCCAGCGATTGAGCCGCCGCGTCGGGCAAACCGGTGGCCAGTCACGTCAGCCGTTCCTTGCTCAGAAGAGAGGAAACCATGCAAAACCCCCGACAAATGACGCCCCAATCGCAGCGACCGCGCCCTCCACGGGAAAAGAAAGGCTTGCCCAGTGGCGTGTGGGCGCTGTTGGGCGTGGTCATCGGTTTTCTGCTGCCGGTGGTGGCCTGCGGCGGGCTTTTCTTCCTCGCTGTGGTGGGTGCGAGCGCAACCGGCGGCGCAACCCCTCAAACCGTCCACCCGCCAATAGCCGCACACGTCCGGGGCCCGCTGAGCGGGCCGGCCGTGGCCATCATCCCCGTGGAAGGGCCCATTGTGGAAGGGCGCTCGCGGGGGTTAGAGCCTTCGACCGTGGCCGCGGCCGACGACATCATCGCCATGATCCGGGCGGCCAAGCACGACAAACGCGTGAAGGCCGTGGTGCTGGAAGTAAATAGCCCCGGCGGCGGCATCGTGCCCAGCGACCGCATTTACCAGGCCCTGAAAGACATGAACAAACCCGTGGTCGTGCTGATGCGCGATCTAGCTGCGTCGGGCGGCTATTACATTAGCATGGCCGGCGATTACCTCTACGCCAACCCTTACACCCTCACCGGCTCCATCGGGGTGATCAGCACCTTCCCCAACGCCAGCGAACTACTGAAGAAAATTGGCCTCCAGATGACGGTGGTGAAGTCGGGCAAAGTCAAAGATTTCGGCAGCCCCTACCGCGAAATGACGCCCGAAGAGAAAGCGTATTGGCAGCACGTGATCGACCAGGCGTATGACCATTTCGTCAAAATCGTGGCCGAAAACCGGCACCTGCCGGTGGGCAAAGTGCGCGAGTTGGCCGATGGCCGCGTCTACACCGGCACCGACGCCAAAGACCTCGGCCTGGTGGACGCGTTGGGCTACGAAGACGACGCCATCGCCAAGGCCGCCGACCTGGGGCACATTGCCGACGTGCCGCGAGTGATCCGCTACGAGCCCTACACCTCGCCCTTGCAGGCGCTGTTGGGGAGCACGGCGTGGCCGGGGCTGTCTTTAGAGCGCGCCTTCCCCTGGAACCAGGCGCTGATGCCCTCGCTGCAATACCGCTGGCTGCCGTAGCGCCTGCTCTGAGCAGATCAAGCCTATGACCCACCCCCCCTTTTTCCACCCTGAAGAAAAACCCCGCTTTGTACGGCAAATGTTCGCCCAGATTGCGGGGCGCTACGATTTGCTCAACAGCCTGATTTCGTTGGGCCGAGATGACCAGTGGCGTCGCTTCACGCTGGAACGGCTGCACCTGCGTGGAGGCGAGTATTTTCTGGATGTGGGCGGCGGCACGGGGGCGTTGGCGCGGACCGCGCTGCGTCTGGAGCCCGGCCTGCGGGTAGTGACCACCGACCTCACTTATGAAATGCAAGCCGTGGGGAAGATACAACTCGCAGGGCTGCCCCTGCGCTGGGCCACCGCGGACGCGCTGCGGTTGCCCTTCCCCGACGGGGCGTTCGATACCCTGGCCTCGGCTTTTCTGCTGCGCAACGTGGCAGATTTGGACGTCGCGCTGCGCGAGCAATTGCGTGTGCTGCGCAGCGGCGGGCGGTGGGCCGCGTTGGATACTTCTCGCCCGCCCCGCCATTTGCTCACCCCCTTGATGCGCTTCCACTTGCGGGTGGTCATCCCCTGGCTGGGCAAAGCCATCGCCCGCAACGCGGCAGCGTACCGCTATCTGCAGGTCTCGACAGAGCACTTCCTCACCCCCGACGAAATGGTCGAGCACCTGCGCGCGGCCGGTTTTCGGCATATCGGCTTCCGCCGCCTGATGTTTGGAGCCGTGGCCGTGTATTGGGCCGAAAAGCCCTGAGCCCAGCCGCACAGGGGGCGCCAACGGCTCAGCCTTCTGCCGGGAGTGAATCATGCCCATTTTCAGACAACGCAAGATCTCGTGGCCGGTCGCTTTGGGGGCACCGGCGGCGATGGGGTTGCTCGCCGGCGTGCTGTTGGGGTTGATTTTGCTTTTTGTCGCGCCCGTGCGGCAACGGGCGACGATTTACGCCAGTTTGCTGCGCGCGCGGGTGAAATACGCGCTGCACCCCCCCGAGCAACAAGTTTTCATACCGCGAGGCGCGGCCACGGCCACCGCGTTTCCTCCCACGCCGACCGACTCACCCACCGCCACCCCGCGGCCTACGACTACCCC
>JALUDX010000156.1 GCA_027053355.1 Anaerolineales bacterium | reverse complement strand
GCAACCACGAAGTGATGATGCGCGGCACGTTCGCCAATATCCGCCTGCGCAACAAACTGGTGCCGGGGGTGGAAGGCGGCTATACCATCCACCTGCCCGATGGCGAGCAGATGACCATTTACGACGCAGCGATGAAATACAAAGAGGAAGGCGTGCCGCTGGTGGTTATCGCGGGCAAGGAATACGGCACCGGCTCCAGCCGCGACTGGGCGGCCAAAGGCACCCTGTTGCTGGGCGTGAAAGCCGTGCTTGCCCAGTCCTACGAGCGCATCCACCGCTCCAACCTGGTGGGCATGGGCGTGCTGCCGTTGCAGTTCAAGGAAGGCGAAAGCGCCCAAAGCCTGGGCCTGACCGGGCGCGAGGTGTATCACATCGAAGGGCTGAGCGACGACTTAGAGCCGCTGAGCGATGTGACGGTGCGCGCGGTGAAAGACGACGGCTCCGAGACCGTCTTCAAAGCCACCGTGCGGTTGGATACGCCGATGGAAGTGGTGTACTACCGCAACGGCGGCATTTTGCACACCGTGCTGCGCAACATGGCGCGCGAACAGATGGGTTAGACCCTGTCCAGGGGTTTCTGAATACCACGGCGGCCTGAAAGTTGCTCAGGCCGCCGTTTTTCCTTATGCTATACTTGCTGAAGCAACCCAGCGGCGCGGAGAAACGCAGCGTAGGGGCCGCCCCAAGGCGCAGAGAGGCAACCACGCCACCAGGTAACCAGGCAACCACGCCACCAGGTAACCATTTCCCCCATCCCTCAGAGGCTGAACAGTTACGCCAGACCATGAAAATTTACTTAGACACCATTGGTTGCCGCCTCAACCAGGCAGAAATAGAGCGCATGGCGCGGCAGTTTCGGGCGGCCGGCCACACCCTGGTCGCCCGCGCCGAAGAGGCCGACCTGGCCGTGGTCAATACCTGCGCGGTGACGGCCAAAGCCGCGGCCGATTCGCGGCAGCGCATCCGCCAATTGGCGCGGGCGGGGGTGCCGCGCGTTGTGGCCACCGGTTGCTGGGCCACCTTAGAGCCGGCCCAGGCCGCGGCATTGCCCGCGGTACACCAGGTGGTGCCCAACCGGGCCAAAGAATCGCTGGTGCCCCAGGTGCTGGGGGTGCCGCCCCACGCTTTCGACCTGGAGCCTTTGGCCCGCGAACCCATCCCCGGTCGGCGAGGGCGCACCCGCGCGTTCGTCAAAGTGCAAGATGGCTGCGACAACCGCTGCACTTTTTGCATCACCACCGTCGCGCGAGGGCCCGGGCGCAGCCAACCTTTAGCCGCGGTGTTGGACGACGTCTGGGCAGCCCAGCGCGGCGGCGTGCAAGAGGTGGTGCTCACCGGCGTTCACCTGGGCTCGTGGGGGCGCGATCTTTCTCCGCCCCAGCGGCTGCACGACCTGGTGCGCGCGGTCTTGCGCTACACCGACATCCCTCGGGTGCGGCTTTCTTCCTTGGAGCCGTGGGATTTGGACGATGCGTTTTTCGCGCTGTGGGAAAACCCCCGCCTGGCGCCGCATCTGCACCTGCCCCTGCAGTCGGGCAGCGCCACGGTGCTGCGCCGCATGGCGCGCAAAACCACGCCCCAAGCCTTTGCCCGCCTGGTCGCCGCGGCGCGCCGCGCCATCCCCGACGTGGCCATCACCACCGACCTGATCGCCGGCTTCCCCGGCGAGAGCGAGGCGGAATTTGCCGAAACCTTGGCTTTCGTCCAGGCGATGGACTTCGCGGGAGGGCACGTCTTCACTTATTCGCCCCGGCCGGGCACGGCTGCCGCGCGGATGCCCGACCAAGTGCCCTTGCCCCTGCGGCGGGAACGCAACGCCGCGCTGCGGGCTGCGCTCGCCGCGTCGGCCGCGCGCTATCGCCGCGCCTTCGTCGGCCGCACCCTGCAGGTGCTCTGGGAAAGCGCCCAGCCGCACCCCGAAGGCGGTTTCGTGCTGCGCGGCCTCAGCGGCAATTACCTGCGCGTGGAGGCGCAGGCACCCGCGGACTTCCACAACCGCTTTCTAAGGGTTACAATTGTAGCCGTAACCGAAAATGGCCTGCGTGGCGAGATCGTCGACGCCCCTTCCCCTTCTGGAGGATGACGATGAGCGAACGAGATTGCATTTTCTGCCGCATCATTGCCGGGGAAATCCCCAGCAAGCAGGTGTACAAAGACGATTGGGTGACCGCGTTTTACGACATCAACCCGGTCGCGCCGGTGCATGTGCTCATCGTGCCCAACGAGCACATCCCCTCTGTGGCCGCGGCCACGCCGCAACACGAGGCCGTTTTGGGGCGGCTGTTCACCGCAGCCCGCCGCATTGCCGAAGACCTGGGCGTAGCCGAAAGCGGCTTCCGCCTGGTGGTCAACACCGGCCGCGATGGCGGGCAGGATGTTTTCCACCTGCACATGCACCTGTTGGGCGGCAAGCGCTTAGGACGGTTGGGGTGAGGTGGCCTGATGCTGAATGCAGCCTATGAAACCCGCTATCTGGAGGCCGCCTTCGACGCGTTGCCGCGCTACCTTTCGGCCGACGCGCTGTATTGGCCTCTGAACATCGAACCGCCCCAGCGCGACATGCCGCCTTACCCCCAACTGACGCCGGGCAATGTGTTGCTTTCGCTGCGGCGGCTGCAGGCGTTGGGGCAAGACGCGGCCTGGCAGCAGCAACTGGACGCGTTGTGCGCTTCGTGGGGCGCACATTGGCGCCAGAAAGCCACCCAAGAAGTGCACGCCCGGCTGCGGCAATGGCGGTTTTACTTGCAGGAAGACGACCGCGCCCCCTATTACCACTACAAGGTGCGGGAGCGCGTGATTTTGGCTTTGCTGGAAGAAGATTTGGGGGAACTGCCGTCGGCCGCGGCGCAAACTTTGGCGCAACTGGACGAAGCGGTGCGCCACGCTTTCGTGCCCGCCGCGTTCATCTGGGAAGCCCCCCTGCAGCGGGTGTTCCCGCGCCCCACGTACTGGTTTCTCTACGGCTCCCTGCAGCGCTGAGCCTATCCGCGCGCGGCGCTTTTGGGGAACGAACGCCGGCCAGGCAAGGGGTCAGTCCATCAGCACCACGCCCACAGCCCAGCCCCGCGCGGCGATGCCTACCCGCTGAAACGCCGCCACCATGGCCTCGGCAATGGGCGAAGCGTCGTCGCTTTCGGGGGCAAAGGCAATCAGCCCCGGCCCCGCGCCCGAAAGCCCCGCGGCCACCGCACCGGCCGCGCGCGCCGCGGCCAAGGCCTCGCCGGCTCCCGGCAGCAGCGGCAAGCGATAAGGCTGGTGAAGCCGATCCTGAAACGCCTCGGCCAAAAGCGCAGCGTCGCCGGTGCGAAACGCCTCGGCCACCAGCAGACTGTGCCCCAGGTTGAACACCGCATCGGCCAAAGGCACGTGGGAAGGCAACGCCTGCCGCGAAGCCGCGGTGCTCAGGGCGATTTCGGGCACCACCACCGCAATCCAGCGCCGGTTGCGCCACGCCGACGCAATGGGCAAACGCCGCACCGCCCACCCCTCCCCCGCGGGGACGGCTGCGGTCAGGCCGCCGTAGAGGGAAGGCGCGACGTTGTCCGGATGGCCTTCGATCTTCGCGGCTAAGGCAAACACCTCTTCGGTGCTAAGCGGCGAGCCCAAAAGCGTGTTTGCCCCCACCACCCCCAACAACACTGCCGCGCCGCTGGAGCCCAACCCCGACTGCAAGGGGATGCCGTTTTCACACTGCACCAGCAACCCTTCTGGCGGCGTCGACGACAACGCCTGCCACACGCGGCGGGCAGCCTGCAGCACCAGATTCCCTTCGTCTTGCGGCAGGTGCCCCGCGCCCTCGCCGAAAACCTCGATGCGCCACCCGTTGCCGTCCAAGGCAAACGTGGCGCTGTTCCACAAATCCAGCGCCAGCCCCAACACATCGAACCCCGGCCCCACATTGCCGCTCGAAGCGGGGATGCGCACCAAAACACTGCTGCCACTGGATGGGGCGTTCATAAGATGACCTCCTCCAGCGCGGCCAGGCGCGGGGGCACGGTGACCAGGTCGGCGGTACGGCGCAACACCGCGTCGGGGTCTTTCAAGCCGTGGCCGGTGCACACGGCGACGATGGTTTTGCCCGCGGGGTCGAAGCGGCCGCTGCGGATTTCCGCGGCCAGCCCCGCCAGCCCCGCGGCAGAAGCCGGTTCCACCCACAGCCCCTCTTCTTCGGCCAGCAAGCGTTGCATGGCCAAAATCTCGTCATCGCTCACCGCGATGATGCGCCCCCCCGATTGCTGGGCGGCCTCCAACGCCTGCTCGCCCCGCGCAGGCCGGCCAATGCGGATGGCGGTCGCCACGGTTTCGGGGTGCTCCACCGGATGGCCGAGCACTAACGGCGCTGCGCCCGCGGCCTGCACACCCAGCAACCGCGGCAAGCCCGTGCCTTGGGCTTCGTGATACTGGCGAAAGCCCATCCAATACGCGGTGATGTTGCCCGCATTGCCCACCGGCAAACAAAGCCAATCGGGCGCCCGGCCTAAGGTGTCGCACACCTCGAAAGCCGCGGTTTTTTGCCCCTCCAGCCGATAAGGGTTGATGGAATTGACCAGCGCCAAGGGGTGTTTGCGGGTCATCTCCACCACCAGGCGCAGCGCATCGTCGAAAGAACCTTCGACCTGCACCACCTGCGCGCCGTAGGCCAGCGCGCCGGCCAGTTTGCCCAACGCCACCTTGCCTTCGGGAATCAGCACCACGGCTTTGAGGCCGGCGCGGGCCGCGTACGCGGCCGCGGAAGCCGCGGTGTTGCCGGTGGAAGCGCAAATCACCGCTTTCGCCCCCCGCCCGACTGCCTCGCTGACCGCGGCGGTCATGCCGCGATCCTTGAACGAACCGCTGGGGTTCAACCCTTCGTATTTCACCAACAAATCGAAGCCGCCGCCCAACTGCGCGGCCAGCCGCGGCACCAGCACCAAAGGCGTATCGCCCTCTAAGAGCGAAATCACCTGGGTGTGTGGCGGCAGATTCAACCATTCCCGATAGCGGGGGATCACACCAGTGTAAGCCATGAGCACCTCCGGGGTGAAATAAAAGCGTTGGTGGCGACAGTTCAGCCTTGGGAAAATGGCCGCGGATGATAGGGGAATGAATTGCGAGTTGCGAATTGCGAGTTGCGAATTGCGAGTTGCGAATTGCGAGTTGCGAATTAGGACACGGATTTTCAGGTCGCTAAGTAACGCAAAGAGCGCAAAGGAACGCAAAGACGCCAAGAGGAAAGTGCGAAGACGCTAAGACCATCAAGAAACGAAAGAAAGCGTGGCGTTTTTTGTGTTTTTCGCTCAATCTGTGCTCATCTGTGAAATCTCTGAGGATGTCTTTCTGCGTCATCTGCGTAATCTGTGGTTTCTTCTTGCCGAGGCTGAACGGTCGCGCGGCCCGCGGGCCTAAGGGCTCGTTTCGTTCGTGTCTTTGAGGGTTTTGAGGGTGAAATAGACATCCAACACGCGGCGCACCACCGGCCCCGCGGTCACCGCGCCTTCCCCGCCGTTGTAGATGAAGGCGACCACCACGATCTCCGGGTCTTCGTAGGGCGCGTAGGCCACGGTCCAGCCGTGGGTAGGCCAATTGCCGCGGATGCAAAGGTGGCGTTTTTGGGCGCGGTTGTCGCAATACTCAGCCGTGCCCGTCTTGCCGGCCACGCCGATGTGGAAATCCTCGAAAATCCGCGAAAGGGTACCGTGGGTTCTGTCGGTCACGGCCATGTGCATCCCACGCTGAATTTGTTTCACCACCCACGGGTCTACGGTCTTCAACTCGCCCGTGGGCTTGCAACTGCCGATTCCCGCGGGGTTGCTGTATACTTCGATGCGGGGGTCTTTGGTAATATCCCAGCGGACGTGAGGCTGAAAAGGTTTGACCACTTTGCCTTCCGCGTCCACTGTTTCGTAGAGCACGGTGGGCTGCATCTGGCGGCCGTTGTTGGCAATGGTCGCCGCGGACATGAGCACCTGCAACGGCGTGGCCAACACGTAACCCTGCCCCACGCTGGCCAGGTAGGTGTCGCCCGTGGACCAGTTTTCGCCTTTGTAGATGCGCTTCCAGCGCGGGGAGGGGATGAGCCCCTTGGCTTCGCCGGGCAAATCGATGCCCAGGCGGTCGCCGTAGCCCAAGGCGCGGGCATACGTGCCCAAGCGGCAGATGCCCAGGCCGGGGTTGATTTCGTTGCGGTAGCCCCCGCCCAGTTTGTAGAAGCACACATTGCTGGAATAAGCGATGCAATGCAGGAAGTCGATTTTCCCGAACCCGCCTTGCTCGTAGTTGTGGTCGTAAAACTTCACCGCCTTGCCGGGGTCGTTGGCGTAGTATTTTTCGGTGAGGTAGATGATGCCCGGCGCGTCGATGATTTTGTCCAACGTGACCACGTGCTCGTTGAGCGCGCCGGTGCCGGTGGCCAGTTTGAAGGTGGAGCCGGGCGCGTATTCCCCCGAGATGGCGTGGTTGAGGAGGGGTTTTTCGGGGTCGGCGGCCAGTTGTTGGTAATAATCCGCGGGGATGAAGCGGGCCATGCGGTTGTTGTCGTAGGTGGGGTACGAAACCATGGCCAAAATTTCGCCGGTGCGGGGGTTCATGGCAATCACCACCCCGCTGCGGGTGCGCGGCTCACCATCGGGCAGGGGGTAGCGGGTGTTGAGGGATTTGATCTGGTTGACCAGAATTTGATACGCGGCTTCTTGCAGGCGGGTGTCAATGGTCAATCGCAGGTTGGCGCCGGGCTGGGGCGCTTGGGGTGGCTTCAGGTCGCGGCGAATGTGCCCGGCGACATCCACTTCCACCACCCGCAGGCCGTTTTTGCCGGCCAGTTCTTCTTGGTGGGAAAGTTCGACCCCCGCGTAGCCCACCTTGTCGCGGTTGGGCATCAGCCCTTGCTTTTTGTAGTAATCGACCAGTGCCTTGGGAACAGGCCCCAAAAAGCCCACCACGTTGGCGGTGATATAGCCCGTGGGATATTCCCGCGCGGGCACCACTTCCACATCGACGCCCGGCCAATCGGTGGCGCGCTCGCGAATCATCAGCGCCACGTCGCGGTCGATGTCGCATTTGATTTTGACCGGCCGGTAGGGGGCAAAGGTCTCGCCAAAATTGACAATTTGGCGGATGCCCTGGTCGGAGCGGCAGGGTACGTAGGGGTGTTCTTTGTCCACCACACCGTGGCTCACCGGCACGTCGACCAGGCGGGAGAGGTCGCGGAAGATCTCGTCCACCTTGCCGGGGTCGTCGGGCAGGTAGGCGGGGGTGATGACCAGGTTGTAAGCCGCGACGTTGCGCGCCAGCACCACCCCGCGGCGGTCGTAAATCGCGCCGCGCGGCGCGGGGATGTTGAGTTCCTCCACCCGGTTTTCGTTGGCCCGAGCCAGCCAGCGGTCGTGTTGGAGGACTTGAAGGGAAAAGAGGCGAATGACAAAGGCCAATAGCACCAACGCCATCACCGCGGCGGTGACGGTCAGACGCCATTTTTCCAGAGGGAGGGTTCGCAAATCATCCATAGCGCATAGAGCCACGGGTGAGGTTACAGCGTGGGCTCTTCGGCAAAGAACCAGGCCGCCCACTCATCCATCAGGCTGTACACCGGCAGGGCAAAGAGCACGTCGAGCAGCAAACTGGGGAAGAACACCCGGTTGAGCGCCAGGGCCAAGGGGATGCCGGCGCCCGTCACGAAACGCAGGTAAGCCCACGAAAGCCCTAAGGTGAGGGCGCAGCCTACTAAAATGAGGAAGAAATAGGCGAAATACGAAGTTTGCCACAGGCGGCGGCGCAAGAAGAGGGCGACCGCGGCCAGCCCGCCATAGCCGACCACGTAAAGCCACCATGGCAAAGCCGAAAGGGTGCCCACCATCAGCCCCGCGATCACCGCCCAAACCCACGAGCCCGGGGCTTCTTCGTGCATGTACCACGCGGCCAGGGTCAGCAACACCAAATCTGCGCTGCCCTGCAGCAGGGTGATCTGCCGGATGATGGCGCTTTGCAGGGCCACGGCCAGGGCAAGCACCACCACCCCAGAAAGCGCGCTTTTCATGGCTGCTTTTCCTGCGGTTTCATCAGCGGGGTGATGTCTACCGGCCGGAAGTTGACGATGACCAGCACAATTTGCAACTGGCGGAAGTCGGTCACCGGCTGTACCGCGGCTTCTTGAAAGAGGGCGTAGGCCAGTTTGCGCACGCTGACCACTTGCCCCACCAAGATGTTGGGCGGGTAACGGCCGCCCAAGCCCGAAGTGAGCACCAAATCGCCGTTGTTGAGTTTGGCGCTCAGGGGCACCATGTCCAACGAAAGTTCACCGGTCAGGCTGCCCACCAACACGGCCTGGGTGTGGGTGGGCTGGGTGACCACGTCAACCGAAGATTGGGGGTCGGTGATCAGTTGCACCCGCGCTGCGTCGGGCAACACCGCGTCGATGTGGCCGACCAGACCCTCCGCGCTGATCACCGGCATCCCCACGCGGATGCCGTCGTCGGAGCCGCGGTTGATGATGATGTAGTGCAAAAAGGGGTTGGGGTCGCGGCCGATAACTTGCGCGGCCTTGTATTCGTTTTGCGGGTGGGCGCGGGCAAAATCGAGCAGCGCCGAGAGCAGTTCGGCTTCGGTGAGTTGTTGTTGCAGGGTGACGATTTCGGTTTGCAGACGGCTGACCTCGGCTTTGAGCCGCTGGTTTTCCGCCCGCAGCGCGTGGATGTCTTGCGGCGCGTTCAGGTAAAGGCGGGCGCCTTCGTAGGCGCGCGCCAGCCACGCCTGCACGGCCAACACCGGCCGGGTGGTCCAGCGGGTCAACGGCGTGAGATAGCCCCCCAACGAGAGGGCCAACAAGCCGATGACCACCAAGGCGATGAGCAATGCCCGTAACGTGCGCGGGGAAATTTTGAACATCAGAAGGAACTTGCCCGGTTTGGGGGCGGGAGGGTGGTTGCCTGGTTACTTGGTTACTTGGTTGCCTGGTTGCCTCTCTTGGCGGGCTTGGGCAAGGCACGCCTCGCCCCTGCGCTGCGCTTCGCCGCGCCTCGGGGGGCCGTCTTCCCAAGGCTAAGCCGTGGCGGGACGGGCAATCAAGCAAAAAACCGCAGACAAACGCACGCTGTCACGACTTCGGGGCGTTTATCTGCGGCGAGAGGTCGGTGTCGCGCCGGTCAGCCAGCCCCCGCGGTGCGCGGGGTCGCTCAGGCTACGCCGGTTATGTCTACCAGGAATTGGCGGTTGGTGTCGAAATCTTCCAAAATCAGGCCTGCGCCGCGGGCCACACAACTGGCCGGGTCTTCGGCGACCCAGGCGCGTAAGCGCAGGTCGTCGGTGATGCGCTCGGCCAGGCCCTGCAGCAGCGCGCCGCCACCGGCCAGGGTCACGCCGTTTTCCATCAGGTCGGCGATGATTTCCGCAGGGGCTTCGTCGATGGTGTCGCGCACCGTATCCAAAATCGTCTGCACCGGGCCGGCGATGGCTTCGCGAATTTCGATGGACGAGACTTCCACCGCCTCGGGCAACCCGGTGACCAGGTTGCGGCCCCGCACCACAGCGGTTTGCTCTTCGGGCAGGGGGTGGGCGGAGCCGATGCTCATTTTGATTTCTTCGGCCATCCGCTCGCCGATCAGCAGGTTGTATTTGTTGCGGATGTATTGGACGATGGCCTCGTCCATCTCGTCGCCGGCCACCCGCAGGGAACGCGAAACCACCGTGCGCCCCATGGAGAGCACGGCCACCTCGGTGGTGCCGCCGCCGATGTCGACGATCATGTGCCCCTGGATGTCGGCCAAAGGCAGACCAGCGCCTAAGGCCGCGGCGATGGGCTCTTCGATCAGATGGGCTTCGCGGGCGCCCGCGGCCATGGCCGCATCGTACACCGCGCGCATCTCTACCTCGGTCACCCCCGCGGGCACGCCGATCACCACCCGCGGGTAAGGCGCCGGCACAATGCTCTGCTCGTGCGCCTTGCCAATCAGGTGCTCTAACATGGCCTCGGTGATGTCGAAGTCTGAAATCACGCCGTCGCGCAAAGGGCGGATCACCTGGACGTTGAGGGGGGCTCGGCCGGCCATCCGCTTGGCCGTTGCCCCCACAGCCAGCGGGCGGCGCGTGCGCTTGTCTACCGCTACCCAAGACGGCTCGTTGACCACAATGCCCTTACCACGAATGTAGACCAAAGTGTTGGCCGTGCCCAGGTCGATGCCAATATCCAAAGCAAAAAAACTCAGCAGCCAGTTAATCGGGTTGAACAAAACGCGAACTCCCGGAGTAATTTTGGGTGGTTGCTCAGCCGTGGGGAAAAACTAACCCTGCCACGTGCTTTCTGGTACACGCGCCAAAATTCAGGCTGCCGGGCAGCCCGATGACTTCACAACCCAGGGCAAAGCGCGCTCATTATACCATGGGGAGGAACGGCTCAACCATAAAGGAAAGACCACGGATAGCACTGATTTTTAGGTCGCCAAGGTCGCCAAGATGACGCCAAAACCGTCAAGAAGTGAGGACGAGCGTGGGCTTTTTAGTGTTTTTCGGTAATTACCTACCCAGAAGCGCTGCAGTGGCTTTTCGCCCTCACCTTACCCCCGCTGCGCGCCCCCTCTCCTCTCCCATTGGGAGAGGAGAGGGGGCTGAGCCGCCGCCCTTCGTCTTCGCTCAGGGCAGCGGCTCTGGGGGAGTGGTGAGGGCGAGCAAGGTGTAATGCTGTTTCATGGCATGGCAGAGTTATTGGCATATTGCTTGTCAACCTCGTTTTCGGCGCAGGTAGGTAGTTACGTTTTTCGCCCAATCTGTGCTCATCTGTGGATCTCTTTCTGCGTAATCTGTGGTTTCTTCTTGCCAAGGCTGAATAGTTACGTCATCCGTAGCGTCTCTTTGAGGTGGATGTTTTCTGCGGAATCTGCGTAATCTGCGGTTCCTCCTTGCCGAGGTTGCACAGTTACCATGAAAAAGGGCGTTGCCGAGGTACAATGAAAGCGCCCAAAAACAACGACTCCGCGGCGCTCGCCCCCCGCCTTTTGCGCTTTGCCCCCAGGGGAACGGAGGAACCCCCTTGCCCACCATCAGCGTGCTCATGCCCGTGTATCAGGCCGAGGCCACGTTGGCCGAAGCCCTCGCCAGCCTGCGCAGGCAAACGTTCACCGATTTCGAGATCGTGGTGGTCGACGATGGCTCCACCGACGGCACCGCGCGGCTGCTCGCAGCCTGGCAGCGCCGCGAACCGCGGCTGCGCGTGGTGCGCCAGCCGCACCAGGGCATTGTGACCGCCCTCAACGCGGGCTTAGAGGCCGTCCAAGCCCCCTGGGTCGCTCGGATGGATGCGGACGACGCGGCGCATCCCCATCGGTTGGCCTGGCAATGGGCTTTTGTGCAACAGCACCCGCAGGTCGACGTGCTGGGCACCCTCGCCCGGCCCCACCCCGCGGGCGCGCAAGGCGAGGGGATGCGCGCTTACCTGGCCTGGCAAAACCGGCTGTGGACCCACGAGGCCATTTGCCGCGAGCGGTTCATCGAAAGCCCCCTGGTGCACCCTACCGTGCTCTTTCGCCGCGCGGTCGTGCGCGCCGCGGGCGGCTATCGCGCCGGCCCCTGGTTAGAAGATTACGAACTCTGGCTCCGGCTGGCTCAGCGCGGGGCACGGTTTGCCAAAGTGCCCGCGGTGCTCCTCGACTGGCGCGACCACCCCCGCCGCCTGACCCGCACCGACCCTCGCGCCTCGTTGGAAAACCTGCTGCGCCTCAAAGCGCATTACCTGGCCCTGGGCCCCTTGGCCGACCGCGACGCGGTCATCCTTTGGGGCGCGGGCATGGCTGGCCGCCGCCTGAGCAAACACCTGTTGCGGGAAGGTGTGCCCCTGCGAGCCTTCGTGGATATCGACCCCCGTAAAATCGGGCGCACCCGCCGCGGCCTGCCCATTTTCGCCGCCGACGCGCTGCCCCGGCTGTGGAAGCAGGCCGCCCGCCCCGCCGTGGTGGTGGCGGTGGGCGCGCGACGCGCCCGGTTGCTCATCGGCCCGCGGCTGGCCGCCTGGGGGTGGGCTGAGGGCCGCGAGTGGTGGTTCGCGGCCTGACCTTATCCCGCGGGGCGAGCCTGCCCCGCGGGATGGCGCACGAACCCCACCCCATGGCCTTGCAACGCATCCAAAACCAGGCTCATGGTGGTTCCAGGCCGATAATCTTCCACCGCAATCACCCGTAAAGCCTGGGCGAGCACCTCCCAGCGGGCGTCGGGCAGCCACGCGCGCAGCCTGTTGGGCGTCTCGTAGAAAAACTCGCGGCGGAACACCGTGCGCGGGTCGTCCAGGTCTACCGCCAGGGGGTAAATTTGGGCTTCCATCAAATCTTGGAAAAAGTGCGTGCCAAAGGAAGGTTCGGGCGCGGGGCCTACATCCTGGCCTGAAAGTTCGACCAGCGCGCGGGCACGATGAATATCCGCATAGCCCACCGGCACGCCCAGGTCGGGGTTCGACGTGCCCCAGCGCCCCGGGCCGATGCAGATGAACACCTCTTGGGCCAGTAGGTCGTTGAGTTTGCCGATGGCCTGGGTGAGCAGTGAGCGGGCTTCGGCCGAGGGCAGGGCGTAGTAGCCTTCGGGCGTCACGAAAAGCACGTAGCGGATATGGTCCACCTGCCCGTAGGGCATCACATTGTAAGCCTCGAGCACCACATCTTGAGGCTGCAAATCCTGGGGAAGGGAAATCTCCTGCTGATGGTAGTGGCTTTGGGGGCGGCATTGGAGGATGGTAATCTGGACGTCGTCTGGCGAACGGGCGTCGGGCACGCGGGCCGCAAATTCCACATCGACCGGCACGCCGTATTGTTTTTCCAGCAGTTGCAGCATCTCGCGCATGGTGGCGGCAAAGGGCGTGCGGCGCAGCCATTCGTCGAAGGTGATGACCAAATCGTTCAGGCGCTGCTTGGGCACCCGCTGGGTGTGGAGGGGTGCGAGATAGCCGCCCTCGTCCAGCGAGGCAATCAGGGGCAGCGGCGGGTAGCGACCTTGCAACACTTCCCGCACGTCCATGGTGCGGTAGGCGTTGTCTTCCAGGTCGATCAGGTCGATATACCGCTGGGAATAATAGCGTCGGGCTTTGGCCGAGGTGGTGGGCTGCAGTTCGGGGTGGCTCAGGGCCACCAGCCGCGGATAATCGTTGCCCACCCGGTCTACCGCGCGGGTACCCAGCCCCCACACCAGGCGCACGAAACCCGCGTCTTGCCGAATTTGCGCCGACCAGGGGAAGAGATTGCGGCTAAAGGCCACGCCCGCGGCTTGGGGGAAGTAAAAATGGCGGTAGGTGTCCCCTTCCACTGTCTGGATGAGGAGGGCAATGCGCTCGTCGTAGTCGAGCAGCCCCCGGGAGCGGCGGTAGAGCAGGGGGTCGGGGGCCAACGCGCTGGCATAGACGCTGGCAATGGCATGGATGAGTTGTTTGAGGTTGTCTTGGAAGGAGCCCTGGTTGGGCACGAAGTGGCTTTCGTATTTACCGGCAAACGCGGTGCCGAAGTTGTCTTCCAGCAGGCTGGAGGAGCGGACGATGAGGGGGGTGTCGCCCACGGTGCGGAGGAGTTCTTCGAAGCGGGCGCGCAAATCGGGCGGGAAGTCGCCCTGCAGGTATTCGGCGCGCAGTTGGGGGTATTCGTTGCGGATTTCTTCGGGGGTTTTGTATTTTTGAAACGCCCATTTCATCAGGTCGTTATGCGCCATGAACGCGTACATCACGTCCGCACCGAGGAAATACGAGTCGGGGATGCGCAGGCGTTGTTTGATGGTTTCGTCTGCGGTGTTGAGCAGGATGCGGTAGGCCAGCAGCATCCCCGCGGCTTTACCGCCGATTTTGCCGGGGCCGATCTTGCGATGGCGGATGTAGTCCAAGTCTTCGATGGTCAGCCAGTGTTTTGCCAGGCCGACGTAGGCCAGTTGGTCGCTGATGAGGTCCCGAATGAGCACGACCTTGATTTCTTGCAGGCGGGCTTCGTAGCGGCCGCGCGCTTCGGGGGGCATTTGGGCGATGGCAAAGGCTTCTTCGAAGAGTTGGGCGCGGGGGGCTAATTCGGGGTTGAAGGCCAAGTCTTCGGCGTCTTCGGCTGCGGGCCGGCGCTCGTTGCGCACTTCGCGCAAGATGCGGTCGAACTCGCTGAAGGGTAGGTGGTAGGCAAAGTAGAAGTCGGTGAGGTAGTCGCGCGCCCATTCGAGGCGTTCTTCCCATACTTCAGCGGGCTCTTCTACCATGGGGTTCGCAAGACCTTCGCGGCGTTGCGATTCGATGGCCAGACCGCGGGCTTTTTCTTCGAAGTCTTTTTTGGTGATCACCCCGCGTTTGAAAAGGGCGGTGCGCATTCGGCGGCGCACGCGCTTGCTCATGATCGGGTATTGCAGCAGAATCTGGCGGATCCGCCACAAAGGGTCGGTAGAAGCAAAGGGCATGGTCATGGGAAGGCTCCGTGGGAAAGCCGCGCTACCCCGCGGCGCGGCGGGTGACCCGCCGAAAGAGGTTTTCGTAAGCCGAGACGATGCGCTCCAGGTCGAAGTTTTCGGCCAGGCGCAGGCTGGCCTCTCGGGCTTTTTGCAGGGCTGCGGGGTTGCCCAACAGGCGGCGCAGGGCTGCGGCGAACCCGTCTTCGTCGTCGGGGTCGAGCAAAGCGCCGTTTTCGTCAGGCACCACCACGTCCACCAGGCCGCCGGCGCGTCCGGCCACAATGGCCAGCCCTTTGGCCAAGGCTTGCACCCCCACCACGGGCAACCCCTCGCTGCGGGAGGGCATGAAAAGCAGGTCGCTCTGGTCGAAGTGCGCCAGCACCTCCGCGGGCTGCACCCAGCCCGGCAAGACGAAGCGGTCGGTCAGACCTGCCTGGCGGATGGCCTGCTGCACCTGGGGGCGCAGGGGGCCATCGCCCAGCAGCACCGCGCGCCATGGCAGGTCGCGCACCCGCGCCAAGGCCCGTACCAGCATGAGGGGGTTTTTCTGGGGCACGAAGCGCCCGGCAAACACTACCTGGGGCGGCCGGTGCACACGAATTTGCGTAGGCCGCAGGCGCTGCACGGGCACGCCGTTGGGGATGACCCGAATGGGCACCGGGTAGTGCTGCCGGGCTAAGGTTTGGGTAAACGCGCTTACTGCGACCACCTGGGCTGCCCCTCGCCAGATGGGCGGAGTGAAGGGGAAGAGCCAGCGGAACCAGCCGCGGGTTTTTTCCGGCGCGCCGCCGGGCACGTCGCCCAAATGCGCGGTGAGCACATAGGGTACCCGCCCCAGCCGCGCCAGCAACCACCCCGCCGCGCCTGCAGGCACGGCAAAGTGCACGTGCAGGACGTCGGGACGGTCTTTCCCCAGCAGCCCCAGGCCAACCCGCACGGCCTGCACCACGTACAAGGCCATGGAAAGCAGGCTGGCGCGGTAAGGGGTTCGGCGGGCGACCCATAGCCGCCGCACCCGCACGCCCTGGTCTGAAGCGTCGGAGGGCAGGTCGCCCCATGCCGAAGTGAGCACAGTGACCTGATGCCCCCGCCGTTGCAGCCCCACGGCCAAATCTTGGGCCACCTTGCCCCCCCCACCGCCTACGGGAGGGTATTCGTGCACGAGTACTAGAATTTTCATGGTGGTCAGGGGCGTTAAAGGCAAAACCCCACACCAAGGTGGGGCTACCCAGGGTTACGCAGACTGTTTGGCTTTTTTGACCTTTTTGGGTTTGGGGCGTGTTTTGCCGTGGCTGCCCCGCCAAATTTTGCCGCGTCGGGTGCGGCGATCACCTTTGCCCATGATGTAACCTCCTGTTGGAATGTGCGCGGGTCAGATTATAACAGATTTGGTAACGGTTCAGCCCGTGGAAAACGCCCCCGGGTGACGCGGATGACAACGGATTCCCGCTGAGATCCGGACATGAGTTAGGACAAAAAAGGGAACCTCCTGTAAATTGTTTTATAGAAAAAACACCACACACAAGGAGGTTCCCTATGTACAAGTATAAACGAATTTCCTTGGAACGCTTCGCCCATTACTTGTTTGATAACACTCATGAGGCACAACACGCCGCTGAGATTCTCGCCGCTATCTTGCACGCTCGCTCAGCACGCCTGACTGAGATCGCTGCCAAAATGCACGGCTCTATGGATGCCGCCTATAAACGCTTGCAACGCTTTCTGCAGCGCCACGACCCACGAACTGCCTTGTGGCGTCTTTTACCCGATGATGCTCCCTTTGTATTGGCCGATGTGACCGAGATCCCTCGGCCTCAAGCCTACAAAACCAGCTATGTTGGCACCTTGAAAGACGGCCACACCAAAGGGTTTTGGGTAATGACATTCGCCACCCCTTATCGGGGGCGGGCCATACCCTGCGGTTTGCTCACCTTTTCCTCCACCACCATCGCCCAAAAAGACACTTCCCGCAATTTGGTGCATCAGCGGGCTTTTGAGAGTCTGAAAGACCTGTTGGGTGAGCGGCCGGTGGTTTTAGATCGGGAATTCAGTTATTCGGGCCTGCTCCAATTTTTGACAGCAGCGGGCGTCCATTTCGTTATCCGTCTGCGACTGGGCTCCCGCCCGCCCAAGTTCTTTGATGACGAAGGGAGCGAGGTCAAACTGAACATTGCCCGAGGGCAACGGGTGGTATACCGCAACCTGTGGTACAAAGGCGAAGTACAGGTGCAGGTCATTGGCGAATGGAGAGCAAGTCAACCCGAGCCGCTATGGGTGATCACAGACTTGGCGCCGGAACAAGGCTTGGCCTACTACAAACAACGGATGAAGATAGAGGAAAGCTATCGTGATTTGAAAAGTCTCTTGGGGATGGAGCGGGTGATGAACAAACGGCAGGAATACATGGAGAAGGTACTCGCATTGGTGATGTTGGCGTATGCAATTGCGCTGATGGTAGGCGAGAAGGTTCGCGATGCGATGTTTGGCAATGCTAAAAGGTCGAGCAAGTGGCGGCGCTATTCGGGAGCCTTTATTTTGTTGAAGGATTATTGGTCAATACCAACCCGCCTTTACAAAGAGGCGTCTAAACAAGCCTTGAGCGCCTTTGCTAATTTGGTTCTACCTCATGTCCTAACTCATGTCTGAACTTCAGATTCCCGCGGATTTCCGAGACGTCAGGCCGCTAAGCCACGGAAGTGAGCAGGGTGTTTCTCGGCGCGATCTGTGCTCATCTGTGAAATCCGTGGATGTTTTTCTGCGGAATCTGCGTAATCTGTGGTTTTTCCTCGCCAAGGCTGAATCGTTACGACCACGGATAACACGAAGCGTCACGGATGTGCACGGATTTTTAGGTCGCCAAGGTCGCCAAGATGACGCCAAGACCGCCAAGAAGTGAGGGCGAAAGTGGGCTTTTTAGTGTCTTTCGCCCAATCTGCGCTCATCTGTGGGTCTCTTTCTGCGTAATCTGCGTAATCGGTGGTTTTTCTTCGCCGAGGCTGAACTGTGACGTGGATTCTGCGTAATCTGTGGTTGCTCTCTGCCCACGCCGTTACAAGCGCAAATGCTTGTCGAACCAGCCGACAATGTGGTTCAGCCGCGCGATGCGCCTATCGGTGCGGCCAACGCGCGAAAGCCCGTGCGATTCGCCCGGAAAACGCACAAACTCGGTTTCCACACCGCTGTACTTCAGCGCCGCGTAGGCTTGCTCGCCCTGATCGATCGGGCAGCGCAGATCCTGCTCGCTGTGGATGATGAGGGTGGGCGTGGTGGCCTTGTGCAGGTAAGGCAGGGGCGACATGCGCCAGTAATCGTCTAACGCCTCCCACGGGGGCTTGCCCACGCCGATGAGGTGCTGGGTGAGGTAGTTCATGTCGCTCGCGCCCCACATGCTGATGTGGTTGGAAACCGACCGCTGGGCAACCGCGGCTTTGAATCGCCCGGTATGGCCGATGATCCACAGCGTCATGTAGCCGCCGTAACTGCCGCCGGTGACGGCCATGCGCGCTTCGTCCACATAAGGCAGCGCGGCGAGGTAATCGGCCCAGGCCATGATGTCGCTGTAATCACGGTCGCCCCAGTTGCCCCAGATGGCTTTGGTGTGCGCCTCGCCGTAGCCGGTGCCGCCGCGGGGGTTGCAAAAGCCCACCACGTAGCCCTTGGCGGCGAAGGCGTAGAACTCGTGCATCATCAAAAAGCCGTACTGGGTCATCGGGCCGCCGTGGATTTCCAGAATCAGCGGGTATTTCTTGGCGGGGTCGAAATCGGGCGGCTTGAGAATCCAGCCCTGCAGGCGGTAGCCGTCTTCGGGGTTGGTGAACCAGACCTCCTCGGTTTCGCCCAAATTGGTGCGGCGCAGCCACGCGTTGACGCGGGTGAGTTGGCGGCGGCGTCCGGTGGCGGTGTCGAGGCGGTAAATCTGCCCCGGGTCGGTGAGGTCGCCGTAGAAATAGGCTAACGTGCGCCCGTCTTTAGAAAGCGAAAGCGCGCCCACCGCGCCGTTTTCGTCAATCAGGGTTTCCAGATGCTCGCCGTCGCGGCGGATGCGGCAGAGTTGCACCTTGCCGTGGGTGGCGCTGTGGAAGTAAAGCGCCTCGGCATCGAGCGTCCATTGGGGCGGGGTGGTGGTGACAGCCGCGATGAGGTCGTTGATGACGTCGGCGGCGGCGTGCAAGCCGTGGGCCGCGGTCAGGTTGCGGGCCTCCCCGCGGCCATCGGCGGGCATCACCCACAGGGAAGTCGCCCGCCACCACTCGAACAGCCCTTCGCTGCCCAGGTAAGCCAGCCACTTGCCGTCGGGCGAGATGGCGAGGTTGCCCTTCGCGCCCGTGGGCGTGGGCAGGCGCTCCGGCTCGCCGCCTTCCGCTGGGATGCGGAAGATGTCAATGGCTTCGGGTGCAAGGTCGGGGTCAGGCTGGCGGTTGCTAAGGTAATAAATCCACTTGCCGTCGGGCGACCACACCGCGCCGTATTCCTCGTAAATTTCGTGATCGGGCGTCAGTTGGGTGGCTTTGCCGGTGCGGGCATCCACCAGCCAGAGGTGCTGGGTGCGCTTGGGCAACAGGCCCATGCCGTCGGCCTTGTAATGCAGCCGCGCCAGGTGGAAGAACACCGGCTCCAAATCCTTCTTGCGGGGGTCTTTCTCGCGTTCCAGCACGTCGGGGTCGGGTTCCCGGAAGCCGATGAGTAGGCGCTTGCCGTCGGGCGACCATGCGAGGCTGGAAATGCTTCCCGTGAGGTCGGTGAGTTTGCGGGCTTCGCCGCCGTCGGTGGGGATGAGGTAGATCTGCGCCTGTTTTTCGTCGTCGCGATTGGAGATGAAAGCGATGGTCTTGCCGTCGGGCGACCAGCGGGGCATGGTGTCGTTCTGGTCCCCGCTGGTGAACTGGCGGCTGCGCCCGTTGCGGGTGGAAACCAGCCACAGGTTGGTGTATTTCTTCTCGGTCTTGCGGTCTACCCGCTGGACGGTGAACACCACGTGCTCGCCGTCGGGCGAAATGCGCAAGTCCTGAATCAGGCGGAAGCGGTAGAGGTCTTGGGGGGTGATGGTGTGGGGAGGCATTCTAAACTCCTGAAACGGTTGGTAAAAGCAGGGCAGCAAACACAGAAAGCACAGAAATTCCACAGAAAACACAGAAGGTTCTTTAGATTTCTGTGTCTTCCGTGCACTTTCTGTGTGCTCTGTGGTTCTTACTTCACGGGCTCGAAGCGCGCGGTGAAGTGCCGCAGCAGTTCGGGCGCGTAGGTGAAGCGGTAGCCGGGCACGTTCTCGCCCAACGCCATCACCTCCGCGGCGCTCTCGGCCACCCAATCCAGGTGGCTTTGGGTATACATGCGGCGGGGGATGGCGAGGCGCACCAGTTCCAGTTGGGGGTACACCATTTCGCCGGTGTCGGGGTCGGGATGGGCGAACATCACCGAGCCGATTTCCACGCCGCGCACTGCGCCGGCGCGGTAGAGTTCCACCGCAAAGGCTTGCCCGGGGAACTGCGCCTGGGGGATGTGCGGCAGGGCGCGCTTGGCGTCGATGTACACCGCGTGGCCGCCCGCGGGCTCCAGCACCGGCACGCCCAGGCCCTTCAGTCGCTCGTTCAGGTAACGTACCTGCCCGATGCGGTAGGCCAGGTAGTCCTCCTGCAGGGCTTCGTGCAGGCCCACGGCCATCGCGCCCAGGTCGCGGCCCGCCAGCCCGCCGTAGGTGGGGAAGCCCTCGCGCAAAATCAATGCGTTGGCGGCACGGCGGTAAACGTCTTCGTCGTTCATCGCCAGAAAGCCGCCGATGTTCACGATGGCGTCCTTCTTGGCGCTCATGGTCGCGCCGTCGGCGTAGGAAAACATCTCCTGGGCGATTTCCAGGGGCGTTTTGTCCGCGTAACCCGGCTCCCGCTGCTTGATGAACCACGCGTTTTCGGCAAAGCGGCAAGCGTCGATGAAAAACGGAATGCCGTATTCGTGATAGACCTCGCTCACCGCCCGGATGTTGGCCATGCTCACCGGCTGGCCGCCGCCGCTGTTGTTGGTGACGGTAATCATGCCAAAGGGGATGTTTTCGGGGCCGATCTTTTCGATGAATGCCCGCAGTTTTTCCACATCCAGGTTGCCCTTGAAGGGCGCGTCGAGGGACGTGTCGAAGGCTTCGTCGACCACCAGGCTGACGGGGCGGCCGCCGCGGGCGAGGATGTTGGCTTCGGTGGTGTCAAAGTGCATGTTGGAAGGCACATACTGGCCGGGCTTGAGCATGATTGCGGCCAAAATGCCCTCGGCAGCCCGCCCCTGGTGGGTGGGTACGAAAAAGCGGAAGCCGGTAATCTCGTGGATGGCTTCTGCTAACTGGAAGAAGGAACGCGCGCCCGCGTAGGATTCGTCGCCTTCCATGATGGCCGCCCACTGGTGCTGGCTCATCGCGCCGGTGCCGGAATCGGTGAGCAGGTCGACGAATACCTCATCCGAGCGCAGGCCAAAGACGTTGTAGCCGGCGCGCTTGAGCGCGGCTTCCCGCTCGGCGGGGCTGGGCAGGCGGATGGGTTCCACCATTTTGATGCGGAAGGGTTCAGGGGGATGTTTGGGCATGGTGCCTCCGGGAAAGCAGGAGGAAGGAATGGTTCAGCCTTGAGAAAATCAGCCGCGGATGGCCATAGATGCCGCTTTTTTGGACGCTAAGGTCGCCACGTGGGACGGGAGGGCGCCTTGCCCTGTGTTTTTGTCTACGCAGGGGGTAAAAACATCCCCGCCGGTGCGCCCGGGCGGGGATGAGGGGGCAAAGTCAGGCTGCACTACCTTTGGGCCTGGGCGTCGCCCGCTTGGGCACCGGCGGCGGGAAGATGGCCTCGAATTCTTCGCGGGAGATGGTTTCCACTTCCAGCAGGCGTTGAGCCACCGCGTCGAGTTTGTCGCGGTATTTTTGCAAGATGTCCATGGCCTGACGGTAGGCCTCGCTGACCAGGCGGCGCACTTCCGCATCGATTTGCTCGGCCACGGTTTCGGAATAGTCGCGCTGCTCTGCGATTTCACGGCCTAAAAACACCAGTTCTTCTTTTTTGCCATAGACCAAGGGGCCCAGGTTTTCGCTCATTCCCCAGCGCGTGACCATGGTGCGTGCCAGGTGGGTGACCCGCTCTAAATCGTTGGCTGCGCCGGAGGTGACGTCGTCGAACACTAAGGCCTCGGCAGCCCGGCCACCCAGCAGGCCGACCATGTCGGCAAACACTTTGCGGCGGGAAATCAGGGTGCGGTCTTCTTCCGGCAGGGTGAGGGTGTAGCCGCCCGCCATGCCCCGGGCGATGATGGATACCTTGTGCACCGGGTCGGCTTCGGGCAATGCCTGCATGACCACCGCGTGTCCGGCTTCGTGGTAGGCCACGATGCGCTTTTCGTCTTCGCTGATGACCCGGCTTTTGCGTTCGGGACCGGCCAAGATGCGCTCGATGGCTTCTTCGAAGTCTTGCTGTTCGATGACTTTGCTGCCGCGGCGGGCGGCCAAAATGGCGGCTTCGTTGACCAAGTTTTCCAGGTCTGCACCCACGAAACCGGGGGTGGAACGGGCGAGCAGCCGGAGATCTACGGTAGAAGCGATGGGCTTGCCGCGCACGTGTACCCGCAAGATGGCTTCGCGACCGCGCACGTCGGGGCGGTCGAGCACTACACGGCGGTCGAAGCGGCCGGGGCGCAGCAGCGCGGGGTCGAGGATGTCGGGGCGATTGGTGGCGGCCATCACGATGATGTTGGTGTCGCTGTCGAAGCCGTCCATTTCGACCAACAGTTGGTTCAGGGTTTGTTCGCGTTCGTCGTGGCTGCCGCCCAGCCCCGCGCCGCGCTGGCGGCCCACCGCGTCGATTTCGTCGACGAACACAATGCACGGCGAATGGCGCTTGGCCTGGTCGAACAGGTCACGCACCCGGCTGGCGCCCACGCCGACGAACATCTCTACGAACTCCGAGCCGGAAATGGAAAAGAAAGGTACCCCGGCTTCACCGGCTACGGCCTTGGCCAGCAAGGTTTTGCCTGTGCCCGGCGGGCCTACCAGCAGCACGCCCTTGGGGATGCGCGCCCCCAAGGCCAAAAACTTCTCCGGTTCTTTTAGGAACTCCACCACTTCCTGAAGTTCTTCTTTGGCTTCGTCTACCCCAGCGACATCGTCGAAGGTGACCATTGGCCGGTCGCCGGTGAACATGCGGGCTCGCGATTTACCAAAAGAAAGCGCCCCCCCGCCCGCGCCCTGGCTCTGGCGCATCAGATACCAGAACATGGCAATCACCAGAATGACCGGCAAGATGTACATCACGCCAGTAAAAATGTCCGGCCAAATGCTGGGCGGCTGAAAATCCAGTTTCACCTGTTGCGGGTCTAAATCTCGCGGCGAGACCCCCAAATCGGTCAGTTGGCGTAAAAAGCCTTCGCCCGGCTCGATGTGGGCGGTGCGCTTGGTGCCGTCTTTGTAGATGACTTCCACCTCGGTGCTTTTGACCACCAGGCGGGTAATCTTGCCAGCGTGTAAATCCGCGGCCACCTGATTGAGATACAACGGCTCGGTCTCAGCCCGTTGCCCGGCATAACTGTACCAAATCAGCCCCAGAATGGCCATGAAAATGAGCAGATAGAGCGTTGAAGCCCGATTGCGGGGAGCAGGGTTCACAGAAACCTCCGTTTTAAATCAAAAACCATCCAGGCCTTTGGCCTGGGGCCAAGGCCGTGTTTTGCTTGGCGGTTCAATTATACCAGCGAAGGGAAGGGATTGCCTGAAAGGGCGCGCTTTGGGGGCAAAATGTGCAGAAGCGCTATGATGGTTCGGCTTGGGGAGCATGGAGTGCGGGTGTCGCGGGGCGAATTGCGAGTTGCGAATGAGAAGACGCCAAGTAACCCAGAGAACGCAAAGGAACACAAAAATACCTCAATACCTCAGCCCTTCTCTTCCCCCTCCGGCGCGGGCGGCAGCACCCGCCGAATGCCGCTGCCGGGTTGCGGCGGCCCCACGATGCCACGGTCTTCCATCATGTCCACCAGGCGGGCGGCGCGGGTGTAGCCGATGCGCAAACGCCGCTGCAGCAACGAAGCCGACGCCTTGCCTTCCTCGCGCACCACGGCCACCGCTTGGGCCCAAAGGGGGTCGGCAGGCTGCTGGGGTTCCTGCGGCTCGCCTTCCAGTTCCTCCCAGATGGGCTTTTGCTTCAAGGGGAGGTGCTGGGGCGGCGCGTCTACGATTTCGCCGCCGGGGGCTTCGGCCGGCCCAAACCCCCGCCAATAATCCACCACCCGCCGAATCTCCCGGTTCGACACGAACACCCCTTGCAGCCGCATCGGCTCTGGCGCGTCGGGCGGCAGGAAAAGCATGTCCCCCCGACCCAACAACCGCTCCGCGCCGGGGCGGTCTAAAATCACCCGGCTATCGACCCCCGAAGCCACGGCAAAAGCAATGCGAGCCGGGAAGTTCGCCTTGATCAAGCCTGTGACCACGTCGGTGCTGGGGCGCTGGGTGGCCAAAATCAGATGGATGCCCGTAGCACGGGCCAACTGGGCCAGGCGGGTGATGGCGCGCTCGGTGGTGTCGGGGGCGATCATCATCAAATCGGCCAGTTCGTCGATCACCACCACCAGATAGGGCAACTTCTCCCGGCCTTGCTTTTCCAGCGAGCGGTTGTAATCGGCAATGTGCCGTGCCCCGGCCTTGGCAAATAGTTTGTAGCGCCGTTCCATTTCATGATTCACCCACTGCAACGCGCCGACCACCCGCTCTAAATCCACCACCACGGGCGCCAGCAGGTGCGGGATGCCGTTGTAGCCGCTGAGTTCCACCCGCTTGGGGTCGACCAGCAACAAGCGCAGGTCGTCGGGGGTGTTGTGCAGCAGCAGGCAGGTGATGATGCCGTTCACGCACACCGATTTGCCCGAACCGGTGGCGCCGGCGATGAGCAAATGGGGCATCGCGGTCAGGTCGGCAGCCACCGGGTTCCCGGCCACGTCTTTGCCCAAGGCAAAGCGCAAAGGCGACTGCAGCCGCCGAAAAGCCTCGCTCTCGATCACCTGCCGCAAAGTGACGGCCGCGGCCTGCTCGTTGGGCACTTCGATGCCCACGTAGCCCTTGCCCGGCACCGGCGCCTGGATGCGCACCCGCTTGGCCGAAAGGGCTAACGCCAAATCGTCGGCCAGCGAGGCGATCTTGGAAACCCGCACCTTGGTCTGCCCTTTGCGGCCTTCCACATAGCCCGGCTCCACGCCGTAGAGGGTGACCGTGGGGCCCCGCAACACTTCGACCACCTTGCCCGGCGCGTTGAACAGGGCCAACGTCTCTTCGATCAGGCGGGCACGGGCTTCGGTTTCCTCGGCTTGGTACGATTCCTCAGGGGCTTCGTCCAACATGGCGGCGATGTCGGGGAGCACCCAGGCCGGCTTTTCTGTGGCCTCGGTTTCCTCGGAAGCCGCGAGTTCCTGCGCCATGGTGGCCGCCGCGGGGGAAAGCGCGGTGCCTGCTGGCCGAATTCCCCCCGCGCGGCGGCGGTTTGGCCTCGCCATGCGCCACACTTTGGCGCCCAGGCCACGCAGCCCACGCCCTAACCGTTGCCCCCAGCGGGGCACCCAGCCGAACAGCGTCCACACAGGCCGGCCCAGCACTAAAGCCCACCCCAGCACCAACCCGGCCGCGAGCATCACCAGCGCGCCGGCCCGTCCTACCGTGGTCACCAGCGCCCAGGCCAAAAAAGCGCCCACGTAGCCGCCGCCCCGCCCGGCCGCGGCCGGGGCAAACCAGGCCGCGCGCGGCGCGCCCGTGGCCACCCACGGCGCGTGCAACACCGCCAAAAGCGCGACGTAAAACACCACCAATCCTATCCCTCGCTCCGGGGTCAGGGTCGGCAAACGCGTCTTCTCGCCCAAAAGCAGCCCCCCCCCCCAGGCCAACAACCACAGCGGGAACAGCCACACCCCCCACCCCAAGGCGCGATGCCAAAAGCCGGCCCAGGGGCGCAAGGTGCCGCTTCCCGTGGCCAGTAGGCTGGCGCCGGTCAACAGCCCCAGAGCCACGAACCCCACGCCCCACAGCGCCCGCTTGCGTTCGGGCGAAAGTTGCCAGCGGGGTAAGGGCAACCGAGGCAGCGCCCAACCGCGGGGGGAAGGGTGCGCGGTCTGGCCGCGGGCGCTTTTCTTCTTCCCCTGCGCCTTGCGCGACGAGGTGCCGCGACGCGAAGACGCCTTGCGGCTCGTGGTTTTGCTTTTGCGCGTTCGAGAAGTCTTTTTGCTTTTCGTGCTGGCTTTGCGGGCCATAAAACACCCATCCCAAGCGCATCGGCCACCGTGACGTTGGCCGAACGTTTGTCAAATTATAGCACGCTTGGCAAAGAGGGAAAATAAGGAACCTGACACTGAGCGGCCGAGCGGTTCCAAAAAAGGCCGCCCCTGAGGGGGGCGGCCTTACCAGGCGTCCACGGGGGGCCGCGGCTTTACGGCGCGCCGTGCGCAATCCACTGCCAGAGCAAAACCAGGCCGTCCTGATCCGGATGCAGGGGATGGTCTTCCCGCTGGGGCCAGAACCACAAGGGGCTGGCGCCCGGGCGGCCGGGGATGACGGACGGGCCGTGCACACCGCCTTGCAGCACGCCTTCCCGGCGGGTGACGTCCAGGCCGCCAAAACCGTGACGCCCCGCATGGCAATAGCCGCACTGCGCCCTCAGCCAGGGGCCGACTTCCTGCCAGGTGGGCGTTTGGCCGCCTGCCGCGGCCATGGCGGGCGTGGGCACCGGCGTAGGCACCGGGGTCTGGTAAACCACCTCGTGCGCCAGTTCGGGGATGGGCGGCGGCGCGGCACGGGCGGTGGCCTCGGCGGTCACAAACCAGTAGGTGCCGGCCAGCCACAACACGGCCAGCACAGCATAGCCCACGCCGAACCACAACCGCCGCTTCTGGCGCTGCATTTCCGGAACCCGGCGCGGCTCGGGGCCGCGTTCCAGATAAAGAGGATGCTCTTCCCGCAATTCCTCTTCCGTCAGCCGACCGGTAAATATGCTCTTGTTGAAATGCTTGAGATGGACGTGGTAGGTATGCCAGACCAGCACGGCCAGCACCGCCAGCACCGCCTCAGAGCCGTGGGCGATTTTGGCCGCTGGAATCCAGTCGCCTGGAAAGATGGAAGAGGCCAGAATGGGATTCCAGAGGAAGAAGCCGGTCACGATCATGACCAGCGTGCCCCAAATCAGCGCCCAGTACTCCAGTTTTTCTTCGAAGGTGAACCAGCCCTGTTTGGGCCTCTCCCGGCGGAGGCCGAGGTTGTAAAGCAGGGCCTTCAGGGCATTGGAAAGATCCCGGCGGGAAAACCAGATGCTGGGGCGCTTGCCGAGCACGAAAAGGTCATAGCCCACCGAGCCCAGGTGAACCAAGGTAACCAGAATGAGCACCACCGCGGCGACGTGATGGATTTGGCGGGAAACCTCAATGCCCCCGATGAGGCGGAAAAACCAGAGCGATATGCCGGCTTCGGGGTATTTCTGCGGCAGGCCGGTGCAGGCCAGGGTGACGAAGGCGATGACCATCACCCAGTGCTCCAACCGGCGCAGGAGCGGGAAGCGAAGAACCACGCGCTCGTTCATGATTCACCCTCCCCTTTGCGGCGGCGCAACCGTCGGAAGGCGTCGGCCACCACGAAGAAAGCCATGCCACCAATGGTCAGCGGGATGACGATGGCATAGAACCAGTGCACGAACGTGGCCAGCGGGGCGCGCTTCCAGTCGGGCGGGTAGTGCCCCAGCCATGCCTTGGGGAAGTTCAGCGAGCGGGCGTTGGGGTGGCACCGCTGGCAGGTGCGCAGCAGGTTGGCCTGCATCACCGGGCTGTTGGCGTCCGTGGGCGGGAGAATGTCGTGCACGCCGTGGCAGTCCACACACACGGGCTTGTTCGTCTGCTGGTCGGGATACAACTTCTCGAAGATGAGCACGGTCTTGCCGTGGAAGTCGCCGACGTAAGTGTCCATCACGTGGGTGCTCAGCCCGTACTTTGCCATCAGTTCCTTGTCGGCATGGCATTTGGCGCACACTTCGGGCGACATCAAGTGGAAGGTGGTTCGATAAATCGGCCCCGCGTTGGCGTGGTTCTGATGGCAATCCACGCACGTGGGCACATCGGGATTGCCCTCTTCCATCAGGGCCGCGCCGTGGACGCTCTGCCGGTATTTTTCGTAAATATCCGCATGGCAGCGGCCGCAGGTTTGCACCACCGCCTGCGGATGGTCTTTCAAATCCACCATTTCGTGAGCGCCGTGGCAATCGGTGCACAAAGCCACGTTGGGGTTGCCTTCCCGACCGGCTCGCGCATGGTCGCCCTGGTCGTATTTCTCGGCCTCGTCTTCGTGGCAGCGGCGGCACGACTGATTCATGCCCGCCAGCCACGCCCGCCACGTCGTCGCCGTGACCGGGCGATGGGGGTAGTCCTGAATGTCCTGATGACAGTCCACACAGGCGACATCTTTTTGCCCATGCGCCGAGGCCCGATAGTCGGGATAACCCACGGTGATGTCGAGGGGCGTACCATCAGGAAGGGCGGTGCGCAGGCCGGATTCCTGGTGGCACACCAGGCAGTTGGCATCCGGCACCTTCTCGTCCCCCTGGTGCAATCGGGGGCCTTTCTCACCAACCCCCGGCTCGGCCTGACCGTGGGCCGAGGCGCTTTTCCACATCAGCCCCCCGCTGAGCATCAGCAGGAGGCCGACCCAGCCAAAAAGCCATAAGACCTTCCGCCACTTTTGTTCCATGAGTATGCTCCTGGGCGCAAGGAGGGAGAACGCAAGCCTCAGACAAGGCGGGGAGCCCACCCACGACGGCCATGAGCCAAGGGGGCCGCCTCACTGTCGGCGGCCCCCAAGGGTGCAAGGTTACGGATTGCTGCCGCCCATGCCGGGCAGAGGCTCAGGCATCTGATCTTCGCTCAGCGGCTTCAGGTAGAGCATTTGCCAGAGATCCACGCCGGTCTTGGCGAATTCCCACTTGGGTTTGCCGTCGTCCGTCCAGCCGCCAATGGTGGCGAAGTCGAACTGCAAGGCGTCTTGATAATTCGGCGGGATGGGAATGACGGCCTGGGTGTAGGTCATCTTGTTTTCTTTGGCGTTCCATTTGGTGACCGTGATCTTGCCCGTCGCCGCGTATTCTTTGACCGCGGGGCTGCTGTGGCACTCGGCGCAGATGGTGTTCAGGTCGGGCTTGCGGATGCTGTGGTCGAAGTAAGGCGCCAGGGCGATGAAGGTCTGACCCTTGTAAATCACGGGCATGATGGTGGCGGTGGTAATCTTGCCCTCGTCGTTCACGCCGAGGAACTTCCAGTGGTTGAACGCGCCATAAGCGACTTTCTTTTCTTTCTCTACCTCGGTGTCGAAATGGCAGTTGTAGCACACCAAGGTGTTGCTCATGTGGCAGGCCGCGCAGTCCATGTCTTCGTAGTGGGTCTTGTGGGCCACATTGTCTTTGGGCAGTTTGGGGTCGGTGTGGCAGTCGGTGCACCCCACCTTGATCGCCCCTTCTTGCAGCGAATGGTACGCGTGACCATCGCCATGCACCTCTTCGGCGTCGTGGCAGGTGGCGCAGGTAAACTTCCCGCCGCCCGAGGTCAGGTGCACGTCCTTTTCATGAAGCGCCATCAAACCTTTCTTCTGACGGCCGTGGCAGGCGAAGCAGGTGGTCGCCGGGGGCGAGTCGCCTACCTCGCGAATGTGGCAGGTCTGGCACTTGTCGGCGCTGCTTTCCACATGGCAGCGCTTGCAGGCCAACTGGTCGTAGGGAATGTTGGTCATTTGCTCGATGCCACCCTGGGCGGCGCTGTAAAAATACTTCATGCCCTGCGACGTGCCGTGCAGCGAATGGGCAAGCAAATCGGGCACTTGATCGCTGTAGGGCACGACCGGGGTTGGGGTCGCGGGGCAGGGCGGCGCGGGCGCGGTCACTTGCACCACGCGCGTGACCTCCCGGGTTACCTCCACGGTGACGGGGGCTGGCGGCGTCGCTGGGTTGCTTTGACAGGCGACCAGCACGACCACCAACGCCGCGACCAATACCCCCAGAATCATCATTGCCCGTCTCATCGCACACCTCCTTTCGGCAAAGCCTTTGTTGCACTTCTCGAACTACCAGGCGGACGTTTCTACAAAAAGGCTGCGTTTCATCTTACATTAATCAACCTAACCCCTTCCTGTCCCCTATGCAAGTGACAAATATCACATTCTATTAGAGAAATAAGCAGCGCGCCGCCTGAGAAAGCAAACGCACTCCCCCCCCCCGCCAACACAGGCCTTCCGAAAGCGCTTTCCCGGCGTCCCTTTCGCCGGCTTCGCCGCGCCGCCTCCACGCCAGCCAAAGTGTGGTTTAATGGGAACTGTTCAGCCTTGGGAAAATAGACCGCGGATGAAAGCGGATAGTGACGGATGGCCGCGGATTTAAGCGTGTTGTAGGAAAGGGTGCCAATCCCGCCCAGCCTCAGGAAGGCGAGACAGTGTACCGCCAACAAAGGCGCGCAAAGCAAAGTGAGATTCTGTGTCTTCTGTGTTTTTCCGTCGGCGTAATTGAGATTTCTTTTGTTTGCGCTGAACAGTTACAATGTAACTGCTCATCGTGGGTGTAGGCGCAATGCGCCTTCCCCAAAAGCCGCCCCAGGGTGTCCTGGCAAAGGAGATGCGCACGGTTCGACCTTTGGGAAATGACCCGCGGATGAACGCGAATGATTCCGGAGAGACGCGGATTCAACCCACCAAGCGAGGCAACCAAGCGACCAGGCAACCACCCTCTTCTTCGAGGCTGAACCGTTAACGGGAATGCCCCTCCCCACCACTCCACCCCAAACACCCCCTGAGCGCCAACATGCACCGCTTCGAATTCTTGCGCTGGCAGTGGCTTTTCCTCTTCCTCTTCGGGCTGCTCACGGCTTGCGGGCCGGCGACGCCTTTCCCCACGCCTACCTCCACGCCCACCGCGGCGGCCACGCCTTGGCCTGAGCCCACCACCACGCCGACACCCACCGCCACCCCGCATCCCCCCACCCCCACCCCCTCCCCCCTGGCGCCAAATCCCCCCCCCCTACAAACCCAGGGAAACCCCCTG
>JALUDX010000155.1 GCA_027053355.1 Anaerolineales bacterium | reverse complement strand
CCGTAGGCTGCTGGCCCTCGTCCGCAGGCAGCAAGGCTTGCGCCTGACGAGCCAGGTCGGCAATGCGCTGGAACTCGGCCTGCATGGTCTGGGCATTCGTTGCAATGGCCGCCGCGGAAGCGGCTTCCTCGGGCTGCCCTGTGGGCGGCGCAGAGGCCGTGGCCACGGGCATGGGCGTCGAAGCATGCATGGCGGTGGCCGGGGGCGCCGTTGCCTCGGGGGAAGTCGAAGTCGCCGCAGCAGGCGCGGCGCTTCCTGCGACAGGGGAAGGCGTCACCGCCGCCGGGCTCGAGGCGCAGGCAGCCAAGGCAAGGCTCAACACCATCATCACCAGCAGGAGGCCCTTACGCGGGAACATCACTTCCTCCTTAACCGTGCTTCCCTCACCGCGGGCTTTAGAACCCTTCCAGTTTGCTGAAATCGGCCACGCCGTCGGCCAAGGCCGCAATGCGCTGCAGCAGCGCCAAGCGGTTGCGGCGCAGGGTTTCGTCTTCGGCCATCACCAGCACTTCGTCAAAAAAGCGCTCAATGGCCGGTTTCATGGGCAGGAAGGCGGCGAAGAAGTCGTCCACGCTGCCGGGGCGGCGCGGGGTCGCTTCGGCCTGCTGCAAGGCTTCCCACAGGGCGCGCTCGGCGTCTTCTACGAACGCGTCGGGGTTGACTTCGTAGCGCGGCTGGCCGCGGGTGATGCGCACGCAGCGGGCGTAGGCGGGCAAAATCTGCGGCCAGTCTTTCCGCTGCACCCAGGCGGTGAGTTCGCGCACGGCTTGGGCCGCGCGGGCGGGGTTGTGCCCCTGCGCGGCGAGTACCGCATCCACCACATCGTAGCGGTAGCCCTGCTCCAGTAGCAGGTTGCGCAGGCGCTCCACGATGAAGGCCAGCACGGCCTGCTTGGCTTCGTCGCTCGCGGGGATGGGCAGGTGCTGCACCGCGGCTTCCAGCCCTTGCCGCAGGTCAAAGTCCAGATTCCACGCCATCAGGGCTTGCACCAGGCCGAGGGCCGCGCGGCGCTGGGCGAAGGGGTCTTTAGCGCCGGAAGGCGCCAGCCCGGCCGCGAACAGCCCCATCAGGGTATCCAGCCGGTCGGCCAGGCCCACGGTGAGGCCGATTTTGCTCTTGGGCACTTCGTCGCCAGTGAAGCGGGGCAGGTAGTGCTCGTAGATGGCGTCGGCCACCGCGGGGTCTTCGCCGCCCCAGAGGGCGTAATAGCGCCCCATGATGCCCTGCAGGGAGGTCATTTCCACCACCATGTTGGTGGCCAGGTCGGCCTTGCACAGTTCGGCCGCGCGGCGGGCGGCTTGCAGTTCGGCGTCGTTCAGGCCGAGCATGGGCGCGAGGTCGTCCACCAAGGCGCGGATGCGTTGGGTTTTATCCCACATGGAACCGAGGTCGGCCTGAAAGGTGAGGGTTTTCAGTTTGGGCAGGAAGTCTTCCAGTTTGTGCTTGCGGTCTTCGCGGATGAAGTAGGCCGCGTCCGCGAAGCGGGCGCGGATGACGTCTTCGTTGCCCTGCACCACGGCCTGTAGGGGCGAACGGCCGTTCGCCCCTACCACCGCGTCGGGTTTGTTCGCCACGGTGATGAAGTAGGGCAGCAGGCGGCCGTCCTTTTCCACCGGGAAGTAGCGCTGGTGCTTCTTCATCACGGCAATCAGCACCTCGCGGGGCAGTTCCAGGTATTCTTCCTCAAACGTGCCGCGCAGCGCGGTGGGGGCTTCCACGAGGTGGGTGACTTCGTTGAGCAGGGCTTCGTCATTCGGCACGCTGCCGCCGACTTCGGCCGCGAGGGCTTTCACCTGCGCGAGGATGCGCTCGCGGCGCTCGACGGGATCAAGCACGATGCCTTGGGCTTCCAGCGCGGCGAAATAGTCGGCGGGGGTGGCGACGGGGATGGCTTCAGGCTCTATGAAGCGCAGGCCGCGGGTGGCTTTGCCGCTGACCAGCCCGGCGTAGGCAAAGGGCACTTCGCGCTCGCCCAGCAGCGCCAGCAGCCAGCGGATGGGGCGGGAAAAGGCGGTGCGAGCCGCGTTCCAGCGCATGGTCTGGGCAAAGCGCAGGCCGGCGATGAGGTCGGGCAGGGCTTGAGCCAGCACTTCGGTGGCCGGACGGCCGGTTTCGCGCACCACGGCGACCACATAGCGCCCGCCGCCGATTTCCCGCACTTCCAGGTCTTCCACCGCCACGCCCTTGCTGCGGGCAAAGCCCTGCGCGGCTTTGGTGGGGTTGCCTTCGGCGTCGTAAGCGCGGTCCGCGGGCGGGCCTTTCACCACCTGCTCGCGGTCGGGCTGGCGGGGGGCCAGGTCGCGGACGTGCACCACTAAGCGGCGGGGGGTGCCCAGCACGCGCACTTCGCCGTGGGCTAAGCGCAGGCGTTCCAGCAGCGCGGGCACGGCTTCCTGCAGTTGCGTCAGCGCGGCGTCCAGTTCGGCGGGGGGCAGTTCTTCGGTGCCCACTTCCAGCAGGAAGTCGGCGGGCTCGTCGGGCGGCGGGGGCGGTGCGGGCACTTCGGGCGGGGTGTAAACCGCCTTGCTATCGGCACGCCCCCACGGGAAGCCGAGGGCCTCGCGCTGGGCGGTGTAGGCTTCGGCCACCTGCCGGGCCTGGTCGCGCATT
>JALUDX010000154.1 GCA_027053355.1 Anaerolineales bacterium | reverse complement strand
CTACCACCCCCAACACCCCGCCGCCCTTCGACTTTCGGGCTGAAATGCACAAAACCCGGGTGCGCGTCGACGCCTTGCTGGCCCAGGGCAAGGTGCGCGAAGCCGAGGCTTATATGGAAGCGCGCCGCCAATTTTTCTGGGAGCACGGGTACCACATTCGCAAACTCAACCAGGCCTACTTTGCCTTCTATGGCGCTTACGCCGACGTGCCCGGCGGCGCAGCCGGCGAAGATCCGGTGGGCGCGGCCGTGCGCAAACTGCGCAGCCAATCGCCCTCCCTGGCCGCGTTCTTGCACCGCATGGCCTGGATGACCTCTTTCGCGGCGCTGCAACGCGCGGTAGCCGCACCTTCACCCTAAACCGCCCCAGGAGGCTGCAATGCGTATTCACCCGGAAGGCAAACCCTACATCCTCGCCCCCGCGGCCCTCTCGGCCGCCTTGGGCGTCTTGGGCTGGCGCAAAACTGCCGCCACCACCGCCCTGTTGGCGGCCGGCGTCGCTTACTTCTTCCGCGACCCCGAACGCCGACCGCCCTACCGCCGCGACGTGGTGGTCTCTCCTGCCGACGGCAAGATCATCGTCCTCAAGCGCACGTTCGAACCCCGTTGGCTCAAACGCGAAGCCTGGGAAATCGGCATCTTTATGAGCGTGCTCGACGTCCACATCAACCGCGCGCCGATCAGCGGCACCCTGGAAGCATTAGAGCACCAACCGGGCCTCACGCTGCCCGCCTATCACACCGACGCGGTGAGCCGCAACGAGCGGTGCTACTATTACCTGCATCGCGAAGACCAACAGCCCGTGCTCATGGTGCAAATTGCCGGGGCCATTGCCCGGCGCACCGTGCCCTTCGTCGCCGCGGGCGATGCCTTCCAACGCGGGGAACGCATCGGCATGATTCGCTTTGGCTCCCGGGTCGAACTTTACCTGCCCTTGGAAGCCGAGCCTTTGGTCACCTTGGGGCACAAAGTGCACGCCGGTGAAACCCCCTTAGCGCTATGGCCGCAGGACTGAACCATGGCCAAAACGCAGACCACCTCCCGGCGGGGGTATTCTCTCCTGCCCAGCCTGTTTACCACCGGCAATTTGTTTTTGGGGTTTGCCTCGCTGGTGTCCGCGGTGAGCGGCCACCCCTTTCGGGCCGCGGCGATGATCTATGTGGCCATGATCTTTGATTTTGTCGATGGCCCCCTGGCCCGGCTTACCGGCTCTTCCAGCCGTTTTGGGGTAGAATACGACTCGCTGGCCGACGCGCTCTCCTTTGGCGTGGCCCCGGCCATGCTGGCTTATCTCTTCGCCCTTTACCATTACCAACGCTACGGCTGGCTGGTGGCCTTCCTCTTTGCCGCGGCCGCGGCCCTACGCTTAGGGCGCTTCAACGCCAACACCCGACCAGGCAAAGCCAGCGCCTATTTTCAAGGCATGTCTACGCCCACGGCTTCGGGAACGCTGGCCGGCCTGACCTTGCTTTCGGGCTATTTGAACCTCTCGGAGGGCCTGCGGGCGACGCTTTTCTTCGTGGTCGTGCCCCTGCTGGCGGGGCTGATGGTCAGCACCCTACCGTATTACAGTTTCAAAACCGTGCGTCTCAACCGTCGGCAGTCCTTTTACGCCACGGTGGGCATCGTGGTGCTCATTGCTGCAATTGCTGCAGAGCCCATGCTTACACTGCCGGCACTTTTCACCGCATACGCGCTTTCCGGCCCAGCCGTCGCGCTGTGGCGGCGGCTGCGCCGTCGTAACCGGCCTGCCACGCCAGACCCAACCGGTGGCTGAACCGCCCCTCCCTCCGGATACGGCCTACCACGGCGACCCGCGGCACTACGACCGCAGCCGTGCCCTGCCCCCCGCGGTGCGCGCGGCCATCGTGGCCGCGTTGGCCGCGGCGCTGCCCCCCACCGGCTGGGTGTTGGATGTAGGCGCAGGGAGCGGGCGCTTCGCGCTCCCCCTGGCCGCCCAGGGTTACCGGGTGTTGGCCCTGGATGCCTCAGCCGAAATGCTCCGCCACCTACAGGCCAAGCGCCCCCCAGGGCAGACCGTTCCTTTCCCCCTGCTGGCCGACGCGCAGGCCATGCCCCTGGCTGGCGAAGCCTGCGCCGCGGCGTTGAGTGTGCACACGCTGCATTTGGTGCCCGACCTGCCCCGGGCGGTGGCCAACCTGCGGCGGGTGCTGCCCCCGCACGGCCTGATGGCGTTAGGCTACATCGCCCACCACCCCCGCGACCCGGTGGGCTGGGTGTTGCAGGCCTGGCGGGAAGCCTTAGCCCGCCATGGCTATGACCTCGACCGCCCCATGTGGCGCGATATGCCCGCGGTGGAAGCCGCGCTGGCCCGCGCCTTCGGCACCCCGCGCACCGTAGTGGCTGCCCGCTGGCAGCAGCCCATCGCCGCAAGCCAGGCGCTCCAGGCCGTAGCCCAACGGATGTTCACCCCCTATTGGGGGCTGCCCGACCCCAAACATCAGGCCATCGTAGCCGAACTCACCGCCGCGGCGCGGCGGGTTTTCCCCGATTTGGCCACCCCCCAACCCGACCGGCGGCGCTTCGTCTGGCGCTTTTACCGCCGCCCGCTAACCGCCGCCCGCTAACCGCCACCCGCTAACCGCCATCCGCC
>JALUDX010000153.1 GCA_027053355.1 Anaerolineales bacterium | reverse complement strand
TCCCCCACCATCGCCTCCCCGCCGCCGGACACCACACCGCCCCCCGCACCGCAACCCTCCGCTCCCCAGGACGGCTCGACCCTCTCCTGCCGCGCCGAGCAAACCTTGGTCTGGCAGCCGGTGGACGACCCCAGCGGGGTGGCAGCCTATTATGTCAAACTGGAGGTGGAAGCCCAGGTCGGCCAATGGCAGCCGGTGGCCGGGTACGGCCCCTTGCAGGAGCACCAGGTCACCGTGCAGGTGCAGTGCGGCGGCCACTACCGCTGGATGGTGCGGGCGCAAGATGGCGCCGGGAACTTCAGCGATTGGTCCACCCCCTGGTATTTCACCATCCAACTCCCCTGACGGAGGACAATCATGGGTAACGCCACAGTTTCCAAACACAAAGCCGGGCTGCTGGCCCTGGGGTGTCTGGCGCTGTTCCTTTGGGGCTTGGTGCTCCTGGGCGGGGGGTATGTGCTCTATCAACTGAACCTCCGCCCCACCACCCGCGGCATCGTGCTCTTCCAAAGCCCGCTGGAAGGCGCCCAACTCTCCGCCGACGAGGCGGTACCCGTGCGGGCCATGGCTCGCTCGGCCCAAGGGGTGAGCCGGGTGGAACTCTGGGTAGATGGCCGCCTGTATCGCACCCTCACCGCGCCGGCAGACACCCACCCCACCGCCTTGCCCATCGAGACGGTCTGGATGCCCGCAGAAGGGGCCCATGCCCTGGTGGTGCGGGCCTACAACGCCCAAGGGGAGGCCTTCTTAGCCGGCGTGCACGTGACCGCGACCGCGGTGACCACCGCCGACCGCGACGACGACGGCATTACCGACGCGGGGGACGCCTGCCCCGACCAGGCTGGCCTGGGCGACGGCTGCCCGGTCCCCAGCGCCGCCGACCGCGATGGCGACGGCCTGCTGGACACCGCCGACCTCTGCCCCGACACCCCGGCGGCCCCCACCACCGACGGTTGCCCTGACGCCGACGATGACGGCGTGAGCGACCCTCGCGACGCCTGCCCCGCCGAATGGGGGGCGGGTATGGATGGTTGCCCTGTGCCCGAAGAAGCCCTGGCCGACGACGAAGCCCCCGCGGGCGGGCCGGGCGGCATTCCCCCCGGCGGCGATGGCCCGCCCGCGGAGCCGCCCGGCGGCGGTGACGGCGGCATCCCGCCCGGCGGCGACGGCCCGCCGGCCGAACCCCCGCCCGCGGACGCCGAACCCGCCCTGGATCCCGGCCCCGGTCGCTTCTTCTCCCCCGACACGCCCATGGTCGGCCAGGTGGAAATCGACTTCCAGCCCCTGCACACCGACGGCACCCCGTACGTGGACCTGTTCTGCTACCTGCGCGTGGACGACGACCCACCGGTGCGCTTTGAATTCGCGCGCACCATGGCTCGGGAGGGGGAGGAAGTCTGGTCGCCGGCCGAGGTCTTTGGCCCCGGCACCGCTTCCGACACCCCCAGTTTGCGCTTCCGCCATGACCTGCGGGAACCTTTGGGGCTGCGTGTGGAATGTCTGGCCCACCGGGCAGGCCGCCCCCCGCTGTTGATGGGCGTAGTCACCGGCCGCCACGCGCCGGAGACCTGGGATGGCCGCGTCCACGACATCACCCTGGGCGGCGCGTGGGGCTCCTATCGGGTGTGCCACCCCAGTTGTGAGGAGGCCGCGCTGCCGCCGCCTATGATCGAATCCCTCACCTTTGGCCCTCGGGGCGACGGGCCCTTCCAGTTGCACTGGCAGTGGGATGGGCAGCGAGACGCGCTGGACTTTTTCCAACTGAAGGTGGAGTCCTCGGACGGAAGCAGCGGCCTGCTGTCTGTGGAGCATCCCACCTGGCGCTCGCTGGACGTGAGCGCGCTGCAACCTGCCTGCGACCAGCACCTCACCCTGCAGATGCGGGCCTGCCGGAACGCGCCCGACGGCGGGCCACCCATCTGCTCGCCCTGGAGCAACCGCCTGCCGTGGGATGGGATTCCCTGTATCAACGCCATTGCGGTCACTTTCGCCACCCTGAATGTGCACGACCTGCCCAACGACCAGGGGAACCACGATTCCGTGGGCCCCATCATCGCCGAGTTTTGGGTCACGACCAGCGGGCGCGAGCGCAAAATCACCCTCTGGGCATGGGATAGCCCCAACTGCCGGCGGGGGATGCGCCTGAGCGAAGGGACCTACAGTATCAGCCGCGACCTCTTTGGCTGGGTGCGCCGCGAGATGGAGAGTTGCATCGGGCAGGGCTGCCCGGAATACCACGCGCCTGCTTCCAACACCATCGTGCTGCCGTACGAACCCGGCCTCCCCATCTATATCGGGGCCTCCATTGACGATTGGGATTGTTGGCCCTCCCTCGACGATTTGCTCCTCGACGACGAAGTGACCTACACCTTCACACCGGCCATGCTGCGGAACTCGACCGCCTCCCGCGAGGGTGTCATCCGCGGGAGTTCTGCCGATGTGTATTTCCTCATTCGCCCTGCGCGGCGGCCGTAAGGAATGCCCGGCGGTTGGAACTGCAGGCGCCCTCACCCCACCTCCGTAGGGGCGACCCGGCGGGTCGCCCCTACCCCCGCTCCAATGGAGGGGGGTAGCAAACACGGAGACCATCCCAAGAAAATCGTAATTACCTACCCAGAAGCACTGCGGGTAGCCTTGTGGCCATAAATGCTTACACAGAGAACACAGAGGACACGGGGAGCGTATTCCCCTGCGCAAGCGCTTTTTGGAGTGCGGTGCCTTGGCACCGCTTTGGAAAGCGGCGACTCGTCGCCGCACTCCAAAGGAGAAACCGCCGACAGAGGCGTTTTGCCGCTACAGTAGGTAATTATAGAAAACCTGTCAACCCAAGGAGCCCCCATGAAAAAACTTCACTTCCTCGCACTGCTGCTGACCCTGGGTATCCTGCTGAGTTGCAACCTGGGCCGCACGCCCTCGACGGCTCCCACGGCAGCCCCGGCGCAAACCCCGGCCCAAGGCCCGGCCATGACGCCCGCGACCGAGGCATCCCCCACGACCGCGGCTCCGGCGACGACCACCGCCCCGCCTTCCGGCCAGAAGGGCACCCCCGCCCCTACTGCGGCGCGCCTTCAGCCCCAAGATCTGGAATACTTAGGCGCTTTCCGCCTGCCCGAGGCTTCGGGCGGCTCCAGTTGGGCCTACAGCGGCCAAGGGCTGACCTATATCCCCGGCGGCGACCCCAACGGCCCGGACGACGGCTTCCCCGGCTCGCTGATGGGCTTCGGCCACGACCAGGAGATGCAGGTCTCGGAAATCAGCATCCCCGCGCCGGTGCGCTCCCGCAACCTGGACGACCTGCCCACCGCTACCACCTTGCAGCCCTTCGCCGACCTCAGCGGCGGCCTGTTCGACCCCCAGGCCGTGGATCTGCCCCGCGCCGACCTGGCCTACCTGCCGCCCCAGGAAGGCCAGCAGGAAGCCCACCTGTACTTCACCTTCGGTGCGCACTTCCAGGAGTTCGGCGAGCCCTCGTTGGGGCGGCGGGGGCTGAGCCTGAGTCAGGGCGCGGCCGATGGGCTGTGGGTGTGCGACGGGTATTCCCCCTATGTCACCGATGACTACATGTTCGCCATCCCCCCGGCGTGGGCCGCGGCCCTGGGTGACCGCGCCTTGGCGGTGGGGCGAGCCCGCGAAGGTCCCTGGAGCGGCCGCGGCCCGGCCCTCTTCGCCTTAGCCCCCTGGCAGGAGAGCAACCCGCCCGCGCCCGGCGCCACCCTGCACACCGTGCAGCCCCTGCTGCTCTACGGCCGCCAGGAACCCGGCGCTACGGACATGGTCAGCGACGAGACCATGGCCATGCAGGGCTACGGCGACGCAGACCACTGGTGGGGCGGCGCGTGGCTCACGGCCGGGGACAAGGCCGCGGTGGTCTTCGTGGGCACCAAGGCCCTCGGCAAATCCTGGTACGGCTTCGCCAACGGCGTGGTGTGGCCCTACGAATGCGCGGAGCAAAACCCGCCCACTTGCCCCGAAGTGCCCGACTGGCCCTACGACGACCGGGGCTACTGGGCCGAGGGCTACCAGGCGCAACTCATCTTCTACGACCCCGCCGACCTGGTCGCGGTGGGGCACGGCGAAAAGGAAACCTGGGAACCCCAGCCCTACGCCACCCTGGTGCTGGACGACTTCCTCTTCGACCCGCACATCCATTTGGAAACCTACAAGCGCGACCTGGTGGGCGCGATGGCCTTCGACCGCGAGCGGAGGCTGCTGTACATCATCGAACGCTTAGCCGACGAGGACAAGTCGGTGGTGCATGTGTTCCGCGTGCAGCCGTGAATGGGCAGAGGCGTTGCCTCCTCCACTCTGCGAAGTTTCCGCCCCTCATCCGGAAGCAGCCGCAGATCGTGCAAATTCCGCAGAGAAAAAACACAGAAGACACCGAGAAGGCACAGAAAACACAGAACCTTTAAATCCGTGCGCCTCCGTGACGCCCCGTGTCATCCGTGATCTATTTCGCAGCCGAACGATTACCCTGCGTATACGAAAAGGAGAATCTCATGCCCCGTGTCCCCGCTTCCTTCCGCTTTTGGCCCTTCGCCGCGGCCTTGCTGCTGGCCTTCGGGCTGGCCGCCTGCAACCTTCCGGCCACACCACCTACACCCCCCATCACGCCGGTAACGCCCCCCGAGGTGACCATGCCGACGCTGACCGCGGGGGTGCCTTTGGCCGTGTGCGATTCCGCGCACATGGGCCCCCTGACCCAGACCAGCCCGCCCAACCGGGGCGTGGTCAACACCCTGACGCCGGAACTCACCTGGCACTACGGCGACGCGACCACCTCCTGCGTGCCCGACCATTTCGAACTCTACCTCTACACCGGCCCCACCTTCGACGAGGCCACAGCCATCCACGAAACCCTGTCCGCTACCGCGCGCGGCTGGACGCCACCCACCGCGCTCCAGCCGGCCACGGCTTACGCCTGGTCCATCCACGCGGTAGGCTCCGATGGCCGGGTCGGCGCTTCCGCGGGCCGGGCCTACTTCTTCACCGGCCCCATGTGCGGCGCGGGCACCGCGCTGGCCGCGCCGGTGCTGCTCGCCCCCGCAAACGGAGCGGCCTTCGACTACGCCGCGGATTCTTTCGTCTGGAATTATCCGCATCCCTGTCTGCCGGACGGCTACCGCATCGAAGTGTCCACCGCGCCGGATTTCTCGGTCGACGTGGGCTTGAACGGCGGCACCGGCGACCCCTCCACCGTCTGGGGGCTGGGGCACGCGCCATCGCCATGCCAGATTTACTACTGGCGCGTGGCCGCAGTACGAGCCAACGGCACCGTGGGGCCTTTTTCCGAGACGCGTCACTTTCTGGTCAACCCGCCCGCAGGCGGCGACTGCGCGCCCTGGGGGCGGATCGAAGGCGTGGTCTGGCATGATCTGTGCGCCGTGCCCGACGGCCCCTTGCCCGACCCGCCGCCGGAAGGCTGCGTGGTGGACGCCGACGGCAGCGTCCACGGCGACGGCATCCGCCAGGAAGACGAGCCGGGCATCGCAGGGGTGAAGGTGAACCTGTATGCCGGCGGCTGCGATGGAGTGCTTTTCGACAGCGTCCTCACTGACAGCGAAGGCCACTACGCCTTTGGCGTCCCCGAAGGCACGTTCTGCGTCCAGGTGGACGCGGGCGAGACGCCCAACGACGGCATCCTGCCCCCGGGCCGGTGGACGCACCCGGCGACCACCGAGGGCGTGGCGACCCAATCCGTCACCGCCGCGCTGGAGACCAGCGTGACCGCCGACTTTGGCTGGGATTTCCAGTTCTCGCCCGAACCCCACGCCGGTACGCCGCCGCCTCACTTCGTGGCCAGCCAAAACGCCTTCTGCCGCCAGGGTCCCAGCCGGGTTTACGCCGCGGTGGCCACGCTGACGGCAGGAAGTGATGTTCCTGTGGAAGGGCGGCTGGCCGACAACTCTTGGCTGTACGTGTACTGGGCGCCTTACAAGGTCTACTGCTGGGTGGCGGCCTCCCTGGGCGAGAGCCAGGGCCTGGAAACCGCACCCGTCGTCACCCCGCCGCCACCGCCTACGCCCACCCCGACGCCTACGCCCACGTCCACCCCGGTTCCGCCCACGGACACCACACCGCCCACCATCCGCGATGTGCGGGCGCTGGATTCCAAAGTGTTCTACGGGCCGGGGCTGTGCGGCTCAGCCATCTTGCATGTGACCGCGCGGGTGACGGACGACGGCGGCATCAGCCAGGACAACATCACCCTGGTCTACCGCTTCGTGCCCAAGGGCGGGAAGCCCAGCGCCTGGCACACCGCGCCGGTGCACGAGGCGGCCATGGGCGGCCAGGTGGGCTTCGAGGTGCCCGTCAACACCAAGGAAGTGGCGGGCTGGATGAAGCAGCGTGACGGCTATGTGGAGTACTACATCAAGGCCGTGGACAACGCGGGCAACGGCGCGGAGAGTGGAATGCAGACCACGATTTTGAAGTACTGCAAGTGAGACGTGGCGAGGGGAGGCGTTTTTTCTGCGCCTCCCCTACTCGTTCTGTGTCCTCCGCGGCCGATTTTCCCAGGGCGGAACAATTACCCGGAGTAACTGTGCAGCCTCGGCGAGGAAAAACCACAGATTACGCAGATTCCGCAGAAAAACATCTACAGATTTCACAGATGAGCACAGATTGCGCTGAGAAGCACCACGCTCACACTTCCGTTGCTTAGCGGCCTGGCGTCTCAAAAATCCGCGGGAATCCGTTGCCATCCGCGTCATCCGCGGCCGATTTTCCCAGGGCGGAACAATTAGCCGGATTTTAGCGCTGGTGCACTCCAGCCTCCGCGGCGGGCTGCACCATCCAGGCCACGGGGTAAGCCCGGCCGTCGTGGATGCGGAAGGCACGCAATTGCCAGCGGGCAGCCGTCTTCCACCAGAGCAGGTAAAACACCGGCTCGCGCGCGCCGGCCAGGTCTGCCGCGGAAAGCACGCCCCCGCCTTGCGGGTGGCTGTGATACACGGCCAACAGGGCCCAGCCCGCGCGCGCTATGGCTTGCAAGGCGCGCAGGTGACCGCGCGGTTCCAGGCGAAAGCGCCACGGGCTGGCCGCCGCGTTGGGCACCGGGAACACCGCAGTGCTCTGCACCCCCTGGCCTGCCACCAGGCCGCAGGCTTCCAGGGGGGCGGTGCGACGCACGTGGGCCAACATGGCTTCGTAATCGGCTGCGCGGAGGCGAATCACCAGGCCCATGGCATCAGCAACAAGGTCAGCCCAAACACGACCAAAGGTTCTACAATGGCCTGCGACCAGGGTTCACCTTCCAGTAGGTTGCCCAGGTAGACGGTGGCCGCGTAGGCGCTGCCGGTCAGAAAGAGGGCAACAGCCGCGGGGGAAAGGGGCAAGTGATGCGCGGCCGCGGCCAATTGCAGCACCAACGCGGCGACGAACACGGCTTCTACCGGTTGCCACCGCCCGGCCAAATGCAGATGCAGCGTGCGCAGAGCCACCACGCCGGCGCTCAAAGCCAGGGTCGGCGCAGCAAACAACAGCCGCCACCCGGCCGCGCGCACGGCCACGGCCAGCAGAAAGAACAGCAAAAAACCCAGCCCAACCAGCACGGCCGCGGCCAGGGGGTAACGCAAGTCGTTGGCGTCTACGGTGATGTATTCCGCGACCAGCACGCTAAACCATACGGCCAGCCCCAAGAACAGCGTCAACCACCACGCCCACCCGCCGGGCAGCCGCTGGAGCAGCACTTCCAGCACCCAGGCAGTGAGCGCGGGCAACAGCCAGTGGGCCAAGGTGGTGTGCGTTTTCAGGGAAGGATGGTCGCTGAGGATCCAGTCGGTGCCCGCGGCGGTCAACGCGGCGATGAGCAGCGCCAGCGCGCTGGTCACGGTCAGTGGCACGGCCACCACCAGGCCGGGCAGGTTCAGGGTCAGCGTCTTGCCCGGCAGGTGGATGAAATGGCCGCTCAGCAGCGCGACCACTAACGCGGCCGTGGCCACGCTGAGTTTGTCCCTATCGGGCAGATAAGCGGGGGCTTGCGAAGAGGTCGTCAACATTGCACAAAAAGGGGAATGCAGGCGAGACAATCGGACGCGGATGACACAACTTACTTTGCGTCATTTGTAAGGTCTCTTTCAAGCCAAACGGTTGCTTGTGGGCAATCTGCGGTTTTGCCTTGCCAAGGCTAAACAGTTGGCCGGCGATTAACACAACACGCCCCTGCCCGTTAGCAGGGGAACGCGTTGCCTGAACATGATGGTTCCAGCCGGAGCCGGTTTAGCGTTTGGTGTAAGTAGGGGCCTTGCGGGCGCGCTTGAGGCCGGGCTTTTTGCGCTCTTTGACCCGGGGGTCGCGCGAGAGCAGCCCTTTCTTTTTCAGCGGCGGGCCAAAGGCTTCGTCGAATTTGACGAAAGCCCGCGCCAGGCCTAAAAGCACCGCGCCCACCTGGCCGGTCACGCCGCCGCCTTTGACGATGACGGTAACATCGTACTTTTCGCGCGGTTCGCCGAGCACGGTGAAAGGCTGCAACACGTCATCCAGGTCGCCCAAACGGGGGAAGTACGCTTCCACCGGCTTGCCGTTGACCAAAAACAATCCCGACCCTTGCATCAGGCGCACGCGGGCCGTCGCCTCTTTGCGGCGTCCAACACCTTCGTAATAGCGCACAGACATAGATTCCAACCTCCTTCGTCAGCCCCGGTTACAGTTCGATGCGGCGGGGCTTCTGAGCCTGATGGGGGTGATCCGGCCCAGCATACACTTTGAGTTTTTTGATGAGTTTACGGCCATAGGCGTTTTTGGGCAACATGCCCCACACCGCGGCGCGAATCACCCGCTCGGGGTAACGCCGCAGCTGTTCGCGCAAGGGCACGCCCTTCAGGCCGCCGGGGTAACCCGAATGGCGGTAGTAGATTTTCTGATCCAGTTTACGCCCGGTCACCCGCACGCGTTCCGCATTGACCACCACCACGTAGTCGCCGTTGTCCACGCCCGGGGTGTAGTTGGGCTTGTGTTTTCCCAAAAGCAGGGCGGCAATGCGCGTGGCCAGGCGGCCTAAGGTCTGGTCGTTGGCATCGACCAACAACCATTCGCTCGCCAGTTCTGCCGGCTTCGGATAATAAGTTTTCACCGTTGACCTCTCCAAACAAAGATCCGCTGCGGGGAACCGCAGGTGGTTTCGGGGAGCCATCCTCTTGGCGGCTATGGCACGCCACCGAGCCACTGGGGCGTGGCTTGCAGGCTGCGCTGAAGCGCGTCCTCGCTGTAGCACACTTCCTCAAGGAAAAGCCCCTGGGGGGGAGCCAGGGCCGCCAGCGGGGCAGCGGGCGGCTCAGTCAACGCCTGTTGCAGTTCGGCCAGGGGAAGCCGTCCCTGCGCGACCGCGATTTGCAGCGCGACCATCCGCCGCACCATGCGGTAGAGGAAAGCGTTGGCCGCCACATCGAA
>JALUDX010000152.1 GCA_027053355.1 Anaerolineales bacterium | reverse complement strand
GCGCGGGAGAGGGGAGGGGGGAAGCCGCACCCCTTCGACTTCGCTCAGGGGGCGGCTGGGGGGAGAGGAGAGGGTTGTGAAAAACCCTGCCTTGCATCACTTACTACTTGACCACTACCGGCGCAGGCAGGTTCCCTCATTCCTTTGTTCAGGAGCCAACAATGAGCGTCGAAACCATAGGCATCATACTTGCAGCCGGTAAAGGCACACGGATGAAGTCTTCGCTGCCCAAGGTGCTGCACCCCTTGTTGGGGCGGCCCATGTTGCGTTATGCGCTTCAGGCCATGCACGAAGCCACAGGCCAAAAGCCGGTGGTAGTGGTAGGCCACGAAGCCGAGCGGGTACGCGCGGTGTTTGCCGAGCAAGCCGAGTTTGCCGAGCAATCGCCGCCTTTGGGCACCGGCGATGCGGTGCGCGCGGCCCAGGCCGCGGTGCCGGCAGGGGCGCGCTGGGTGCTGGTATCCAACGGCGATATGCCTCTGCTGCGGGCAGACACTTTCCGCCGGTTGTTGGCCGCGCAGCAGCGCCACAAGGGCCCGATCACCATGCTCACCGCGGTGATGGATCCTCCTCGCGATTACGGGCGGGTGCTGCGCTTCCCCGATGGCCGCGTCGAGGCCATTGTGGAAGTTGCCCACGCCACCGAGGAACAACGCCGGATCCCCGAACTCAACGTGGGCGCTTATTGCTTCGATGCGGCCTGGCTGTGGCAGGCGCTGCCCAGGTTGCCCCTTTCCCCCAAGGGTGAATACTACCTCACCGACCTGGTAGGGCTGGCCGTGGCCGAGGGGTTGAGCGTGCAAGCCCTGACTCTGGAAGACCCCGCCGAAGCCCTGGGCGTCAACACCCGCAGCCACTTGGCCGAGGTCGCCGCGGTCATGCAGCGCCGGGTCAATGAAACCCTGATGGCCGCGGGGGTGACCCTGATCGACCCCGCGCGCACCTACGTCGAGCCCTCGGTGCAGGTAGGGCGAGATACGGTCATCTGGCCAGATTGTTACCTTTTGGGCCACACCGTGGTCGGCGAAGGGTGCGAAATCGGCCCCAACGCCTACCTGCGTGACACCCAGGTGGGCAACCACTGCCGCATCTTTGCTTCGGTGTTAGAATACGCGGTGGTCGAAGACCATGTCGACATCGGCCCCTTTGGGCATTTGCGCAAAGGCGCACACCTGGCCGAGGGCGTGCACATGGGCAACTTCGGCGAGGTGAAGAATTCCTACCTTGGCCGTGGTGTGAAGATGGGGCACTTTTCTTACATCGGCGACGCCACCATTGCCGAAGAGGTCAACATCGGCGCGGGCACCATCACCTGCAATTACGACGGTGAGCGCAAACACCCCACCAAAATCGGCGCGCACGCGTTCATCGGCAGCGATACCATGCTGGTTGCCCCCTTGGAGATCGGCGAAGGCGCTCGCACCGGCGCGGGCGCGGTGGTCACGAAAGACATCCCGCCTTACAGCCTGGCCGTTGGCGTGCCGGCGCGGGTGATCCGTAAACTGCAGCCCCCCACAGAAGCGAAAAGGTGAGCCTGAGCAAGAAGAGCCGCCGATTGCGCCGAGGAAGGCGGGAAGCAACAATTCAGCCACAAGGATAGACCGCGGAGGACACGAGGACGTATTGCGAGTTGGTACCTGTTCAGCCTCAAAGGGACACTGCGGATGATGCCGACAGAAAACCACAAAAGACACAGAAAGCGGGAAGTCAAGGCGTGATCCGGGATGCGGGAAGAGGCGGTGCCAAAGGGTTGGCTGGGTGGGTGGGGGGCTGGTTGCTTGGTTACTTGAGGGTCGGTTTGGCGTTCCTCTCTGCGCCTTTGCCTTCTCCGCGTCTCGGCGTTAATCCCTTGGCGCCCCAAAATCCGCGGCTATCCGTAATGCTCCGCGTTCATCCGTGGGCTATTTTCCCAAGGCCGCACAGTAACGTGACGAGGTGCTATGGACGAAAGTGAGTTATGGTTGGTTTACCTGCTGGGGTTTGTGGCCTTGCTGGATTTCGGTCTGGCAGCGGTGCGCGCCAGCATCCTTCGTCTTTCGCTGAAAGACTTGCTCCACCTGCGTGAAGACGACGAAGAGACCTTTCGACGCTTGTTGCAAGTGCTGCAACGCCGCGACCCACTGCGCATGTTGGTGCAATTCGGCATGTTGCTTTCCCATGGGTTGCTGGTGGGCGGCTCCTTTTACTTAGCGCAGCAGCAACACTGGCTCACCCGCCTCAAATCGTGGGAAGTGCTGGGCATTTTGGTGGCCCTGGTGGTGCCCTTTGGCCTGGCCGAATGGTGGGTAGATCTCGCGGTACGCGGCAAGCCCACGGCCATGCGCCACGCCCTCCCCTGGGCTGAACGGCTGACCGCCCTGGCCGCACCTTTCGACCGCTTGTTGACCCGCCGAGGTGACACCGATTGGCTGCTCAACGACGAAACCCTGCAAACCCTGCTGCAGGCCAACCTGGAAGAAGGCCATCTGGAGCAGGAAGAACGCAAGATGCTGCGCGCCATCGTGCGCTTAGGCGAAACCCTGGTGCGAGAAATCATGGTGCCGCGCATCGACATGGTTACCCTTGCCGCAGATACGCCCTTGGAGCAGGCCACCGACCAGTTTATTGAGACCGGCTTTTCCCGCTTGCCCGTGTACGCGGAAAAGCCCGACAACATCATCGGCTTGCTCTATGCCAAAGACCTGCTGCCCATCTGGCGGACGGGGGAGGAGCAAAAGACGCCCCTGCGCCGCCTGCTGCGCCCCGCCCACTTTGTACCCGAAGCCAAGCGGGTGGACAAACTCTTGGCTGAAATGCAGCGCCAGCGGATGCACATGGCCATCGTGGTCGACGAATACGGCGGCGTCGCCGGGTTGGTCACGCTGGAAGACATCGTCGAAGAAATCATCGGCGAAATTCAAGATGAATACGATGTGGAAGAAGCCCCCGAGGAAATACGCACCCTGGGGCCTGATGAATACTTGCTCAGCGGCCGGGCCGATATTGACGACGTCAACGAAGCCTTGGACGCAGATTTTCCTTCCGATGAAGCCGACACGTTGGGTGGTTTGCTCCTGACCGTGACCGGTCACATGCCCACCGAAGGCGAAGAAGTGCGCGTCGACGGCTTCTTGTTCACCATTCGGGAAGTGGACCAGCGCCGCATTCGTTGGGTTCACGCCCGCCGCCTGCCCGCCGAAACAGGACGCGAATGAACACGGACAACGACGGGATTTAACGCCGAGGCGCGTAGAGAATGCTCCCATCCCGCCTCCCGCTTTCTGTGCCTGCTGCTGAAGATTGCGTGATTGCTGGCAGAGAATCCCCCTTCCTCACCAGCGAGGTTTTCATGATGGATGAAACCACCCGTGCCCGATTAGTTGCTGCGGCCTTGGAGGCCCGCGAGCGCGCGTACGCTCCCTACTCTCACTACCCGGTGGGCGCGGCGCTGCTCACGGCCAGCGGCCGCGTGTTTACCGGCGTCAATGTAGAAAACGCGGCCTATCCCTCGGGGATGTGCGCGGAGCGGGTGGCCGTGTTCAAGGCCGTCTCTGAAGGCGAGCGGTCGTTCGAGGCTATCGCCATTGCCGCGGCCCACGGCGCGCCGCCTTGTGGCGCGTGCCGTCAGGTGTTGGCCGAGTTCAGCACTGCCATGGCCGTGCTGGTGGTGGACGAACAGGGCCGTGTGCTCCAGGAAACCACGTTGGGCGAGTTGCTCCCCGCGCCTTTCGACCCTTCTTTCCTCCCCCCGAAAGGAACATGATGCGCGTTCTGGTGTTTTCCGACGTTCACGCCAACCTGCCCGCGCTGGAGGCGGTTTTAGCCGACGCGGGGGCGGTGGATGCTTATTGGTTTTTGGGCGACCTGGTGGGCTATGGCCCCGACCCCAGAGCCTGCATTGCCCGCTTGCGGGGGTTGCAGCCTCTGGCGCGCGTGATGGGCAACCACGACGCGGCCGTGCTGGGGCAAATGCCCCTTCGCTGGTTCAACGAGACCGCCCAAAAGCATTTGCTCTGGACGCAAGACCGCCTGGACGCGGAAGACCTGGCTTTTTTGGCCACCGCGTCGCAGCAGCAAATCATTGACGATGTCACGTTGGTGCACGGCAGCCCTCGGGCGCCCATTACCGAATACCTGTTGGGGAGCGAAGAAGCCGAGGCCGCCCTGCGCGACCTCACCACCCCCTGGGGTTTTTTCGGCCACACCCACAAGCCCATCCTTTGGCAAGAGGAGAACGGCCGGGCCAGCCCCTACTTCGCAGCCCCCGGTGAGGCGCTCCGCCTCAAGCCGCGGGCGCTGCTCAACCCCGGCTCGGTGGGGCAGCCGCGCGATGGCGACCCGCGCGCCGCGTATGCCATCTATGACCCCGATCAGCGCCTCTGGACATGGCACCGCGTGGCCTACGACATTGCTGCAGTGCAAAAACGAATGCAGAGCTTTGGCCTGCCTGAGCGCAATATCCTCCGTTTGACCGTTGGGCGCTGAAACGGCATTCAACCGATGATTGCTTTTTTGCGTCGGGTTTTGCAATGGCTGGCCCCCGGCCTGGGCATCAAACGCTGGTTAGCGTTGGTGGCCTTGGGCACCATGTTCCTGGGGCTTGGGGTGGCCGTGGTGCTGCTCAACCTCTACCGCCTTGGCGGTGCGGGGTGGTGGTTGCAGGTGCTGGCAGTGGCCTCGCTGCGCTTTTTGCCCCGCTGGGTGCGGGCGGCGGCCTTTGGCGGGGTGGGCCTGGTGCTGCTGCTGTGGGGGCTGTGGGGATTGGGGCGCTCGCTGCTGGCCCCCTTCCTGCGCGCGGACAAGCCCATCGTAGAGACCTTGGCCGAATTTCGGCGGAAGGAGCGCGGCCCGCGCATCGTAGCCCTTGGCGGCGGGCATGGGCTTTCCACCTTACTGCGCGGGCTGAAAGCCTATACCCACAACCTGACCGCAGTGGTCACCGTGGCCGACGATGGCGGCTCCTCGGGGCGGCTGCGGCGTTCTTTAGGCATCCTGCCCCCAGGCGACATCCGTAACTGCCTGGCCGCCCTTTCCAACGACGAAGCCTTGCTCACCCAACTCTTTCAATATCGCTTTGCCGGCGCAGGCAACGACCTGGACGGCCACGCGTTTGGCAACCTTTTCATCTCCGCGCTGAGCGCCATCACCGGCAGTTTCGAAGAAGCCATCGCCGAGTCGGGGCGGGTGCTCTCGGTGCACGGCCGCGTGTTGCCGGCCACGCTGCACCATGTGCAACTGGCCGCGGAGGTGGTGCTGCCGCACCAGGCCAGCGCGGTGCGGGTGGTGGGCGAAAGCCGCATTGCAGCCATGCCCGGCCGCATTCAACGGGTGTGGCTGGAACCGGAACACCCGCCGGCCTTTCCCCAGGTGGTGCGGGCGATCCTCACTGCCGACATGGTGGTCATTGGCCCCGGCAGCCTGTTCACCAGCATTTTGCCCAACCTGTTGGTGCCCGACATCGCTGCCGCACTGCAGGCCACCCGCGCCTTCCGGGTGTTCGTGTGCAACGTGGCTACCCAGCCCGGCGAAACCGACGGCTTCGATTGCCAGAAACACATCGAAGTCGTGGAACGCCATGCAGGCACAAATTTGTTCGACCTGGTGTTGGTCAACCACGCGCTGCATGGCACTTTGCCGCCCAATACCGCGTGGGTGCGGCTGTCGCCCGAACAGCCACTACACTATCCTTGGCATGCTGCACCGCTCAACGACCCGCAACAACCCGGCCGCCATCACGCCCGCTTGTTAGCCCAAACCCTCATCGATTTACTGGAAAGCCACACCGGTCCTCTGACGTGACCCGCGCGCCCTGATCGCCTCGGCGCGAGAATTTAGTTTGTTTGCCGACTTCCCCATCTGCCATACGCCTGGCCGCCCCCTCGCGCTTGCCGCTTTTGAGGGAACGACGTTGCCCGGGTGGTCAAGTGCGGCGCTTTTACCGTTGCAGGAGGCGTGATATGTTTTCCCCCATTGAACTGAGTCATTTCTCGCTGGCTCAAGGTGTTGTGCTTCTAGTAGCCGCCCTATTGGCGCTGCTGGTGCTCAAACTGCTTTTGCGCCTGGCGTGGAAGTTGGTAAGCCTGGGTTGCCTTGTGCTTTTCGTTTTAGCCTTGGCCGCAGCCCTCGGACGCGTCCTTCTCCACCACCCGTGATCGGAGCAGACCCATGCAACCTTTGACCGAAGAAGAAGCCCGCGGCTGGTACAACGACGACCCCACCCACGGTTTTGGTCATATTTTGCGGGTAGCGCGGCTAGCCGTGTTCTTGGCTCGCCAAAGCGGTGCAGACGAAGCCGTGGTGCAGGCGGCGGCGTTGCTGCACGACGCGGGCGGCGCGGCTACCAGCGCCGAAACCCAGGCCCGTGCTCAGCATCACCTCGCGGCCGCGTCCTTTGCCCGCCGGGTGCTCACGGCCAAGGGCTGGCCAGAGGCCAAAATCGCCGCGGTGGAAGAAGCCATCCGCACCCATCGCTTCCGCTCCGGCCAGCCGCCCACCACCCTGGAGGCACAGGTGCTCTTCGATGCCGACAAACTCGATGCCATCGGCGCGGTGGGGGTGGCGCGGGCGCTGGCTTATGCGGTCACCCACGGGGGGCCCCTTTACGCTACGCCCTCGGCGCAGTTTCTCCAGACCGGGCAGCACGCGGCCGGTGAACCGCACAGCGCGTACCACGAATACCTGTTCAAACTGCGCCGCTTGCGCGAGCGCCTGTTCACCCCCGCGGCGCGGGCCTTAGCCGTTCAGCGCGACCAGACCATGCGCGCTTATTTCGCCGCCTTGGCCGCCGAAATGGAAGGACGCGATCTCGACGACGTGCCCCGGCAGGGCCCCGAGGCCCTGTTGGGGCCCCTGCTGGTGGCGCGCGGCTGGCGACTGGCCACAGCCGAATCGTGCACCGGCGGCCTGATCGGCTCGCGCATTACCGATATTCCCGGCTCGTCGGCCTACTTTGTGGGCGGCATCGTGGCCTACGCTTACGAGGCGAAAGTGCGGCTGCTGGGGGTGCCGTGGTCGGTTTTGGAAGCCCACGGTGCGGTGAGCGAGCCGGTGGTACGGCTGATGGTCGAAGGCGCCCGCCGCGCCCTGGCCGCGGACGTGGCCGTGGCCGTAAGCGGCATCGCCGGCCCGGGCGGAGGCTCGGCAACCAAACCCGTCGGCACCACGTGGATCGCGCTAAGCACCCCCGCAGGCACGCGGGCGCGACGCTTCGTTTGGCTCCACGACCGCGTCGGCAACAAACAAACCACCGCCGACCAAGCCCTCCGCTGGTTGGTCGAGGCGGTAGGAGGTGAGGCGTTGGGGGAGTGAGGTAAAGGGGAGCGGTTACCTGGTTACTTCGTCTCTTGGTTGTCTCTCTCGGTGGCTTTGGCGTCTCCTTGTTGACGCCTCTCTGCGCCTGTAGCCTATGCCCCTACGCTGCACCTCGGCGTTCATCATCCGTGTTCATCCACGGGCTGTTTTCCAAGGGTTGAACAGTTACACAACGTCACTTCCTTTTTCGCTGTGCCTGCACTATAATTTACCCAAGTCACAGCGCACGGTTGGGGCTTCCTCACAGGCTTAGACAGCCAGGGGAAGCCTTCTCTGCCTCAGCGCTCCCCACACGCGGCAGAGGCTGTGATGCTCTCTGTTCCCCCATTTTCCGCAAGGAGGAGAAGTTATGAGTAAGCGAAAGATTTTCCTTGTCCTTTTGGCCGGCCTGTTGGTCATGGCCTTAGGGCTGAGCGCCTGCGGCAAACAGGCCGCCGCGCCTACTCAGGCGCCCAAACAATCGGTGACCATCGTCATCGGCACCACCGACAAGGTCACCGACCTCGACCCGGCCAATGCCTATGACTTCCACACGTGGGAAATTTTCCACAACACCATGGACACCCTGCTTCACTACAAGCCGGGCACCACGGATCTGGAGCCTGGGCTGGCCACGTCCTACGACGTCAGCAAGGACGGCAAGACTTACACCTTCCACCTGCGCCAGGGCTTGAAATTCCCCGATGGCACACCGTTCAACGCCCAGGCCGTCAAGTGGTCGATTGACCGGGTGTTCAAGATTCAGGGCGACCCCAACTGGCTGGTCACCTCTTTCGTCGACCACGTCGAGGTGGTGGATGACAACACGGTGAAGTTCGTCCTCAAAAAGGCAGTCAACTACTTCCCGCTGCTGGTAGCCACCTTCCCCTACGCGCCCATCAGCCCGCAGTGCTACCCCGCGGACAAAATCGCTTCCGACAGCACGTGCAGCGGCATCGGCCCCTACAAAATCGCCAAGTGGACGCGCGACGTGGAGATGGACCTGACCGCCAACCCCGATTGGTACGGTCCCGCGCCCAAAGCCGATAAGATCATCATCAAGTACTTCGCCGACGCCACCACCATGCGCCTGGCGCTGGAAAACGGTGAAATCGACGTCGCCACCAAGAGCCTGAACCCCACCGACTACGCGGACCTGAAGAAGAACCCCAACATCCAGGTGGTCGAAGGCCCCGGCGCATACATTCGGTACATCGTCTTCAACGTCAAGATGAAGCCGTTCGACGACAAACTGGTGCGCGAAGCCATTGCTTACGCAGTCAACCGCCAGGCCATCGTAGACAAGGTCTACCAGGGCACCCACGAGCCCCTGTACTCCATGGTGCCCATGGGCATGTGGAGCCACATCGACGCCTTCCCCAAGCGCGACCTAAACAAGGCCAAGGAACTGCTCCAAAAGGCCGGTTACAGTGCGGACAAGCCCTTGGAAGTCGATCTGTGGTGGACCCCGACCCATTACGGCGACACCGAGTCGGACATGGCTTCGGTGGTCAAAGAAGCCCTGGAAGAAACCGGTATGATCAAGGTCAAACTGCAATCGGCAGAATGGGCCACTTACACCGACCAGTTCGGCTCCATGGGGATGTTCCTTTTGGGGTGGTATCCGGACTACATGGACCCCGACAACTACACGTACCCCTTCGCCGCGTCGGACGCGTCTGACGACATCGGCAGCAACTATGCTTCCAAAGCGATGGACGACCTCTTCGCCAAGGAACAATCGGCCACCGACCTGCGCAGCGACAGCCGCAAGAAGGTGTTCGAAGACATCCAGAACCTCTGGGCTACCGACGTGCCCACCCTGCCGCTCTCGCAGGGCAAACTGATGGTCGCCGCCCGCAGCAACATTTCGGGCATCGTGCTCGACCCGGTGATGCTCAACCACTACTTCTTGCTGCAAAAAAGCGGCAAATAGATCGCACGCCCTGGGGGAGGGACGCCCATCCCTCCCCCTCTTTTGATTTTTGTGCGCGCTCTCAACACCTTTCGCCTCAATCCCCCAATCCCCCAATCCCCTAATCCCTCCCTCCCCCCATTCCCATGCGCTCTCTCGGAAGATACCTCCTCGTTCGCACCTTGCTGACCATCCCGATGATTTTCGTGCTGGTCACGCTGGTGTTCCTCATCCTG
>JALUDX010000151.1 GCA_027053355.1 Anaerolineales bacterium | reverse complement strand
CCCCCACCCTCCGCTGGATTTTTCCCTCCGGCCGCCCAACCCGCCCCTTTCGCAGTTGAGCGCCTTGCCGCGTACCCCCCGCTACTGGCCGCGCCTGGCCCTGCTGCTCCTCATCCGCCTGTATCAGCAGACGCTGGCCAAAACCCTCCCCGCCAACACCTGCCGCTTTTACCCCACCTGCTCCCACTACGGCTACGAGGCCATCTACAAATATGGCGTACTCAAAGGCGGGCTGATGGCCGCCTGGCGGGTGCTGCGCTGCAACCCCTTCAATCCCGGCGGGTACGACCCGGTTCCCTGAACCAACCCCCTGACTTTGGAGCAAGATTTTGAAAAAACGCTGGTGGCTTTTTCTCCTTTTCCTCAGCAGCGCGCTGCTCAGCGCGTGCGGCTCTCGCCTGGGAGCCAACAGTTGGCCAGGCGTCAGCGCAGCCGACGGCCAGGTCTACGTGGCTGCAGGCCCCGCGGTGTATGCCCTAACGGAAGACAACGGTCGCTTCCTTTGGGCTTTTACCGGCCAGGATGAAAAAGGCTTTTCGGCCTACGCGGCCCCTGCGCTCAGCCCCGACCACACCCTGCTGGTGGTGGGCGACTACGGCGGGGTGTTGTATGGCCTGACCCCGGCAGGCGATGTCCGATGGCGTTTCGCCGCAGCCGAGAGCCATTACGTGGCCTCCCCCCTGGTCACCGCCCAGGCCGTGTACGCGCCCAACGCCGACGGCACCCTCTACGCCCTCGACCTGAACGGCCAGCCACAATGGGCGTTTCACGCCGGGCAACCTCTGTGGGGCGCTCCCGTGACCGACGGGCAGCGGCTTTACCTCCCTTCCTTGGGGCATCACCTCTACGCACTCAACCCTCAAAACGGCGCGGTGGTGTGGGATGTCGACCTGGGCGGCGCGCTGGCCGGTCAGCCCACCCTGCAAGACGGGGTGCTGTACGTGGGTACGTTCGCCAAAGAAATCGTGGCTTTGGACGCGGCCAGCGGCAAAATCCTCTGGAAGACGCCGGCCACGGGTTGGGTCTGGGACGGCCCGACCTACGACCCGACCACCGACACCCTCTACGTGGGCGACCTGGGTGGCAAGTTCTTCGCCCTGGATGCCAAAACCGGCCAACAACGCTGGGCTGAGCAACCCGATGGCGCGATCGTCGGCCGCCCCACCCTGGCCGACGGGGTGCTCTACTTCCCCACCGAAGACGGCGCCCTGATCGCCCTCTCGGTGGACGACAAGCCGCGCTGGCAGTATGCCGTGCAAGGCCATCTCTACGCCTCGCCCCTGCTCACCAAAGACCACCTGCTGCTCGCCCCCTACAAAGGTGAAAACCTGGTCATCGCCCTCGACCTGGATGGCCGTATGCAGTGGGCCTTGCCGGTCAAGCAGGCCGAGGCCGCGCTCAAAGCCTCCAAAAAATAGCGGCTCCCCTTTCCCCTAAGGTGAAAACGCATTATGTGGAATACCCTCATCGTTGACCCCATGCTCAACAGCCTGCTGCTGATTTATCAGTTAGTAGGCCACAACTTTGGCCTGGCGATCATTGTCTTTACCCTGCTCATCCGCTTGCTGGTTTACCCCCTGACCAAGCAGCAATTGCAGGGTGCGGAGGCCATGCAAAAACTCCAGCAAGACCCGCGCTGGAAGAAAATCCAAGAGAAATACAAAAACGACCGCGAGCGCCTGGCTCAAGAGCAGATGCGCTTCTACAAGGAATTGGGCATCAACCCCTTTGCCTCGTGCCTGCCGGCCATCATCCAGTTTGGCGTGTTTTTTGGCCTGTATTACGCGGTCATCATGGGCCTGGCGCATGCGCCCATCGAGTTGATCAACCTGAGCAAGCACATCTACCCCACGTTCGATACCGCCAAACTCATCCCCCTGCAGAGCCATTTTTTGTGGATGGATGTGAGCCGCCCGGAATTTTTGCACATCCCCGGCATTCCCTTTGGCATCCCTACCTTGGCCATTCTGGTGGGCATCACCTCGTACATGCAGTCTAAGGTGATGACGCCGGCCAGCGGCGGCGGCCAGCAGGGCGCGATGATGGGGCAGATGATGACCATCTACATGCCGTTGTTCTTGTTTTATCTGACTTTGACCTTCCCGTCGGGCTTGGGGTTGTATTTCCTCATCAGCAATCTGGCGACCGTGGTTCAGTATGCCATGATGGGAAAAGCCGACCTCAAAGCGATGTTCCGATTCGGCACCAAGTAGGGGCCGCAGCCTCCAGCCCGACGTCGTCGCTTTTTCGAGAAAGTGAGGCGTTTATGCAGGAACAACCCCGTACCGTTTTGGAAGTGATTGCCCCGACTGTGGACGAGGCCGTAGCCAAAGGGCTGGCGCAGTTGGGGCTGCCCCTGGAAGCCGTGGAGGTGGAAATTTTAGACCGCGGTGGCCGGGGCATTTTTGGCTTGTTGGGGCATCGGGATGCCCGGGTGCGGTTGGTGGTCAAAGCGCCGCCCGAACCGCCGGCGGCAGAAGAAGCGCCGGCGCAGCCTGAGCCAACCCCCGCGCCCGCGGCGCAACGGCGCAGCGAAGGCTCGCGCCGGTGGCGAGGGGGAGGCCGTGGCGGACGGTTGGCCAAACCCGCAGCCCCAGCCCCTGAGCGCGACCAGCCGGCGCAGCAACCCGCGGCCATCACCGAGGAAGACCGCCCCCTGCGCATCGCTCGCGAAACCGTGGCCGAACTGTTGGAAAAGATGGGCATCGAAGCCCAGGTCAGCGCGCAATACGGCGAGGCCGAGCGGGGCCGTCGGCCTCCCATCTTGGTTGACATCTCCGGCAAAGATTTAAGCATCCTCATCGGGCGCCGCGCCGAACGCCTCAACGCGCTGCAGTTCATCACCCGCCTGATCGTGGGGAAGGAACTGGGCCGCAACGTCAGCGTGGTGGTGGACGTGGAGCACTACCGCCAGCGCCGCGAGCGCCAATTGCAGCAGATGGCCCGCCGCTTGGCCGACCAGGCCGCGCGCACCGGCCGCAAGGTGAGCATGGAGCCCATGCCTGCCAACGAGCGCCGCGTGGTGCACATTGCCCTGCGCGACGACCCGCGGGTGATCACCGAGAGCGTGGGGCGCGAACCGCGGCGCAAAGTGGTCATCATCCCCGTCAAATAAACCCGCACCACCCGCGCCGAAAACCGCAAAGCGTTGCCGGCCATAAACACGGGCGCGCGGCCATCATGCCGCGCGCCCAAGAGCAATTTTCAACGTAACTACCTACCCTGCGCCGAAAACGAGGTTGACAAGCAATATTCCAATAACTCTGCCACGCCATGAAACAACATTACACCTTGCTCGCCCTCACCACTCCCCCAGAGCCGGCGGCTCAGCCCCCTCTCCTCTCCCATTGGGAGAGGAGAGGGGGCGCGCAGCGGGGGTAAGGTGAGGGCGAAAAGCCACTGCAGCGCTTCTGGGTAGGTAATTACTTTTCAACCGCCCGTAGCCCTGAAGGGCTGCGGGTTTATTCTTCCACCAGGTGCTCGGCCACGATCTCGACGATGTCTTTCACCGGCGGCGCGCCTTCACCGGCCGCTTTGGCCGCATCGTTGAGCATGATCATGCAGAAGGGGCAGGCCACGGCCACGGTTTCAGCGCCGGTTTCCTGCGCTTCGGCAAAGCGGGTGAGGTTGATGCGCTTGTCGCCTTCTTCTTCCTTCCAAATTTGCGCGCCGCCCGCGCCGCAGCAGAACGATTTGTTGCGGCTGTGCTCCATTTCCACCAAGTCGGCGCCCACCTGCTCTAACACGAAGCGCGGGGCGTCGTATTCGCCGTTGTGGCGGCCCAAGTAGCAGGGGTCGTGGAAGGTGATCTTCCCCAAGCCTTCTTGATCCAGCCGAATTTTGCCTTCTTTGAGCAGTTCTTCCACGAACTGGCTGTGGTGGACGACCTCGTAGTTGCCGCCAAACTGCGGATATTCGTTCTTCAGGGTGTGGAAGCCGTGGGGGCAGGAGGTGATGATGCGCTTGGGGCGGATTTCGTTGAGCATTTCCACGTTGGCAGTGGCCAGTTCGAAGAAAAGGTACTCGTTGCCCGCTCGGCGCGCCGAATCACCGCAGCAGGTCTCCTGTTCCCCTAACACCGCGTAGTTCACCCCTGCCGCGTTGAGGATTTTGGCCAACGCCCGGGCCGTCTTTTGCGCGCGGGCGTCGGTCGCGGCCGCGCAACCCACCCACCACAGCACTTCGGGTTCGGGGTTGTCTTCGATGGTGGGCACTTTGATGCCTTCCGCCCATTTCATGCGCTCGCTGGAAGGCACGTTCCACGGGTTCGTGGTGCGTTCCATGCCGCGGAAGGCGGTTTCCCACTGCTTGGGGAAGGTGTTTTCCATCAGCACCAAGCCGCGGCGGATGTCCATGATGTCGCGCATGGGTTCGTTGCCCAAGGGGCACACTTCCACGCACGCGCCGCACGACGTGCACGCCCACACCGCCTCTTCGGGGATGACGAACTCGGTCAGGGTTTGCGAGGTTTCCTCGCCGTTGGCTAAGCGGTCGCCCTCGTAGTTGAGGAAGTAGCGCTTGTTGATTTCCACCGCCGCGGGGGAAAGGGGTTTGCCTGTGTTGTAGGCCGGGCACACTTCCTGGCAGCGGAAGCACATGATGCACGCGTACGCGTCCATCAGTTGATACCATTGCAGGTCTTCCAGGCGGGTGGCGCCAAACTGCTCGATGCTTTCGTCCTCGAAGTCGAGGGGGTCGAGTGCGCCTATGGAGGGGCGCTCAGGCTTGAGGGCGAAGTTGAAGGGAGCGAAGAACAGGTGGATGTGTTTGGAATAAGGGAAGTAGGGGATGAAGAGCATGATCAGCCCGAGGGCAATCCAGAAGGCAAGGTGGTGCGCCACGGTGAGGGCGGTCGGGCTGAGGCCGCCCCACAGGGAGGCCACCGCGCTGGCGAAGGGCTGGTAAGGGTCGGCGCCCTCTTGCGCGATGGCGAAGGTTTGCCCCAAAAAGCGAAAGCCCACGTGGAAGAGGATGAACAGACCCACGATGAGGGAGTCGCGGTTGATGCCTTTGCGGGCTTTGGGGTTGAGCATCACACTGTCGCGAGCGCCTAAGACGCTATCTTTGATGATGAAGCGCCGGATGAGCAGGGCGCTCATGCCGACGAGCACGCCCACGCTGAGGATGTCGGCGCCCAGGCGGTAGAGGTTACCGATGGCGCCGGTGCCCATGAAATGGAAGTGGGGGATGTAGCCTTCCAGCACGTCGCCGAAGTTGACCAGGACGTAGTACATGAAGCCCCAGGCCACGAACGCGTGCAAGAGGGTGGGTAGGGGGCGCATCTTCCAGGTGGGGCGCAGGGTGATGGTTTTGAGCAGGGCATCGGCCACGCGGCGGCGGGCCAGCGCCCAATCGGGCTGCCCCTGCCCGCGGCCGATAATGCGCACCAGACGGACGATGGCCTGCCACGCGGCGTACGCTGTGGCCAGGAGGGCTAACGTGAAGAGGATTTTTTCCCAAAGTGTCAGCATAACGCTCCCTCGGATTTAGGGTAGAATGGAATGGGTTGGTGTTGTGCCGGGCTGCCCCGGCGGGCATGAAGTGATGTGCCTGTTCGGCCTATGGAAAAGAGCCCGCGGATGAACGCGGATGATGCCGGATAGCCGCGGATTTTGGGTCGCCAAGGGCGCCAAGAGCGCCAAGGTCGCCAAGAGCGCCAAGGTCGCCAAGGTCGCCAAGAGCGCCAAGGTCGCCAAGGTCGCCAAGGGCGCCAAGGTCGCCAAGGTCGCCAAGGTCGCCAAGGTCGCCAAGGGCGCCAAGGTCGCCAAGGGCGCCAAGGTCGCCAAGGTCGCCAAGAGCGCCAAGGGCGCCAAGGTCGCCAAGGGCGCCAAGAGCGCCAAGAGCGCCAAGGGTGCCAAGACGCAGGGTAGGGGCGAGGCATCGCCTCGCCCACAGACGGAAAATTTCTGTGTTTTCTGTGGCGTTTCTGTGTCTTCTGTGTCTTCGGTGTTTCTGCTTCAATCGGCGTCAATCTGTGGATAACAACGCCAAGGTCGCTAAGGGCGCCAAGGGCGCCAAGACGCAGGGTAGGGGCGAGGCGATGCCTCGCCCAAAGACGGAAAATTTCTGTGTTTTCTGTGGCGTTTCTGTGTCTTCTGTGTCTTCTGTGTTTTTCCGTCTGTGTTGAGATTTCTCTTTTGTTTGCGCTGAACAGTTACGAAATTATTATACCGACAAAGGGTCGTTTGCAAGGTGCGCCCCGACCTTCCGACCGGTCGGTTGGTTGTATTCTACCATAAATTGGACGACCTGGTAGCCCCCTCACGCCAAAAAGTGCCAAACGTCATCCTTCCCCTATCCTCCCTATCCCCCCGAGGTGCCCCATGCCCCCCACCCCTGTGCCGGTTGTGACCACGCCGCCCTTAGCCGCAACGAGCGCCGGAGCAGTCGCGCTGCCGGTGGTGGCCGTCGCGGTGGTGATGTTGGCCTTCCTCTTCGTGGTGGTCGCTTTGGTCGGCCGCCACCACCGCCCTTGAGCCGCGCCCGCCTTCAGACCGCGCACCTCACCGCCTGCAGCGCGGCGCGCTTCCCCTGCCCTCGCAGCGCACACCCCCGACTTTGGGGTAAAATACCCCTGCACGGCAAGGGCTGCCAGCCTTTGCTTACTCCCCCGTAGTGAGGTCTCCAATGTTGCGAGCCTGGTTGATTTACCTCTCTCGCGCCGCGTGGGCACAGCGCATGATGAGCCGCTGGTCCCTCGCCTGGCGGGTCGCCTCCCGCTTTGTGGCCGGCGATCGCTTGGAAGACGGCATCCGTGTTGCCCGCGAACTCAACGAGCGCGGCATTTTCGTCACTTTAGACCATTTGGGGGAAGTCACCACCAACCCGGCTGAAGCCCAAACTGCCACCCAAGCCATTTTGGATATGCTGGACGCCATCGACGAAGCCGGCGTGCGGGCCAACGCGTCGATCAAACTTACCCAACTGGGCCTGGCGTTGGATAAGCAACTCTGCGCCGACAACCTGCGCCAGATCCTCCGCCGCGCCCAGCGCCACGACATCATGGTGCGCATCGATATGGAAGATTCCCCCTGGGTGGACGCCACCTTAGAACTGTACGACCAGATGCGCAGCGAAGGCCTGGACAACGTCGGCCTGGTGGTTCAGGCTTACCTTTACCGCAGCGAAGAAGATGTCCGGCGGTTGGCCGCCAGCCAAACGCGGGTGCGGCTGGTGAAAGGCGCGTACAAAGAGCCGCCGGAAATCGCTTACCCCAAAAAGCAGGATGTGGACGCCAATTTCGACCGCCTGACCCGCCTGCTGCTGGACGCGGCCTTGGCTGCGGGCGCGCCCCCGGCACGCGACGACGGCAAGTGGCCGCCCATCCCCGCGCTGGGCACCCACGACGAAGCGCGCATCGCCTACGCCAAAGACTACGCCGCCCAAATCGGCCTGCCCAAGCCCGCGCTGGAATTCCAAATGCTCTACGGCATCCGCCGCGATTTGCAGCGCGCCCTGGCCCAAGAGGGCTACCCGGTGCGCGTCTACGTGCCCTACGGCACCGAGTGGTACCCCTATTTCATGCGTCGGCTGGCCGAACGCCCCGCCAACCTCTGGTTTTTCCTTTCCAACTTCTTCAAGAAATGACCCCTGGAGGCCGCACCGATGAACCTGCCCGACATTCGAGAATTCATGACCTGGCCGTGGGAGAAAATCGCGCCCCACTACGACGAACTCCGCAAGGCCAACCTCACCGCCGACAGCGTGAAGGACTGGCTGGCCGACTGGTCGCGCCTCGGCGAATACCTTTACGAAACTTACGCCCGCCTGCACGTGGCCACCACCGTCGACACCACCGACCGCCAGGCGCAGCAGCGGTTCGAAACCTTTTTGGAAACCATCGTGCCCGAAGCGCAAAAGGCCGACCACGACCTCAAGCGCAAACTGGTCGCCAGCGGCTTGCAGCCCCCGGGTTTCCAAATTCCCCTGCGCAACATGCGCGCTCAGATCGACCTCTTCCGTGAGGAAAACCTGCCCCTGCTCACCCAAGAGCGCAAACTGGCCAACGAATACGCCCGCATCGTGGGCGCACAGACCGTGGAGTGGCAGTACAAGGAATACACGGTCTCGCAGATGCGCCCCTTCCTGCAATCGCCCGACCGTGCCCTGCGGGAGGAAGTGTGGCGTCTGACCGCCGAGCGCCAGTTGAAAGACCGCGGCCCCCTGAGCGCGCTGTGGGAGCAGTTGCTGACCTTGCGCCAGCGCATCGCGGCCAACGCGGGCAAGCCCGATTACCGCGCCTTCCGCTGGCAGCAGTTGGGACGCTTCGACTACACCCCCGCCGACTGCCGCGCCTTCCACAAAGCCATCGAGGAAGTGGTGGTGCCCGCGGCGGCAGCCGTGCTGGAAAAGCGCCGCCAACGCCTGGGCGTCGACCGCCTCCGCCCCTGGGATCTGGACGTCGACCCCCTGGCCCGGACGCCCCTGCGTCCCTTCCGCGATGTGGAAGAACTCAAGGCCAAGAGCGAAGCCATCTTCCAGCATGTTGACCCCCAACTGGGCGCGTATTACCACACCATGCGGGAAGAAAACCTGCTCGACCTGGAAAACCGCAAAGGTAAGGCCCCTGGCGGCTATTGCACGGCCTTCCCGGTGAGCCGGCGGCCTTTCATCTTCATGAACGCGGTGGGCGTGCATGACGATGTGCAGACCATGCTCCACGAATCGGGGCACGCGTTCCACGTCTTCGAAAGCCAGGCGCTGCCCTACATTCACCAGCGGGATGTGCCCATGGAATTCGCGGAGGTGGCCTCCATGAGCATGGAACTGCTGGCCTCCCCCTACCTGGCCCGCGACTTCGGTGGCTTCTACACCCCGCAGGAAGCGGGCCGCGCCCGCATCGAACACCTGGAGCGCAGCCTGCTCTTCTGGCCTTACATGGCCGTGGTCGACGCCTTCCAGCACTGGGTGTACGAGCACCCCGAAGAAGCTGCCGACCCGGCAGCCTGCGACCGTATCTGGGGCGGCCTGTGGGATCGCTTCATGCCCGTGACCGACTGGCGCGGCCTGGAAGATGTCAAGGTCTCGGGCTGGATGCGCAAACTGCACATCTTCGAGTTGCCCTTCTACTATGTGGAATACGGCCTGGCGCAGTTGGGCGCGGTGCAAGTGTGGGCTAACGCGCTGGAAGACCAGGCCGCGGCGGTGGCCGCTTACCGCAAGGCGCTCGCCCTTGGCGGCACCGTCACCCTGCCGGAACTTTACGCGGCCGCGGGCGCCAAGTTTGCCATGGACGCGGCCACCCTGCGCCAGGCGGTGGATCTGATGATGCAGGTGATCGAGAAACTGGAGGCGGAGGGGTGAGGGGCTGGTGTACTGAGGTACTGAGGGATTGAGGAACGCCTCAGTTGCCCCAGTTGCCCCAATTCCCCTGTTGCCTCATCCCGCCTCCCGCTTCCCGCTTCCCGCCTTCCCTCCTTCCCCGCT
>JALUDX010000150.1 GCA_027053355.1 Anaerolineales bacterium | reverse complement strand
CGCCCTTGGCGTCTTGGCAACACAAAAAAGCCTTCCTGGAAGCGGAAGGCTGAAAGTCGTCTCAACCCTCATCTTCCAGGCCGCGTTGGCCTGCCGGAATTGGCACCTGGGCGCTTCGTTGCCGAAGTCGCCTGGTTGCCGAGGCTTCACAGGGCCGGTCCCTCCACCTCTCTGGATGAGGTCTCATCCTATGCAATTGTGGGCGCAAGTATACCACAACTTCCCGCGCAGAAAGTGCTATAATCAATGACGGGCGGGTATCCCCTTCCAAAGGATGAAATCAATGAACTTCCTCATCACCGGCGCAGCGGGTTTTTTAGGCGCGGCTCTGGCAAATCGCCTGGTCGCCGATGGGCACCAGGTACGCGGGATCGACGACCTTTCCGCAGGGCGGCAAGAAGCCCTCTCGCCCGAGGTGCTCTTCACCCGAGGCGACGTCAACGACCGCCCCAAACTGTGGACGCTCTTGCAAGAGGTGGACTGCGTGTACCACCTGGCCGCGCGCGTTTCGGTGCCAGAGTCGGTGCTCTACCCGCGCGAATACAACGCGGTCAACGTCGGCGGCACGGTGGCGCTGATGGAAGCCATGCGCGACGTGGGCGTGCGGCGGGTGGTGCTCATTTCTTCTGGCGCGGTGTACGGTCAACAAGAAAGCCAACCCCTCCACGAAGGGATGATGCCCGACCCCCGCTCGCCCTACGCGGTCTCGAAACTGGCCGCGGAGCACTACGTGCGCACCATCGGCCGCCTATGGGGCATCGAAACCGTGGTGCTGCGCATGTTCAACGCCTACGGCCCCGGCCAACACCTGCCCCCCGCCCATCCGCCGGTCATCCCCAACTTCCTCTATCAGGCCGTGCGGGGCGGCACTTTGGTGGTGCACGGCGACGGCAGCCAAACCCGCGACTATGTGTTCTTAGACGACGCGGTGGCTGCCATGGTTGCCGCAGCCACCGCCCCTGCCGCGCCGGGGGAAATCATCAACGTGGGCAGTGGCAAAGAGACCAGCGTGCGGCAACTGGTAGAGCACATCCAAAGCCTGACCGGCGGGCGGGCTGAAGTGATCTACAACCCTCGCGCCACAGGCGGCGTGCCGCGGATGTGCGCGGATTTGAGCAAAGCGCGGCGCATCCTCAACTACGCGCCCCGCGTCTCCCTGCTCGAAGGGCTGCAACGCACTCTGCAGCGCGACCCCCGCTTTCAACCCACGCCCGCCTGACCCTTGCCGAAGGGCGCTTAGAAAAGGCTTTTCGTGCTTGTTTGGATAGAAAACCCCACAGGAGCGCCCAATAATTACAGCAAGTAATTTATAAGCCCTTCGGGTTTATAAGCAGCCTCTGTCGGAGGTGCCCGATGAAAGCCTGGCGTCTGGAATACCACGACAAAATCGAAAACCGCCCCCTGCGCTTGCGCGACATCCCCGCCCCTGAGCCCGGCCCCGGCCAGGTGCGGCTCAAAATTCGCGTGTGCGGCGTCTGCCACACCGACCTGCACACGGTGGAAGGCGACATTCACCCCCCGCGGCTGCCCATCACCGTGGGGCACCAGGTGGTGGGGGTGGTGGACAAATTAGGCCCCGGCGTCACCCGCCTCAACCTGGGCGACCGGGTGGGTGTACCCTGGTTTTACGACGCGTGCGGCCAGTGCGAATACTGCCGCCGCGGCGAAGAAAACCTCTGCCCCCAGGCCCGCTTCACCGGCTTTCATGTGGATGGCGGCTACGCGGAATACATGCTCGCGGAAGCCCGCTACGCCCTGCCCATCCCGCCGTCGATGGACGACCTGCACGCAGCCCCGCTGCTCTGCGCGGGCATCATCGGCTACCGGGCGCTCAAGAGAGCCGACCTGCAGCCCGGCGAACGGTTGGGGCTTTTCGGCTTTGGCGCCAGCGCGCACATCGCCATCCAGATCGCCCGCCATTGGGGCTGCGAAGTCTACGCGTTCACCCGCTCGGCCAACCACCAGCGCCACGCGGAGGAACTGGGCGCGGCCTGGGTGGGCAGGCCCGACGAACAAGCCCCGCGGCGGCTGGATCGGGCGGTGATTTTCGCCCCCGCGGGCGAAGTGGTGCACCACGCGCTGCGCAACCTGCGCCGCGGCGGCACCGTGGCCATCAACGCCATCCACATGAGCCCCATTCCCGAAATGCCCTACCCCCTCATTTACTGGGAACGTACCCTGCGCAGCGTCGCCAACGCCACCTACCAGGATGGCGTAGAGTTCCTGCAACTGGCCGCGAGCATCCCGGTGCAGACCACAGTGCAGCCCTACCCCCTGGAAGAAGCGCAGCAGGCGCTGCTCGACCTCAAGGCCAGCCGAATCAACGGCGAAGCCGTGTTGCAAATTGCCTCTGAAGACGCAGCAGAAAAACATCCACAGATGAGCACAGATTGAGCGAAAAACGTAACTGTTCAACCTCGGCAAGAGGAGAAACCACAGATTACGCAGATTGGCACAGATTGGCACAGATTGGGCGAAAAAACTAAAAAGCGCAACTAATTACCCGACACAAAATCAATCGTGTAATCGTGTCCCGGCCGTTGTTTCATTGGCCGACAATCTCATCTCGTCAGCCCAAGGCTTTTCGGAAATCTCGCTTTTCCCGCCCTCTCCTCTCCCCCCAAGCCGCCCCCTTCGACTTCGCTCAGGGCAGCCTTCGAC
>JALUDX010000149.1 GCA_027053355.1 Anaerolineales bacterium | reverse complement strand
CAGCGGGCGGCTCAGTCAACGCCTGTTGCAGTTCGGCCAGGGGAAGCCGTCCCTGCGCGACCGCGATTTGCAGCGCGACCATCCGCCGCACCATGCGGTAGAGGAAAGCGTTGGCCGCCACATCGAAAGCCCAGGCCTGGGGGCCAAGGCGATACCAGCGGGCTTTGTGCACCACCCGGATGGTGGTGCCCTGGGCGCGGGGCGGGGTGCCCAACGCGGCGAAGTCGTGCTGGCCGAGGAAAAGGGCGGCGGCTGCCTGCAGGGCTTCGGGCTCGGCCGCCGGCCATACCCGCCAGGTGTAACGCCGCCAGAACGGCTCCCGCTGGGGGGCGAAGTAAAGGTAGTAGGTGTAGCGCCGCGCCACGGCCGAGTAACGGGGGTGGAAGTCGGCCGCGGCTGGTTGCAGGCGCCTGACCGCGATGTCGGGCGGCAGCAGCGCGTTGAGGGCCCGCGTGAGCGCCGGGGGTCCCTGTTTCCAGGTCAGGGCAAAAGCAATCACCTGGCCGCGGGCGTGCACGCCCGTATCGGTGCGACCTGCGTAACGGATGCTGGCTTCAGACCAGCCCAAACGCCGCAAGGCTTTTTCTACCTCGCCCTGCACCGTGCGCCCATGGCGCTGCCGCTGAAAGCCGAGGAAGTCGGTGCCGTCGTAAGTCAGGATGGCTTGGTAAAGTGCCACTTTTTCAGGGTGGGGGCACTGGCCAGTGCCCCGCCGCGGCGGGGTTACTCTTCGACCAGTTCCAGCAAGACCATTTCCGCGCCGTCGCTCAGGCGGGGGCCGAGTTTGAGCACCCGGGTGTACCCGCCGGGGCGGTCGGCATAGCGGGGGGCGATGTCGTCGAACAGTTTGTTGACCACGTTGATGCGCTCGTAATCTTCCTCACCGCCGCCCAGGTAGGGGGTGCCCAAGCGGGCAGCCACCAGCCGCCGTGCGTGCACCATGGCCGCGCCGCCAGCCGCATTGCCCCGGCGGGCGATGGTGATCAGCCGCTCGGCTTCGCCGCGAATGGCCTGGGCTTTGGCTTTGGTGGTGCGGATGCGCTCGTGGTAGAACAGTTGTTTGATCAGGTTGCGCCGCAACGCCTTGCGGGCGTCTTTCGAGCGGCTCAGTTTCTTACCGGCAACTTTGTGTCGCATGGTTCTCACTCCATCAAGCGCCAATCAGGCTTCTTCTTCCGGCAGGAAGCCTTTTTCGCGCATTTTGCTCAAAAGTTCGTCCAGGCTCTTTTCGCCAAAATTGCGAATCGAAAGCATCGCATCTCGGCCTTTGCTCAGCATATCCAACACTTCGCCCACGGTGGTCACGCCGGCGCGTTTGAGGGAATTGAACACCCGCACCGAAAGGCCCAACTCTTCCAGCGGGGTTTCCATCATTTCGCTGGTCAGGCCCGCCCGCCACGAAGTGTCGGCCACCGGGGGCTGGGTAGTGCCCAGTTCTTGCTCGCTGACGCCGGCGATGTAGCCAAAGTGGGTCACCAGAATCTGCGCGGCGGTCTTCAGCGCCTCTTCGGGGGTGATGGTTTCGTCGGTCCAGATTTCCAAAATCAGGCGGTCGTAATTGGTGCTCTGGCCCACGCGGGCGGAAGTGACCTTCCAGTTGACCCGTTTGACCGGCGAGTAGATGGCGTCGACGGCCAGTTCGCCGATGGGCAGGTTGCGGCTCCGTTCCGCAGCGGGGGAATAGCCCCGCCCGCGTTCCACGGTCATGGCCATTTCCAGCGCCGCGTCCGGGTCGTCTACGGTGAAGAGGTAGAGGTCGGGGTTGACGATTTCCACCTCTGGCGGTGCGATGATGTCGGCCGCGGTGACGATGCCTTCCCCGCGGATTTCCAGGTACAGGCGCGCGGTGTCCACGCCATGCAGTTTGAAGCGCAACTGCTTGAGTTGCAGGCTGATTTGCAGCGCGTCTTCCCGCACACCGGGGATGGCGCTAAACTCATGCAAGACGTTGGAGATCCGCACCGACGTGACGGCCGCGCCTTCGAGGGAAGAAAGCAGCACCCGCCGCAGGGCGTTGCCCAACGTTACACCATACCCGCGCTCTAACGGGCTGATGATAAAACGGCTGTAATTGAGCGCCTCGAGGTCGCGCTCAATGCGAGGTGTCACCATATTTCCAAAACCGACCACAGTTCACCCCTTCCCTGGGCGTCAGGCCCAAGCAGGCATTAGCGCGAGTAGTATTCTACGATGAGTTGTTCGTTGATGTTGCTGTCGATTTCGCCGCGTTCGGGCAGGCGCTCTACCTGGCCGGAGAAACTTTCCAGGTCGCGGCTCAACCAGGCAGGCGGGGTTTGCTTTTCCGCCCATTCTGGCAAGATTTTCTTGAAGAAACTGCGCCGCCGCGATTCGGGGCGCACGGCCACCACGTCGCCGGGCCGCAGGAGCACCGAGGGCACGTCGACCCGCCGGCCGTTGACGGTGAAGTGGCCGTGGGTCACCAGCAGGCGGGCTTCGGCGCGGCTGCGGGCAAAGCCCAGGCGGTAGACCACGTTGTCCAGCCGCGACTCCAAAATCTGGAGCAGGTTCAGGCCGGTCATGCCGCGGCGCTGCAAGGCCACCTCGTAATAGCGGCGGAACTGGCGTTCTAACACGCCGTAGATGCGGCGGGCGCGCTGCTTGGCGCGCAACTGCTTGGCATAGTCGGACTGGCGGCGCCGACCAAAGCGCGCCATGCGCCCGTGCTCGCCGGGCGGGTAAGCGTGGCGCTCCATCGGGCACTTGCTGGTAAAGCACTTCTCTCCCTTGAGGAAGAGTTTTTCGCCTTCACGGCGGCAGAGTTTGCAGACTGGTCCCAGATATTTAGCCATAGATCTACCTCATCCCCAGGTTAGACACGCCGCTTTTTGGGCGGGCGGCAGCCGTTGTGCGGCACGGGGGTCACGTCAGAAATGGAAAGGATTTTCAGACCCGTCGTCATCAACGCGCGCAGGGATGCGTCGCGGCCAGGCCCAGGGCCTTTGACAAAGACGTGGGCTTCGCGCATACCCATATCCATCGCGGCCTTCACGGCCTGCTCGGTCGCCAGGCGGGCGGCAAAGGGGGTGCTTTTCCGCGAGCCTTTGAAGCCCGCGGTGCCCCCACTGGCCCAAGTCACCACGTTGCCTTGCTCGTCGGTGACCGAGATGACGGTATTGTTGAACGTGGCGTGGATATGCACGTGGCCACGAGGCAGATGCCGTTTGACCTTTTTGGCGCTGCTGCGCCGACGGGAACGCGTATTCCTGGCCATAGATTTCGTCTCTCCTCACAAATTCGGCGTCGCGGTGCGGAAGCCCCGCGCGGCCTGAGGTTGTTACTTCTTTTTGGCCCCACGGCGGCGACCACGACCGGCCACCGTCTTCTTGGGCCCTTTGCGGGTACGGGCATTGGTGCGGGTACGCTGACCGTGGACGGGCAAGCCCATCCGATGGCGCAGCCCGCGGTAACTGCCGATTTCGATCAGCCGCTTGATGTTCATCTGCACCTCGCGCCGCAGGTCGCCCTCGACTTTGTAGTTGGTGCTGATGAACTCACGCAGCCGGCTGATTTCTTCGTCCGTCAGATCTTTGACCCGCGTGTCGGGGTTTACTTGCGCGGCGGCCAAAATTTGTTTGGCTCGCGAACGGCCAATGCCGTAAATGTAGGTCAAAGCGATTTCGACCCGTTTATTCCGTGGAAGATCAACGCCTTCAATACGCGCCATAGCCCTACCCCTGTCGTTGTTTGTGTTTGGGATTTTCGCAGATCACGTAGACCCGACCTTTGCGCCGCACGATTTTGCACTTCGAGCAGCGTTTCTTTACCGACGCGGATACTTTCATGGTCTTCACTCCTTAGACAGACGTCGTACGCTGATGCCCAGCAAAAGTTAGATTATACCAGGCACCGTCTTTCTCGTCCAGTTTTGGCAGCCCTGCTAAACCACGGTGAGGATGTAGGGGCCATCCTCGGTGACGGCGACCGTATGTTCGAAGTGGGCGGTCAGGCTGCCGTCGGCCGAAGCCACCGTCCACCGGTCGGGGAGCACACGCGTCTTGGGGGTGCCGATCAGCACCATGGGCTCCAACGCCACGACCATGCCCGCCCGCAAGAGGACGCCCCGGCCAGGGGCGCCGTAGTTGGGCACCGCGGGGCCTTCGTGCATCTCTCGGCCAACGCCGTGGCCGGTATACTCGCGGGTCACATGAAAGCCGTGGCGTTCCACATAGCGCTGAATTGCCGCGGAGACATCCCCCACCCGGTTGCCCGGGCGCAGGTGCTCAATGCCCACATAAAGGGCTCGTTCGGTCACCGCTAACAACCGCTGGGCTTCAGGAGAGATTTCTCCTATGCCCATGGTGAACGCCGAATCGCCAACAAAACCTTTGTAAATCGTGCCGCAATCGATCGAAACGATGTCGCCTTCGTGCAGGCGGCGTTTCTCGCTGGGGATGCCGTGCACCAGTTCGTCGTTGATGCTCACGGTAATCGTGGCGGGGTAAGGGTACGGGCCCGGGTACCCCTTGAACGCAGGGGTTGCGCCGTGGCTGCGAATCACCGCCTCCGCGACCGCGTCCAACTCGGCCGTGGTCACGCCGGGGCGAGCAGCCTCGCGCACCGCGGCCAACGCCAAGGCGTTGATGCGCCCCGCCTCCCGCATGATGGCTATCTCTTGCGGGGTTTTGAGAATGATTTGCCGGTCCCAGGTCATGCCTGCTTCACTTCGTCGGGCAAAACCGCCCACAGGGCCTCGGTGACCTCATCCACCGAGCGGGTGCCGTCGATGTCAACCAGCAACCCACGCTGACGGTAGTATTCCACCAACGGCATGGTCTGCTCTAAATACACCCGAATGCGGCGTCGCACCACCTCGGGCCGGTCGTCTTCGCGCTGATAAAGTTCCGAGCCGTCGTAATCGCACACCCCCGGCACCTTGGGGGGACGATATTTCTTGTGGAAGATGTGTCCCTGCGCCCGGCAGATCAAGCGGCCTGACAGGCGCTCCACCAGTTCTTCCTCAGGCACCTCAATGAAAGGCACCACCGCGACCCGGCCACCCAACTCGGCCAGCATGTCGTCCAGGGCCTGGGCTTGCACCGGCGTGCGCGGGAAGCCATCCAAAAACGCGCCCCGGGCGCAATCGGGGCGAGAAAGGCGCTCGCGGATCATGGCGATGGTCACATCGTCGGGCACGAGTTCGCCCTTGCTCATGTACTGCTGGGCCAGTTTGCCCAATTCGGTTTGATTTTTCAGGTTCTCGCGGAAAATATCTCCCGACGAGATATGCGGCAAGCCGGTTCGGGCTGCCAGCCGTTGCGCCTGAGTGCCTTTACCGGCACCCGGCGCGCCCAAAAGCACGACAAAAACCGACACCGTACACCTCCCAGCACTGGCGGGCCAGCCGTCGCGGCGGTCAGCCCAAGGCTATTTCACCAAGAGGGTATCCGTGTAACCGTGCAGCCGCAGTTCCGCATCGATGAAGAAGAAGATGTCGCGCACGACGCCGACCACGATGAGCAACCCGGCCGAAGAAATCAGCAACAAGCCCGATCGCCCTGCCGCGGCCAGGCCCGGCACCAACAAGGTCAGCAAATAGGGCAACACGGCCACAAAGCCCAAGAACAGCGCACCCGGCAGCGTGATGCGGCGCAGCACGCTCATCAGATACTGCTGTGTCCGCTCGCCGGGGGGCACGCCGGGGATTTTCGCACCCGACCGCCTGAGTTGCTCGCCGTAGTTCTGCTGCATGAAGAGCACGTCGGTGTAGAAGAAAGTAAACAGCACCACCATCAAGAAATAACTCAGCCAATACCAACCGCTGGTCGGGGCGAAAATGCTCTGCATCGCCGTCGCCGCGTCGCGCACCCAGGCCGTCTCCGAGCGCAAGAAAAAGCCCGCCACAATGCCCGGCAGCGCCAGCAGCGATTGCGCAAAAATCAAGGGGATCATGCCCGCCATGTTCACCATCAGCGGGAAGGTGCCCTTCACAGGCATGGACATGCGCGTGCCGATCCGCCGTCCGGGGTACATCACCGGCACGTTGCGCCGCCCCTGCTGCACATACACGATGAGGAAAATGGTCGCCACGGTGACCACCAACGAGATGGCCAGATAAGCCCAACGATGCTGCTCATCGGCCAGCAAACGGAGGAAGTTGGAAGGCATCCGGGCTACGATACCAGCGAAGATGATCAGCGACAAGCCCTGATTGCGCAAGCCGTATTCGGAAATCAACTCGCCCAGCCAAATGGCAAACATGGTGCCCGCGGTCATTGCGGTGATCACCGTGATGGTGGGGAGCAAATTCGCGCCGCTCCAACCAAAATGCTTCAGCACCGGCTGGCCGGCAAACGCGGAAAACAGGCTCACCTGGCCGATGGCTTGCAGCGCCGCCATAGGGATCGCGAGGATGTACGTCCAGCGTTCCATCCATTTTTGGCCTTCGCGGGGGTCGTCTTCCATCCGCGCCTTCCACGAAGGGATGATGGGCACCAAAATCTGGAGGATGATCTGGGCGGTAATGTAGGGGTACACGCCCATGGCCAGCACCGAAAAGCGGGCGACCGTGCCGCCAGAAAGCATATCCAGCAAGCCAACGAACGCGCCCTGCGCGCCACCGGCATTGAAAATGCTCTTCAGCACACCCTCTCGCACACCGGGCACCGGCACGTGCGCGGCCAACCGGTAGAGGAGGAGAATGCCCAAAGTGATGAGCAATTTTCGGCGGATGTCCGGCGCCATCCAGAGGTAACGCCAAGCCGAACGCTTCATGCGAGGCTCCTTTACTGGGGGCGTCGCCGCCCCGACTCACAAGCCGGGGGTCGGCAAGACCTCGTTCGAGAAGGAGGGCAGCAGGCAGCCTGCTTGCCCGCGGGGGTTCAGAGTTCGATGATTTCTACCGAGCCGCCAGCGGCTTCGATTTTGGCCCGCGCGGCCTTAGACACGCGGTGGGCCTTGACTTTCAGCGGCACCGTCACCTCGCCTCGGCCTAAGATGACCACCGGGCGCTTGGGCTCGCTGACAATGCCCATATCGGCCAGCACCTGAGGGGTGATTTCGCTTTCCGCGGGGAAGTCGGCCAGCCGCTCCAGGTTCACTTCGTTGTATTCCACGCGATACGGCGGGGTAAAGCCGCGTTTGAACGGCAGACGGCGAAAGAAAGGCAAATTGCCGCCCTGATGGTACAGGCGGGTGCCGCCGCCGCTGCGCGCGCCCTGGCCTTTGGTGCCGCGGCCCGCGGTCTTCCCTTGCCCGGCCGCGATGCCTCGGCCTACCCGCTTGCGCGCCTTCTTGGCGCCGCGATTGGGTCGCAGTTCATGCAGTTTCATGGCTACGCACTCTCCTCTACCCGCACCAAATGGCGCACTTTGGCGACCATCCCTCGGATCACGGGGGAGTCTTCGTGTTCTACGGTCTGATGCATACGGCGCAAGCCCAGCGCCCGCAGGGTGCGCTTTTGACGCTGAGCATAGCCGATGGGGCTTTTGACTAAAGTAATGCGCAGGGTCTTTTTAGTCATGGCGCTTCTTCCTCCGGTCCCAGAAGGGCACCACATCCTCCACCTTTTTGCCGCGCTCAGCCGCCACCTCTTCCACCGACCTGAGGCGTTCCAGCGCCTGCATGGTGGCTTTGACCACGTTGAGCAGGTTGTTGCTTCCCAAGGATTTGGTGAGGATGTCGCGCACACCCACGGCCTCCAACACCGCGCGCACGCCGCCGCCGGCAATCACGCCCGTACCGGGGGAAGCCGGTTTGAGCAGCACCCGCGCGCCGCCCACTTCGCCGATGATTTCGTGCGGAATGGTGGTGTCGTACAGGTGAATTTTCTTCATGTTGCGGCGGGCGCGCTCCGAGGCTTTGCGGACTGCGTCGGGCACTGCGCCGGCCTTGCCGATGCCAATGCCCACACGCCCGCGCCGGTCGCCAACCACCACCGTCGCCCGGAAGGTGAACCGCCGACCGCCTTTGACCACTTTGGCCACCCGGGCAATCTCTATGGTGCGCTCTTCCAGTTCGTCTTCTGCCTGTGCAGCAGGTTGATACTGAGCCATAGCGTTCTCCTCGCCTTAGAATTCCAGGCCGCCTTCGCGGGCCGCTTCGGCCAGCGCCTTGACACGACCAATGTATTTGTAGCCGCCGCGATCAAACACCACGGTTTTGACGCCCGCGGCCACCGCCCGCTCGGCAATGGCTTTGCCTACCACCCGCGCCTGCTCGGTCTTGCTCAGGCCGTCCATTTGGGCGCGCAAAGCCTTGTCGATGGTCGAAGCCGAGGCCAACGTCTTCCCTGCTTCGTCGTCGATGACCTGGGCGTAAATGTGTTCCAAACTGCGAAAGACGTTCAGCCGCGGCCGCTCTGGCGTGCCGTGAACCTTTTTGCGCACCCGCAGGTGTCGCCGAATTCGTGCCTCTCGTCGGGTTTTCTTTGCCATTTTCTACCTCGCTTCACTACACCTTGCCAGCCTTACCGGCCTTGCGGCGGACCTGTTCGCCCGCGTAGCGGATGCCCTTGCCCTTGTAAGGCTCCGGTGGCCGCACTTTGCGGATGTCTGCCGCCACCTGCCCGACCCGCTGTTTGTCGTAGCCGCGGACGATGATGCGCATCGGCCGGGCTTTGGTATCCACGTCAAACGCAATGCCCTCCGGCGGGGCGACCGTCACCGGGTGAGAAAAGCCCACATGCAGCACCAGGTCTTGGCCTTTCATCTCGGCCCGGTAGCCCACGCCGTGAACCTCCAGCACCTTTTCGAAGCCCTGGCTGACGCCCACCACCATGTTGTTGAGCAGGGCGCGGGTCATACCGTGCCAGGCGCGATGCTGCCGCTCATCCGACGGGCGCTCGACGGTGATGGTCTTTTCGTCGGGATGAAAGGTAATTTTCATCGCCGCGGGGAAGGTATGGGCCAGTTCGCCCTTGGGGCCCTTCACCCGCACGTGGGAACCCTTGATCTCTACCTGCACCTGGTCAGGCACGGGCACAGGCAATCGTCCAATACGAGACACACTCAACCTCCTTTCGGCCACTGGCGTCGCGCGGGCGCGCCAGGTCGTTCCGAAATGTTGGGTAACCGCTCAGCCTCGGCAAGGAGAAACCGCAGAGTACGCAGATTTCGCAGAAAAACATCCACAGATTGGCACAGATGGAGCGAAAAACACTGATTGTTTCTTGGCGGTCTTGGCGACCTGAAAATCCGTGTCCTAATTCGCAACTCGCCATTCGCAATTCGTCCCCGCGTCCTCCGTGGTCTACTTCCTTGGGGCTGAATAGTTACAATGTTTGTATCTACCACCTCAACGCGGCCGGTCACCAAATTTTGCAGATCACTTCGCCGCCCACGCCGAGTTTGCGGGCGCGTTCGCTGGTCATCACCCCTTTGGGGGTGCTGACGATGGCGATACCCATCCCTGAGCGCACCCAGGGCAGGGTTTGCTTGCCCGCGTACACCCGTCGGCCGGGGCGGCTGACCCGCTCCAGGCCTTCGATCACCGGGCGGCGGAAGCGCCGTTCGCCCACATACTTCAGCCGAATGCGCAAAGTTTTGTGGCTGGGGCGATTTTTCTCTTGGATGACCTGGTAGCCGTCGATGTAGCCCTCTTCTTTGAGAATACGGGCGATGGCCACCTTCATCTTGGAACTGGGCATCTCGACTTGCGGGTGCCCGGCCATTAGCGCGTTGCGAATGCGCGTCAACATATCCGCAATGGGATCGGTCATGGTCATCGTTACCACCTCCGCCCGGCTACCAGGAAGCCTTGGTCACGCCGGGGATTTTGCCCTCTAAGGCCAACTCGCGGAAACAAATGCGGCACACGCCAAATTTACGCATATACCCACGCGGTCGCCCGCAAATACGGCAGCGGTTACGCACCCGGGTAGGGTACTTCCGACGTTGTTCGCGGTAAATCATACATTTTTTGGCCATGTTACCCTTCCTTCTTGAACGGCATACCCAACAGAGCCAACAACTGTCGGCCTTCTTCGTCGTTCCGGGCGGTGGTCACGATGGTGACCTCCATGCCGCGCACTTTGTCGATTTTGTCGTAATCAATTTCGGGGAAGATGAGTTGTTCCCGAATGCCCAAGGTGTAATTACCCCGGCCATCGAAGGCGTTAGGCGAAACGCCGCGGAAGTCACGGACCCGGGGCAAGGCCACATTCATCAACCGATCCAAGAAAGCCCACATACGGTCGCCCCGCAGGGTCACCTTGACGCCGATGGCGCGGCCTTCGCGCAGTTTGAACGCGGCGACGCTCTTGCGGGCTTTGGTGATGATGGGCTTCTGGCCGGTGATGGTCGTCAGGTCTTGCACCGCGTAATCCAACGCCTTGGGGTTATCGAGGGCTTCGCCCAAGCCGATGTTGACCACCACTTTGGTGATCCGCGGCACTTCCATCACGTTGCTCAGGTTCAACGCCTTCATCAAGGCCGGCACCACTTCGTTTCGGTATTTTTCTTCTAAGCGCATCATGGTTTATTCCTCCGGCCTATGAAATCACCGCGCCGCAGCGTTTGCACACACGCTCAGCCACGCCCTCGGTGCGCCGCACGGCTACCCGGGTGGGGGTATCGCACTTGGGGCAAACCAGCATGACGTTAGAAATCGAGACCGGCGCCTCGAACTCGATGATGCCGGGGGTGATGGTGCGCCCCTGCGCCTCGACCTGCTGCTGGTGCTTTTTGCGGATGCTCACACCCTGCACCACCACCCGGCCTTCACGGGGCAACACCCGAATGACCTCGCCGCGTTTGCCTTTCTCAGGGCCGGCAATCACCTGCACGGTATCGCCTTTACGAATTTTCACCTTCACGGCACACTCTCCTCACAGCACTTCAGGGGCCAGGGAGACGATTTTCATGAAACCCTTTTCGCGCAGTTCGCGCGCCACCGGCCCAAAAATACGCGTGCCTTTGGGGTTGACGCCGTCGTTGTCTAAAATCACGGCGGCGTTGTCGTCGAAGCGGATGTGAGAGCCGTCAACGCGACGCCATTCTTTGGCGCAGCGCACCACCACGGCCCGCACGATGTCGCTCTTTTTCACCGAGCCATTGGGCGCGGCGGCTTTGACCGTGGCCACCACCACGTCGCCCACGCGACCGTAGCGGCGTTTGGAACCGCCCAGCACCCGAATGACCAAAAGTTCTTTGGCTCCGGTGTTGTCAGCCACTTTCAAGCGCGATTCTTGCTGAATCATGCCTCGGCCTCCTGCTCTTCTTGCTGGGCTATGATGTCTTCGTTGCCACGGGCACGGCGCACAATGGCCTCGACCGCCCAGTGCTTGGTCTTAGAAATGGGGCGGCTTTCGACGATGCGCACCTGGTCGCCTACGCGCGCACCCAGTTCGTCATGCGCCTTGTACTTTTTGTGGGTGTGCACCACTTTTTTGTACAAGGGGTGACGGAACGTTCGGCTCACCCGCACTACCACGGTTTTGTCCATTTTGTCGGAAATGACCACACCCGTGAGTCGACGTCGCTTGTTCATGCTTCACCTTCCTCTGCCAAGGCTGCCAGTTCACGTTCCCGCAAGATGGTCAGGTAGCGGGCAATCAGGCGACGAGTGCGGCGCAAGGCGGTGATGTCGGTCAGTTCACCGCTCACCTTTTGGAAGCGCAGGTGCATCAGTTCTTCTCGCGCCTCGGCCAACCGCGCCTCGATTTCCTGATCAGAAAGTTTACGAATTTCTGCGGGTTTCATGCTTCCTCCAACCCTTCTCGGGTAACGATCTTGGTCTTGACCGAGAGTTTATAGGAAGCCAGGCGCAAGGCTTCGCGCGCCACGTCGGGGGATACACCGGCGATTTCGAACATGATTCGCCCCGGCTTGACCACGGCCACCCAGAGTTCGACGTTGCCCTTCCCGGAACCCATGCGGGTTTCTGCCGGTTTCTTGGTCACCGGCTTATCGGGGAAGATGCGGATCCAGATTTTGCCGCGGCGGCGCATGTGGCGCACCATGGCGCGGCGGGCGGCTTCGATCTGGCGGGCTGAGACCCACCCCGGCTCCAGGGCCTGCAGGCCATAGTCGCCGAAGTGCACTTCTGCGCCGCGCAGCGCCTTGCCTTTCATCCGGCCCCGCATTTGTTTTCGGTATTTGACGCGTTTAGGCATCAACATGGCTACACTCCTTCCACGGCTCGCGGCCGTTTACTTGCTCACATACACGCCTTCGGTCGCCACCGGCACTTCTTCTTCGCGCTCCGGCAAGACCTCGCCTTTGTAAATCCACACTTTGACGCCAATGCGGCCGTAGGTGGTCAGGGCTTCGGCTTTGGCGTAGTCGATGTCGGCCCGCAGGGTGTGCAGGGGCACGCGGCCGTCGCGCAGCCACACGGTACGGGCCATTTCTGCCCCGGCCAGACGACCGGCCACCTGAATTTTGATGCCCTTGGCGCCCTGGCGCATGGCTTGCTGAATCGCCCGCTGCATCGCCCGGCGGTAACTCACCCGCCGCTCCAGTTGGTCGGCGATGTTGTGTGCCACCAGGTAGGCGTCCAAATCGGGCACCTTGATTTCTTTGATGTCTACATCGGCTTTGGAGCCGATGAGTTTTTCCAGCGCGGCGCGCAGTTGCTTGATGGTCGCGCCTTTGCGGCCGATGAGGATGCCCGGCTTGGCCGTGTGGACGGTAATTTTCACCTTGGCCGGGAAGCGCTCGATTTCCACGCGCGAGATGCCCGCCCGCGGGGCTTGTTTGCGCACCAGGTCACGGATTGCCAGGTCTTGGTGCAATTGCTCGCGGTATTGAGACCCTTCCGCGTACCAGCGGCCTTCCCAGGTTTTGTTGATTTTCAGGCGAAATCCAATCGGATGTACTTTGCGACCCATGATGACTCCTATTCCTCTTCTTCGTGCTCACGCAGGATCACCGTAATGTGCGAAGAACGCCGCAGCAGGGGCTTGAACTGCCCCCGCGCGCCAAAGCGTCGCCACTTGCGGGTAGGGCCTTCGTCCGCGAAAATGCGATAGATGTAAAGGTCCTCACGGTTCAAGCCGAAGTTTTCTTCCGCGTTGGCGATGGCCGAAGCGATGAGTTTGTACACCGGCCGGGCCGCGCTATGGGGCATAAAGCGCAGCACCTCTAACGCTTCTTCGGCATCCTTGCCGCGCACCAGGTTGATCACCCGCCGCGCCTTGTAGGGCGAAACGGGCACGTATCGCGCTTTTGCGCGCACATCGATCGCCATGGTCTATCTCCTCTTCTTCTTTTTCTCGACGATATGCCCGCGGAAGGTTCGCGTGGGGGCAAATTCGCCCAGTTTGTGGCCCACCATGTTTTCGGTGATGTAGATGGGCACGTGACGGCGGCCGTTGTGCACCGCGAGGGTGTGGCCGACCATCTGGGGGAAGATGGTGCTGTCGCGGCTCCAGGTGCGGATGACTTTCTTTTCGCCGCGGGCATTCATCTCTTCGATTTTCCGCAATAACTTTGGGTCTACGAAAGGCCCTTTTTTCAGGGAACGTCCCATAGTTCAACCTCCAAGCCAACCCACGCGCTCAGCGGCGCTTTTTGCTGCGTCGGCGCACGATGTATTTGTCGGTCTTTTTGTTTCGGCGGGTCTTAGCGCCCAGGGTGGGCTTGCCCCAGGGCGATTTCGGGCCCGGCAAACCAATGGGCTGCCGGCCTTCGCCGCCGCCGTGGGGATGGTCGCGCGGGGTCATCGCCGAGCCGCGCACCGTGGGGCGGATGCCCATGTGGCGCTTGCGCCCCGCTTTGCCGATTTTGATGTTGCCGTGTTCCACGTTGCCCACCTGCCCGATGGTGGCGTAGCACTCCTGGCGCACCAGGCGCACCTCCCCCGAGGGCAGCCGGATGTGGGCGTAATCGCCTTCTTTTGCCAACAGTTGGGCCGAAGAACCGGCCGCCCGCACCATCTGCCCACCCCGACCGGGTTGCAGTTCTATGTTGTGAATCATGGTGCCCGTAGGGATGTTGGCAATGGGCAACGCGTTGCCAGGGCGGATTTCGGCCTCAGGCCCGGCGAGCACGGTATCGCCCACCTGCAGGCCCACCGGTGCGATGATGTAGCGCTTTTCGCCGTCCGCGTAGTGCAGCAACGCGATGCGCGCGGTGCGGTTCGGGTCGTATTCAATGGCCGCCACCCGGGCCGGCACCCCGCGCTTATCGCGCTTGAAGTCGATCACCCGGTAGTAACGCTTGCTGCCGCCGCCGCGATGGCGCACGGTGACCCGGCCGTAGGCGTTGCGGCCGGCACGCCGCTTCAAGGGCTCGATCAGGCTGCGCTCGGGCTCGGTTTTGGTGATTTCTTCGAAGGTGTACCCCAACATGCCGCGACGGCCGGGGGTGGTCGGTTTGTACTTTTTGATACCCATCACTTCACCCCTTCGAATATGTCGATGGTCTGACCCGGAGCCAGGGTGACAATGGCTTTTTTGTAGCCGCGGCGCCGGATGCCAACACGGCGGTTGCGCCAGCGGCGAGTCCGCTTGGCGGGCACGTTGATCACCCGCACTTTCTCGACGGTAACCTCGAAAAAGGTCTCCACAGCCTCTTTGATCATCGGCTTGGTTGCGTCTTCGGCCACCTCAAACACGTATTGGCCCAACTTGGTGTGTTGGTAGTTAGACTTTTCGGTAATAATGGGGCGGCGCAACACATCATAAATGGTCGTCATTTCGCCCTCCTCATCCTAAGAACCCAGCAATCACATCCAAGGCGGCCAGGGGCAGCACGACTTTGTCGTAGCCCAGCAGGTCGCGGATGTTGAGGTAGGTCGCCACCAGGGTTTTGGCGTAAGGCAGGTTGTTGGCCGAGCGCGCGATGGTCTCGTATTGTTCGCTGCGCGCGGGGCTTTCTGGCAGGAGAATCAACGCACTGCTTTCTTCGCCCACCAGGTGTTCCAGCGCCTGCGCCATCAGTTTGGTTTTCGGCTCCGGCAGGCTCAGGTCGTCCACCACCACGATGTTGGCCTCCGCGGCCTTGAGCGAGAGGGCCGAGCGCAACGCGGCGCGGCGCATTTTCTTGGGCATATCCAAGGTGTATTTGCGGGGCTTGGGGGTATGCACCTTACCGCCGCCAACCCATTGCGCAGCCCGAATCGAGCCCTGCCGCGCCCGGCCGGTACCCTTTTGCCGCCAGGGCTTGCGCCCACCGCCCGAAACTTCGCTGCGAGTTTTGGTATTGTGGGTACCCAGGCGGGCGTTGGCCATTTGCCGCACGTAAGCCTGGTGCATCAGGTCTGGCCGCACCGGGGCCTCAAAGATGGACGCGGGCAGTTCCACCTCGCGCACTTTTTGCCCTTCCATGTTGAAAACATCCACTTTCATGGCTCTGCTCCGAATCCCTAATTCTTTCGGGCCTCACGGATGAGCACCAGGCCACCCTTGGGGCCCGGCACGCCACCCTTCACGGCCAGCAGGTTACGTTCCGGGTCCACCAGGACCACTTCCAGCCCCATCACCGTCACGCGGGCGTGCCCCATGTGGCCGGGGCCGCGGCTGCCTTTCATGGTGCGCCCCGGGGTGGAGCCTGCACCGCGCGAGCCCGGCGCGCGCCAACGGTCCGATTGACCGTGGGTTTTCGGGCCGCCGCCAAAGCCGTGGCGTTTGACGCCGCCCTGGAAGCCACGCCCCTTGCTGGTGCCGGTCACGTCGACGCGCTCGCCCACCGCAAACCGCTCGACGGTTACGGTGTCGCCCTCTTGCACGTCGGGGTCTTTCACCCGAAACTCACGCAGATAGCGCAGGGGAGGCACACCCACTTTTTTCAGGTGACCCAGTTGTCCACCGGTCAGCCGTTTGGGGCTGACCTCTTGGAAGCCCAACTGCACCGCGGTGTAGCCGTCTTTCTCAGGGCGGCGCACCTGGGTAACGTAGCAAGGCCCAGCCTCGATGAGGGTCACGGGAATCGCCGCGCCGTTTTCATCGAAGATCTGGGTCATGCCGATCTTCTTTCCAATGAGCCCTTTGAACATCTCGATTGTTCTCCTTCTGGTAAAGTTTCTCGGGACTGTCGGCCTGGGCTTGAGCCGCATCATCCCGCCCTTGCGCAGTCAGCCCGCTGCCGCAGGCGAATGGGGGTTTTCCGTGCGCCCGCGGTGGAGCGTGCTCTTACGCAAGGGGAACTTGCCCAATGTTCCGCCAGCCGCGGGGGAAGGGCAGGCACCCTTCCCCCGATGCTTTTGGCAGAACGCAAGCCCGCCAATTCTAACCGATTGGAAGCAGTTTGTCTACGTTTTCACAAGAGAGCAACCGCAAAACGCGACGCCCTCTTTCGGTTTGCCAACGCAACTATAACTTGATTTCGATATCCACGCCTGCAGGCAGGTTGAGCCGCATCAGCAGGTCGATGGTTTTGGCGTCGGGCTCTAAAACGTCGATCAGGCGCTTGTGGGTGCGAATCTCGAAATGCTCGTGAGAGTCTTTGTCGATGAAGGTCGAGCGGCGCACGGTAAAACGCTCAATCTTGGTGGGGAGGGGCACCGGCCCCACCACGCGAGCGCCCGTGCGCTCTGCGGCCTCTACGATTCGCTTGGCCGACTGGTCAAGCACCCGATGGTCATATGCCTTCAGGCGGATACGAATGCGTTGTTTCGCCATCTCAGCCACCTCAGTCCAAAATCTCGGTCACCACACCGGCGCCCACGGTCAGGCCGCCTTCCCGAATGGCGAATTTGCTCCCTTGCTCCAACGCCACCGGCTTCAGCAACTCTACTTCCATGTTGATGTTGTCCCCGGGCATCACCATCTCTACGCCTTCCGGCAGTTTGATCGTCCCGGTCACATCCGTCGTCCGAATGTAGAACTGCGGCCGATATCCGTTGAAGAACGGCTTGTGACGTCCGCCTTCGTCCTTCCGCAGCACGTACACTTCCGCTTTGAATTTCTTGTGCGGCGTGATGCTCCCCGGCGCAGCCACCACCATCCCGCGCTCTACCTCGTCTCGGCCGATGCCCCGCAGCAGCAGACCCACGTTGTCGCCCGCGATGCCTTCGTCCAACTGCTTGTGGAACATCTCTACCCCGGTCACCACCGTGTTCATCACTTTGTCCCGCAGGCCCACGATCTCTACCGGCTCGCCGACTTTGATTTTGCCGCGCTCGATACGCCCCGTCACCACCGTGCCGCGGCCTTTGATGCTGAACACGTCTTCAATCGGCATCATGAACGGCTTGTCGACTTCGCGCTGCGGCTCAGGGATGTATTCGTCTACCACCCGCAGCAGTTCGGCAATCGGCTGGTATTCCGGCGCGTCCGGGTCTTTGCTGTCGCTCTGCAGCGCTTGCAGCGCCGAGCCTTTCACGATCGGCGTTTCGTCGCCCGGATAGCCGTATTCGTCCAGCAGTTCCCGCACTTCCAGTTCCACCAGTTCCAGCAATTCGGGGTCGTCCATCATGTCCACTTTGTTCAGGAAGACCACGATGGCCGGCACTTCCACCTGGCGGGCCAGCAGGATGTGCTCGCGGGTCTGCGGCATCGGGCCGTCGGGCGCAGCCACCACTAAGATGGCGCCGTCGACCTGCGCTGCACCGGTGATCATGTTTTTGATGTAGTCGCGGTGCCCCGGCATGTCTACATGCGCGTAGTGGCGCTTTTCGGTTTCGTATTCCACGTGCGCAATGTTGATGGTGATGCCGCGCTCCCGCTCTTCGGGCGCTTTGTCGATTTCGTCGAAGGGCGTGTAGTCGCCCCAGCCGCGCAGCGCGCAGTATTTGGTGATCGCCGCGGTCAGCGTGGTTTTCCCGTGGTCGATGTGCCCCATCGTCCCCACGTTCAGATGCGGCTTCGTGCGTTCGTATTTCTGCTTCGCCATCGGTCTCTCTCCTTGAGGTTTTGTGATTTCAAGTGTGATTCAAAAGAAGCGCGGGCTCGGCTTTACACCGATTCGCCCGCGATAATTGCCTTGGCTACACTATCGGGCACCTGCGCGTAATGGTCGAATTCCATGGTAAACGCGCCGCGCCCCTGGGTGATGGAACGGAGTTGCGTGGCATAACCGAACATCTCGGCCAGAGGCACCATGGCGCGCACCGCGCGGCTGTTGCCGGCGCGCTGCTCCATGCCTTGAATTTCGCCCCGGCGGGAGGAAAGTTGCGCCATCACGTCGCCCAGATATTCCTCGGGCACCGTGACTTCCACCTTCATGATCGGCTCCAAGAGCACAGGCTTGCCCCGTTTCACCCCGTCGCGGAAGGCCATGGTCGCCGCGACCTTGAAGGCCATTTCGCTGGAGTCCACCTCGTGGTACGAGCCGTCGTAAAGGCGCACTTTGACGTCGGTCACCGGGTAACCGGCAATCACACCCGCTTCTGCGGCTTCACGGATGCCCTTCTCTACCGCGGGGATGAACTCCTTGGGAATCGTGCCGCCGACGATGGCGTCTTCGAAAACGATACCCTCACCGGGGTCGGTGGGCTCCATGGCAATGACCACGTGGCCGTACTGCCCGCGGCCACCGGTCTGCTTGACGAAGCGCCCCTCGACCTTGGGCACCGGCCGGGTGATGGATTCGCGGTAGGCCACCCGCGGCTTACCCACGTTGGCCTTGACGTTGAACTCGCGCTTCAGGCGGTCGACCAAAATCTCCAGGTGCAACTCGCCCATACCCGAGACGATGGTCTGCCCCGTCTGCTCGTCGGTGCGCACCCGGAAGGTGGGGTCTTCTTCGGCCAGTTTGTGCAGCGCCTGAGAAAGTTTATCTTGGTCGGCGGTGCTCTTCGGCTCGATGGCAATGGAAATCACCGGCTCAGGGAACGAAATGCTCTCCAACACGATGGGGTTCGCCATATCGCACAAGGTGTCGCCGGTGAACGAGTTTTTCAACCCCAGCACCGCGCCGATATCGCCGGCCAACACCTCGGTGACGTCTTCCCGCCGGTCGGCATACATGCGCAGCAGGCGGCCAATGCGTTCGCGCTTACCCCGGGTGGCGTTGTACACCTGCGCGCCCTGGCTGATTTTGCCCGAATACACCCGGAAGTAAGCCAGCCGCCCGACGTAGGGGTCGGTGACGATCTTGAACACCAGCGCGGCCAAGGGCGCGTCGTCGCGGGCAGGGCGGACGACCTCTTCCTCGGTGCGGGGGTTGATGCCGCGCACTTCGGCAATATCCAGCGGCGAAGGCAAAAAATCGACCACCGCGTCGAGCAAGGGCTGTACGCCCTTGTTTTTCAGCGCGCTACCGGCATACACCGGCGTCAGGTCGCCGCGGATGACCGCGCGGCGCAGCGCGGCTTTCAGTTCCTCCACCGTGATTTCTTCCCCCTCTAAGTATTTCATCATCAGGTCGTCGTCCACCTCGGCAATCTGCTCGACCATCCGCTCGCGGGCGACTTCCACCTCGTCTTCCAACTCGGCGGGCACCTCAGTGACCCGCGGCTCTTTACCCAAGTCGTCCACCCACACAATGGCCTGGCGGGTGAAGAGGTCGACCACCCCGCGGAATTCAGCCTCCACGCCAATGGGCACCTGCACCGCCACGGGGTGAGCGCCCAAGCGCTCGCGGATGCTCTCGATAGACCGCTCATACGAGGCACCCACCCGATCCATCTTGTTGACGAAACAAATGCGCGGCACGCGGTAACGGTCGGCCTGCCGCCACACCGTCTCGCTCTGGGGTTCCACCCCCTGCACCGCGTCGAAGACCACGATACCGCCGTCGAGCACACGCAACGAACGCTGCACCTCCGCAGTGAAGTCGATGTGGCCGGGGGTATCGATGATGTTGATCTGATACCCTTTCCACTCGGCGCTCACCGCGGCAGAAACAATGGTGATACCGCGTTCGCGCTCCTGTTCCATCCAGTCGGTAACGGTGTTCCCTTCGTCCACCGACCCCAGGCGGTAGGTCTTGCCGGTGTAGAACAAGATGCGCTCGGTGGTCGTGGTCTTGCCCGCATCGATGTGGGCGATGATCCCGATATTGCGGTATTTTTCAAGGGGGTACTGGCGAGGCATAAATCACCCAATTTGGCGCGGCGCTGAGCCGCGGGTTTCGCAGTGCGGGCCAGGCCCGCGGGGAGGGGAATCTACGAAACCCGCGTCAGCGGCCGCGAGCGCGTTTTTACACGCGGAAGTGAGAAAAGGCGCGGTTGGCCTCGGCCATGCGGTGGGTTTCTTCTCGCTTACGCACCGCGCTGCCCTGGTTGTTGGCCGCGTCCATCAACTCCGCGGCCAGTTTTTCGGCAAAAGACTTGCCAGAGCGGGCACGCGCGGCGCCGATAATCCAGCGGCAGGCCAAAGCGAACTGCCGGTGCGAGGGTACTTCCATCGGCACCTGGTAGGTCGCGCCGCCCACGCGGCGAGGCCGCACTTCCATGATCGGCGAGGCGTTTTTGATGGCCTTCTCGAACACCTCTAAGCCCGATTTGCCGGTTTTTTCTTCGATAATCGCCAGCGCGTTGTACACCTGGCGAGCGGCCACGCTCTTCTTGCCCCCGCGCATCACGCGGTTGATGAAGGACTGCACCTTCACGCTGCCGTATTTCGGATCGGGCGGGATCACCCGCCGTTCAGGTCGGTATCGTCGAGGCATAATTTACTCCAACTTTCCAAAGCCGAGATCACAAAGGGGAATTTACTCTTTGGGTTTGCGAGCGCCGTATTTGGAGCGCGCCCGGCGGCGGCCTTCGACGCCGGTGGCGTCTAAGGTGCCGCGCACGATGTGGTAGCGCACGCCCGGCAAGTCCTTCACACGGCCACCGCGCACCAGCACCACCGAGTGCTCTTGCAGGTTGTGGCCTTCGCCGGGGATGTAGGCGGTCACCTCGATACCATTGGTCAGCCGCACGCGGGCGATCTTCCGCAACGCGGAGTTAGGTTTTTTGGGCGTCATGGTACGCACCACCGTGCACACGCCCCGTTTTTGCGGCGCGCCCTTCGGCATCCGCAGGCGGCGCTGCTTCATAGAGTTGTAGATGTACTGCAAAGCCGGCGCTTTGCTTTTGGTTTTCTTGGGCTTGCGGCCTTTGCGAACGAGTTGGTTAATCGTGGGCACTTTTGCCTCCCGAAAAGAAAATCACCTGACGGTCTTCTTGCGTAAAGGAAGGCCATCATCATGCGATGGCCTCCGCGAACGCCCGCTTTCGCGGGACGTAAAAGGACAAAGGAACCTTACGCAGCAGGCCAGGATTGTACCATGCCGCAAAACGCGCGTCAAGAAAAACGCTGCTCGCGTTTCGCGGCCAAGCGCTCGCCCAGGGGCAGAAGGCGCCTGCGCGCCATCCGGCAAAGGCTTTTGTCGCCCGACCGAGGCGACCGCCGACGCGGCCGGGGCGTGTCGCTTTAGTCCAAATCTTCGCCCAGCCCCAACAGGCCCACTCTCACCTTGGGCACTTTGGGCTTGCCCGATTCTTTGCCAAACTTTTCGACGCCCTCGGGCGTGATGGCCTCGACGGCCAACCCCAGGCTTTGCAATTCTTTGACCAGCACTTTAAAGGAAGCAGGTAAGCCGGGCTCCTCAATGGGTTCGCCTTTGACGATGGCTTCGTAGGTCTTGACCCGCCCCTGCACGTCGTCGGATTTCACGGTGAGCATTTCCTGCAGGGTGTAGGCCGCGCCGTACGCCTCCAGCGCCCACACTTCCATCTCGCCGAAGCGCTGGCCGCCAAACTGCGCTTTACCGCCCAAGGGCTGCTGGGTGACCAGGCTGTACGGCCCGGTGGAGCGGGCGTGCACCTTGTCTTCCACCAGGTGGTGCAGTTTGAGGATGGTCATCACGCCCACGGTGACGGGGCGGTCGTAAGGCTCGCCCGAAAACCCATCGCGCACGATTTGCTTGCCCAAGGTGGGCATAGGCTGGCCGGTCTCCAACGACACCTCAGCCGCCTTTTGGCGCAGGGCTTCCGCCGGGATGTCGGCAGCCGGGTGCCCCTGGCTTTCCAGCCACAGGCGCAGGCCAGCCTCGACCGCGCGCGCGTTTTGGGCTTCGCGGCCGCGCACCGGGATGTCCATATCCTCGAAGGCCAAGATTTTCTCCGGGTCGTAGCCCTTTTCGCGCAGCCATTCGCGCAGCACCGAGCGGCGGGCATACACCTCGTCGTCGGCCAGGCGGTAGACATCGTAGCCCTTTTCACCCAACCAGGCCTCCAGGTACAGGGTGCGGGCTTCGTCCTCGCCGCGCAGTTCCTGGGGGGCGTAACCGGCCTCTCGCGCCCACTGCCAGGCGCGCTCGGTGATTTCCTTCCAGGCTTCGCCGATCATCCAGGCGCGCACCAGTTCGGCTTCCACCTCTTCCTCGGTGGCGCTATCGAACACCGGCACCACCGCACGGAAGCCCAGTTGCTTGGCCGCCCAACCCAGGTGCACTTCCAGCACCTGGCCGATGTTCATCCGCCCCGGCACGCCCAAGGGGTTGAGGATGATGTCCACCGGGGTGCCGTCTTCCAGGAAGGGCATATCTTCCACAGGCACGACCTTGGAAATCACGCCTTTGTTGCCGTGCCGGCCGGCGATTTTGTCGCCGGCGGTGATCTTGCGGCGCTGCGCCACCAACACACGCACCATCTTTTCGACGCCCGCGGGCAGGTCGCGGTGGTCTTCGCGGGTAAAGACCTTGACGTCGATCACCGTGCCCCGCTCGCCGTGGGGCATTTTCAGCGAGGTATCTTTGACGTCGCGGGCTTTTTCGCCGAAAATCGCCCGCAACAGGCGCTCTTCGGGGGTCAGTTCTTTTTCGCCCTTGGGCGTGACCTTGCCGACCAAGATGTCACCCGGCCCCACCTGCGCGCCTACCCGGATGATGCCGTCTTCGTCCAGGTCGCGGATGGCGTCTTCGCCCACGTTGGGAATGTCGCGGGTAATCTCTTCCGGCCCCAGGCGGGTGTCGCGGGCTTCGGTTTCGTATTTTTCGATGTGAATGGAAGAGAAGTAGTCGTCTTGCACCAGCCGTTCCGAAATGAGCACCGCGTCCTCGAAGTTGCCGCCCTCCCACGAGAGGAAGGCCACCACTACGTTTTGCCCCAAGGCCAACACGCCGTCTTGGGTGGCCGAAGAGTCAGCCAGCACATCGCCTTTTTTGACCATTTGCCCTTTGAGCACTACAGGCCGCTGGTCGATGCAGGTGCTCTGGTTGGAGCGATGATAACGCCGCAGGGTGTATTCGTGCACGGTGCCGTCTTTAGCCCGCACCGCAATCATCTCGCCGTTGACCGCGATGACCTCGCCGTCTTCGTCCGCGATGAGCAACTGGCCTGAACCCTTGGCCGCGTGCGCCTCCATGCCCGTGGAAACCAGGGGCACCTCAGGCCGCATCAGGGGCACGGCCTGCGCCTGCATGTTGGAACCCATCAGGGCCCGGCTGGCGTCATCGTGCTCCAAAAAGGGAATCATCGCCGCGCTCATGCCGACCAATTGCTGCGGCGCGACGTCCATGTAGGTGATGTGCATCGGCTCGGTAAATTGGAAGCCCGCGTGGTAACGGCAGACCACGTCTTCCGATGTAAACTCGCTGTATTCGTTGAGGGGCGCGTTGGCCTGGGCAATGTAGTGGTTGTCGTCCACGTCCGCGGTCAGGTAGTCCACGTCGTCAGAGACGAAAGGCACCACGGCCACCTCTTCTTCGCCCAGGCGCTCGGCCAGCAGGCGCGCTTGCGCTTTGCTCAGGCGAGCGCCCTCCTCGAACAGTACCTCGCCGCTTTCGGGGTCTTTGACCGCTTCTCGCAGTTTGCGGTTGACCATGTAAGGGCTGTTGGCCGGGAGGCGGTTGTAAACCCGCCGATAGGGCGATTCGATGAAGCCAAATTCGTTGACCCGGGCGTAGGTGGCCAGGCGGCCGATCAGGCCGATGTTGGGACCTTCAGGGGTCTCGATGGGGCAGATGCGGCCGTAGTGAGAATGGTGCACGTCGCGCACGTCGAAGCCGGCGCGCTCCCGGCGCAAGCCGCCGGGCCCCAAAGCCGAAAGGGTGCGCTTGTGGCGCAGTTCGGCCAAGGGGTTGGTTTGATCCATAAACTGGGAAAGTTGGCTGGAGCCGAAGAACTCGCGCAGCGCCGCCACCACAGGCCGAATGTTGATCAACGTCGCGGGGGTCACCTGTTCCTGGTCGCGGATAGACATCCGCTCTTTGATCACCCGTTCCATGCGGCGCATACCAATGCGCAACTTGTTCTGCACCAACTCGCCCACGGTTTTCACCCGTCGGTTCCCCAAGTGATCCATGTCGTCGGGCTCGTCCGTGCCGTTGTTGATGGCGATCATCCGCCGAATCAGGCGCACGATATCCCACTTGGTCAGGGAGCGGTGCTCCATGGGCACCACACCGTGCAGGTCAAGTTTCTGGTTCATCTTGTAGCGGCCTACCCGCGCCAGGTCGTAATAGCGCCGGTTGAACAACTGGGTTTCCAGGAACTCGCGCGCGTTCTCCAAGGTAGCCGGGTCGCCGGGGCGCACCCGCTTGAAAAACGCGATCAACGCCTGCTCGCTGATGGAAAGAGGGCTGTCCGTTTCCCATTCCGGCTCTTGGCGCAAGGTCGAAGCGATGAACATCCGGTCGGGGTTGGTGTCCACGTCGCCAAAGAGGGAAAGGATTTCCTCATCGGTGCCCTCTTTGATGGGCGAATCGGGCAGGCCGTCGTTCACCGCAGCCAAGGCACGCAACAAAATGGTCACCGGCACGGTGCGGCGGCGGTTGAACTTGAGGATGAGGTAATCGCTCTTGCGGGTCTCGAACTCCATCCACACCCCGCGGTCGGGGATCAACTTGGATTTCGCCAAGGGGCGGCCGCTGGCGCGGTCGATGGGCGCTTCGAAATACACCCCTGGCGAGCGGATGAGTTGCGACACCACCACCCGCTCGGTGCCGTTGATGATGAACGTCCCTTTTTGGGTCATCCAGGGGAAGTTTCCCAAGAAAATGTCCTGTTTGACCGGCTCAGGCACCTCAGGGCCGGCCAGGAGCACCGAAACCCACAGCGGGCGAGCGTAGGTCAGGTCCCGCTCCACGCAGGCTTCCACGGTGTGCTTGGGCTCTTCGAACCAATAGCGCAGCCCCCACTGCTTGGCTTCGGGGGTGCGGCTGGGGAAGTAGAGCCGCATCCCGCCATTGTAGGCTTCGATGGGGGTAATTTCGTCGAACAGGTCGGCCAGGCGTTCGCTGACCAACCGCTCGAAAGAAGCGAGTTGAATTTCGATTAGATCGGGTAACGGGAGTTTTACGTCAATGCGGGCGTAAGATTTGATAGGCAGCGCCGCCATGGGCATCCTCTCCTGCAAAAAAGAAAGTCGGACGTAACACAACACCCCTTAGGCCGAATTTCCGGCTAAAGGCACAAGGCGAACGCATATTATAAACGCAACCGAAGCAGGTGACAAGGAACGGTGAAGAAATGAAGAAATGGCAACTGTTCAGCCTTTGGGAAACAGCCCGCGGATAAATGCGGATGATAGCGGATAGCCGCGGATTTTGGGGTGCCGAGGTCGCCAAGATGACGCCAACAGCCGCATCCCGTTTCCCGCCTCCCTATTTTCTGTGCCTTCTCTGTGTCTTCTGTGGTTTTCTGCTGCGTCATCCGTAGCGTCTCTTCGAGGCTAAACAGTTACGCAAAACAAAAAAGCAGGGCGGGAAGCCATCCCGCCCTGCTTTTACTTCATAGAGGAAACTTTTACGCCCGGTGCTTGAGCGCGGCCTGCGCCGCCGCGAGGCGGGCAACCGGCACGCGGAAGGGCGAGCAACTGACATAGTTCTGACCGATGAGATGGCAGAACTCGATGGTGTCGGGGTCGCCGCCGTGCTCGCCGCAGATGCCCACTTCCAGTTCGGTGCGGGTGCTGCGGCCTTCTTCCACCGCAATCTTCATCAGGCGGCCTACGCCGTCCTTGTCCACGGTCTGGAAAGGATTGGCAGGCAGGATCTCCTGCTCAACATAGTAAGCGAGGAAGTTGCGCTCCGCGTCGTCGCGGCTGTAGCCGAAGGTCATCTGCGTCAGGTCGTTGGTGCCGAAGGAGAAGAACTGCGCCACCTCGGCGATTTCCTTGGCGGTCAGCGCGGCCCGCGGAATTTCGATCATCGTGCCGAACTTGTATTCCACGGTCACGCCCTTCTCTTCCATCACCGCTTTGGCGATTTCCTCCAGCCGGGGCTGGATGCGCTTCAACTCGTTGACGTGGCTGGTGAGGGGAATCATCACCTCGGGCTTGGGGTTGCCGCCAGCGGCCTTGCGGTTGCAGGCAGCCTCGAAAATCGCCCGCACCTGCATTTCCACGATTTGGGGCATCACGATGCTCAGGCGCACGCCGCGCATCCCCATCATCGGGTTGCTTTCGTGCAGGGCGCGCACTTTCTCTAACAGCGCCTCTTTCTCGGCCAGCCCCGTGGTTTCGCCCTTGGCCTTCATGGTGGCGACTTCCTCGATGAGGCTTTCCAGCGAGGGCAGGAACTCGTGCAGCGGCGGGTCGAGCAGGCGGATGATGACCGGGTAGCCGTCCATAGCCTCGAACAGCCCCTCGAAGTCGCTGCGCTGGAAGGGCAGCAACTCGTCCAACGCGGCCTTGCGCTCGGCCTCGCTTTCGGCCAAAATCATGCGCTGCACGATGGGCAGGCGTTCCTGCTCGAAGAACATGTGCTCGGTGCGGGCCAGGCCGATGCCCTTGGCGCCGTAAGCGCGGGCGCGACGGGCGTCTTCGGGGTAGTCGGCGTTGGCCCAAACCTGCAAGCCGGTGGTCGGCCAGCCTTCGGGCGCCTGGCGGATGCCGGGGGTCGCCGCGATTTCGTCGGCCCAGCCCAGCAGGGTGAGCAGTTCGGTCTGCTCTTCCAGGCTGGGCGCCACGGTGGGCATCTGGCCGAGGAAGATCTCGCCCGTGGTGCCGTCGATGGAAACCCATTCGCCTTCCTTGATGACCGTGTCGCCGATGGTCATCTGGCGCTTGTCCAAATCAATGCGCACTGCCGAAGCGCCTACCACGGCAGGAATGCCGAACTGACGGGCTACCACCGCGGCGTGGGAAGTCGCACCACCTTCGCTGGTGAGGATGCCCTGGGAAGCAATCATGCCATGCACATCATCGGGCTTGGTGAACGGGCGCACCATGATCACCTTTTCGCCGTGCTCTTTTGCCATTTTTTCGGCGGTGTCGGCGTCAAAGTAAACCTTACCCACCGCCGCGCCGGGGGAGGCGTTCACGCCCTTGGCGAGCAGGCGTCCGTCTTTGCGCGCCTTTTCCACCTCTTGCGGGTCAAACTGCGGGTGGAGGAGCGTATCCACCTGCTCGGGCGTTACGCGCATCACCGCTTCCTCTTTGGTAATCAAGCCCTCGTTCACCATGTCAACCGCGATTTTCACCGCGGCTTTGGCGGTGCGCTTGCCTGTGCGGGTCTGCAACATCCACAGTTTGCCGCGCTCAATGGTGAATTCCACATCCTGCATGTCGCGGTAGTGCTTTTCCAGTTTCTGGGTGATGTCCACGAACTGGGCATAGGCTTCGGGCAGTTCCTCGGCCATCTTCTCGATGGGGGAAGGCGTGCGGATGCCCGCCACCACATCTTCGCCCTGGGCGTTGAGCAGGTATTCGCCCCACAGTTTCTTCTCGCCGGTGCTGGGGTTGCGGGTGAAGGCCACGCCGGTGCCGCTATCCCAGCCCATGTTGCCGAACACCATGGTCACGATGTTGACCGCGGTGCCCAGGTCGTGGGGGATTCCGGCGGCGTTGCGGTAGTCGATGGCGCGCTTGCTGTTCCACGAGCGGAACACGGCCTCGATGGCCAGGCGCATCTGCTCGATGGGCTCCTGCGGGAAGTCGAAGCCCTTGTGCTCCTTGACCACCTTCTTGAAGCGTTCCACCAGTTCTTTCAGGTCGTCGGCGGTAAGGTCGGTGTCTTCCTTGGCGCCGCGTTCCTCTTTCATGGCTTCCAGCACGTCTTCGAAAGCCTCGTCGGGAATGTCCAGCACCACCGAACCGTACATCTGAATCAGGCGGCGGTAGGCATCGTAAACGAAGCGCTCGTTCTGGGTCAGGGCCACCATGCCCTTGGCGGTTTCGTCGTTCAGGCCGACGTTGAGCACGGTATCCATCATGCCGGGCATGGAAAACTTAGCGCCGGAGCGCACGGAAACCAGCAGGGGGTTCTGCGGGTCGCCGAATTTCTTGCCGGTCTGCCGTTCCACGTCTTTCAGAGCAGCCAGGGTCTGTTCCCACATGCCTTCGGGGAACTTGCCGCCGCTGTCGTAGTAGGCGTTGCACGCCTCGGTGGTGATGGTGAAGCCGGGGGGAACCGGCACGCCGATGCGGGTCATTTCGGCCAGGTTGGCGCCTTTGCCGCCCAAAAGGCCGCGCACGCCGTCCCAACTTCCGCCGACGTACTTTTCGGCCTCATCAACCTCTGTGAACAGATAAACCCATTTCTTGCTCATCACTGCCTCCTTACGAAAAAACGTAATCGCGATGTCTGTACGCCCAAACGCCACCCCTTTGCTGTCCCGCTAAGTTTACCACAACTGGCCTCGAGAAGGCGGGGGCGTTGCCGCGGCGCTGGTTTCCAGCCGCTGTTGCAGGAAATGTTGCAACGCGGTGTGCCGCTGCCGCGCCCGCTCGTTCTTGACCGCCAACGCGATGGCCTTTTTCTGCCCCACCAGCACGCACAACCGCCGCGCCCGGCTCACCGCGGTGTAGAGCAAATTGCGCTGCAGCATCATGTAATGCTGAGTGACCACAGGCACCACCACCGCGGGGAACTCCGCACCCTGGGCTTTGTGCACCGAAATGGCATACGCCAACACCAACTGGTCGGCCTCGGCCCAATCATACGCCACGCGATGGCCGTTGAAATCCACCACCAGTCGCTGTTGCACCTGGTCGATGGCGACCAGCACCCCCAGGTCGCCGTTGAACACGTCGTGCTCGTAGTTGTTGCGGGTTTGCATCAGCCAATCGCCGACGCGAAAAATCTGGCCGAAGATGGCCTTCTCGGCTTTGTTGGCCGCGGGCGGGTTGAGGGCGGCCTGCAAGCGGGCGTTGAGGGCGTGCACCCCCGCGGGGCCGCGATACATCGGCGCCAGCACCTGCACCTCCCGCGGGGCATACAACCCAAAGCGCCGCGGGATGCGGCGGGTGACCACTTCCAGCACCCAATCGGCCGCGGCTTGCGCGTCTTCCGCAGGGAAGAGGAAGAAGTCGCGGCTGTTTTTCGGAAAAAGGGGCATCTGCCCCCGGTTGATGCGGTGGGCGTTGGTGATGATCAGGGAATCCGCGGCCTGCCGAAAAATCGTCTCCAGCCGCACCGCGGGCACTGCCGGATGCTGCAACAGGGCGCGCAACACGTCACCCGCGCCCACCGAGGGCAGTTGGTCGGCATCGCCTACGAAGAGGACGTGCGCGCCGCGGCGCAGTGCGCCCAAGGTGCGGTAGGCGAGCAGGGTGTCGAGCATGGAGGCTTCGTCCACCACCAAAAAATCGACCGGCAGGGGGTTTCTGGGATGGAAGCGGAACCCCTGACCCGGTTTGTAGCCCAGCAGGCGGTGCAGGGTGGCGGCTTCGCGGCCCGTGGCCTCGGCCAGGCGCTGGGCGGCGCGCCCCGTGGGTGCGGCCAAGGCGTAGGGCACGCCCCAGGTTTCCAGCACGCGGATCAGCGCCTGCACGGTGGTGGTTTTGCCGGTGCCGGGGCCGCCGCTGAGCACGCTCACCGGCCGTTGCACGGCCATGCGCACGGCTTGCGCCTGCTGCTCGGTCAGGACCTTCGGTAAGGGAGGGAGCGCCTGCCGCGGCAGGCGGCTGCGGGCGGTCAGCAACTCGGCCAGCCGCTCGGCAACCCCTACTTCCGCGGTATGAAAGGCTGGCAGATACACGCCCTGCCCGCGGTAGGGTTCACCTTCCTCTCGCACGCGCGCGGCCGCGGCCAGCCGCGGCGCGGCCAGGGGCACCTCTTCCGCCACCACCAGACCACGGGCCAGCAGGGATTGCAACGCCTCGGCCAAGGCCTCTCGCGGCTGCTCGAGCAAAGCCGCAGCCTGGGCAAGCAGCGCCTCGCGCGGCAAAAAAGTGTGCCCCTCGTCGGCTGCCCGTTGTAGCACGTAATACAGCCCCGCCTGCAGCCGCGAGGGATGGTCTTCCGGCAGCCCTAACGCCCGGCTCACCTTGTCGGCGGTCTTGAAGCCCACGCCATGAATGTCTTGCGCCAGGCGGTAGGGGTCGGTGCGCACCACCTCCAGTGCGCGGTCGCCATAGGTTTTGTAAATTTTGACCGCCAGGCCGGTGGTCACCCCGTGTTCATGCAAAAAGAGCATAATCTGGCGGATATGCTTCTGTTCCTCCCAGGCGGCCTTGAGCCGCGCCGCCCGCTGGGCGCCGATGCCGGGCACCTCGCGCAGGCGTTCCGGCGCGTGCTCCAACACCTCTAAGGTTTGCTCCCCAAACACGGCCACAATGCGCTCGGCCAAGCGGGGGCCGATGCCGCGCACCAGCCCAGAGCCCAAATAGCGCACGATGCCCTTGGCCGTGGCCGGTAAAACCTGGCGGTAGGTGGTGGCTTCAAACTGACGTCCGTAGCGGGGGTGATTCGTCCAGCGTCCCCCCAGTTCCAGGTGCTCGCCAGGGGCGATTTCGGGCAAATTGCCGACCACGGTGACCAGGCCGTCGCGCGCCATGCCGGGCACAGGCCGCGTTGGCCGCAGGCGGAGCACGGTGTAGCCGTTTTCCACATTGTAAAACGTGACCCGCTCGACCGTGCCGCGCAGGGTCTCGGGAGCGGAAGGGGCAGCGGTCATGGTGGCTCAGGGGTTGCAGGACACGCCGTCGACCGCGTGAGCCTGGGCCCAATCGTCGCCCAAGATGAGCACCAGGTCGGCAGGCGGCGCCTCGGCAGAGAGGAAACGCAGGCGGTCGTCAGGAAGATGCAGCCAGGCTTGCAAAAAGGCCACGGTTTGCGGGCGGTCCGCGTACACCAAAAGCAGGGATTCGGCGTAACGGTCGGCAGCGTTGCCAATTTCCACCGAGTCGAAGCCCTGACTGCGCAGCCAACGGGCGGTGCGGCAGGCCAGATGGGCGGTGGTGGTGCCGTTTTCCACCAGCAGGGTGGAGTGTTCGGCCAGGGCCTGGCTCACCCCCGGGGGTGGGGTGGGGGTCGG
>JALUDX010000148.1 GCA_027053355.1 Anaerolineales bacterium | reverse complement strand
ATTGCCGTCAACGACGCGATGACCAAGCACTTCTTCGACAACCGCTACGGCACCGGCCAGAGCACCTGGGACGGCATCATCCGCGCCACCAACATCCTGCTGGCCGGGCGCACCGTGGTGGTGGCCGGCTACGGCTGGTGCGGCCGCGGCGTGGCCATGCGCGCCAAGGGCCTGGGCGCGAACGTCATCGTCACCGAGGTCGACCCGCTGAAGGCTTTGGAAGCCGCGATGGACGGCTTCCGGGTGATGCCCATGCTCGAGGCCGCCCCCATCGGCGACGTTTTCGTCACCCTCACCGGCGACCTGCACACCATCGACAAGCACCACTTCGAGGCCATGAAAGACGGCGCCATCGTGGCCAACGCCGGGCACTTCAATGTGGAAATCAACATCCCCGCGCTGGAAGAAATGGCCGTGGAAAAGCGCCGCGTGCGCCCCTTCGTGGACGCCTACCGCTTGCCCGATGGCCGCCTCATCCACCTTCTGGCCGAGGGGCGCTTGGTCAACCTTTCCGCAGCCGAAGGCCACCCCGCCAGCGTGATGGATATGTCCTTCGCCAACCAGGCGTTGAGCGCCGAATATCTGGTGCAGCACGCCAAGGAAATGGAACGCCAGGTGTACACCGTGCCCGAAGACATCGACCGCAACATCGCCAAACTGAAACTGGAAGCGATGGGCGTGGAAATCGACACCCTCACCCCCGAACAGGAAGCCTACCTGCACTCGTGGGAACACGGCACCTGACCCCGCAGGCCCCGCCCCCGCCCCGCGGCGGGGGCTTCCCCTTTTGGCGGGCAACCGTTCAGCCTTTGGAAAACGGCCCGCGGATGATGGCGGATAGACGCGGATTTTGGGGTGCCAAGTAACGCAAAGGGCGCAAAGGAACACAAAGACGCAGAGAGGGAAATGCCAAGATGACACCACCAGCCGCATCCCGTTTCCCGCCTCCCCAATTTCTGTGCCTTCTCTGGTTTTCTGTCTGCGTCATCCCCAGTGTCTCTTTGGCAGTATAATTACGGTGTTCCTGGCAACCAGGCAACAAACCAACCAAGTAACCAGCCAACCAAACGAGGTGTTCCATGGAAACCATCATCACCCTGATTCACGGCCGCGAAATTCTGGATTCCCGCGGCAACCCCACCGTGGAGGTGGAGGTCATTTTGGCCGACGGCAGTTGGGGGCGCGCGGCGGTGCCTTCCGGCGCGTCCACCGGCGTGCACGAAGCCCTGGAACTGCGCGACGGCGACAAGAGCCGCTACAACGGCAAAGGCGTGCTGCGGGCGGTGGAAAACGTCAACACCGTGCTGGCCGAGGAATTCGTCGGCTGGGACGCCACCGAGCAGAAAGCCATCGACCAGCGAATGCTGGAACTGGACGGCACGCCCAACAAATCCAAACTGGGTGCGAACGCCATTTTGGGCGTCAGCCTGGCCGTGGCCAAGGCCGCCGCGGCTTCCCTGCAACTGCCCCTCTACCGCTACTTGGGCGGCGTGTACGCCCATGTGCTGCCCACGCCGATGATGAACATCCTCAACGGCGGCGCACACACCGGCTGGCAGTCGGTGGACATGCAGGAATTCCTCATCATGCCGCTGGGCGCGCCTTCCTTTGCCGAGGGGCTGCGCTGGGGCAGCGAAATCTACCACGCGCTGAAGGGCGTGCTCAAGGCCAAGGGCTACGCTACCCTCGTCGGCGACGAAGGCGGCTTTGCCCCCGCGCTCAAGGCCAACGAAGAGGCCATCGAGGTCATTCTGGAAGCCATCCAAAAGGCCGGCTACAAAGTCGGCGAAGAGGTGGCCATCGCCCTCGACCCCGCTTCTTCGGAATTCTACGAAGAGGGCAAATACAACCTGCGCCGCGAGGGCAAGGTGTATTCCAGCGAGGAACTCGTCAAGTTCTGGGAAAAGTGGATCGACCAGTACCCCATCGTTTCGCTGGAAGACGGCCTCGCCGAAGACGACTGGGAAGGCTGGACCATGCTGCAGGCCGCTTTGGGCGACAAGGTGCAACTGGTGGGCGACGACCTGCTGGTGACCAACCCCGAGCGTATCCGCCGCGGCATCCGCGAAAAGACCTGCAACGCCCTGCTGGTCAAACTCAACCAGATCGGCTCGCTCACTGAAACCCTGGAAGCCGTGCAACTGGTGCAGCGCGCCGGCTGGAACGCGGTGGTTTCTCACCGCTCCGGCGAGACTGAAGACACCACCATCGCCGACCTGGTGGTGGCCTTCAACATCGGCCAAATCAAGACCGGCGCGCCCGCCCGCTCCGACCGGGTGGCGAAATACAACCGCCTGCTGCGCATCGAAGAAGAACTGGCCGACACCGCGGCTTACGCCGGTTGGGAACCGTTCCGTAAAGGCGCAGAGAGATAACGCAGAGATGGCGCAGAGACGCAGAGGGACTTCACCCCGCCAAAGGGCGCAAAGAGCAAATCCGTGTTTTCTGTGCCAATCCTGATTGACTGACAAAACTTTGTCCCGTGGTTTGATTGCTCGACGCAACATCCATCGCGCTCCCGCTCGTTGTTTCTTAGGCCGACAATCTCATCTCGTCAGGCCAAGGCTTTTCGAGAACCTCGCTTTTCATGCCCTCTTCTTTCCCCCCATGCCCTTCGTCTTCGCTCAGGGCAGCCTTCGTCTTCGCTCAGGGCGGCGGCTTTCCCCCCTCCCCTCTCCCGCTGCTGCGGGAGAGGGGAGGGGGGAATAAAAGGGGGGCGG
>JALUDX010000147.1 GCA_027053355.1 Anaerolineales bacterium | reverse complement strand
TTCTCTCCCGGCCAAGGGCGGCGCAGTTCTATCAGATTCAAAACCCTATAACCGCGTTTCTGCAAAAAACGGATTATCTTATCGTTATTGGGATGCACCCAGTTGTAAGGCGCGTCCCCGCCCAATTGTTGTGCCAACTGTTCCGCTTTCTCGTACAAGGCTGACCCCACTCCCCTACGCCGATACTCCGGGCGCACAAACAAAGACTCCACCCAAACCACATCGCCATCAAACCGGCACACAAGATAACCAATGATTTCCGAATTCTCTTCTTCAGCAACAAAGATGGGGAAATGCCGTTCTTTATATTCAGACAACTCACTTTGCGCGGCTTTTAGATTTGGCTCACGCTGCACACCACGCAGGCCTGCCAATTCAACACGAAACCGCGCAATAAGGTCAACGACCTTCTCCTCATCACTGGGAAGCAGCGGGCGTACTTTCATGTTTCCTCCATGCTGATCAGACTCACAACGGCTTTACCTAACAAATATACCGGCGGCGCGGTGTATCGCCGGTGGGTGCGCCGCTGCGGGCTTACTGCCCGCCCTGACCGCCGCCCAGGTCTAATACATACCCCACCCCGCGGACGTTGACGATCCACTTCCGGCCCCCGGGGATGCGCGATAGTTTAGAACGCAAGCGGCTGACCAAGGGGCGCAGCATTTCGGGGGCTTCCCACGCGTGCACATCGTAGCCTTGCGCCTGCTTGACCAGGTCTTTATGCGAAACCACCTCACCTTCGCGCGCCAGGAGGGCGTTCAACAAGCGTGCCTCAGTGGGGGAAAGCACAACCTCCCCTCCTTGATAGTAGATACGGCGGCGAGTGCCGTCGAGCCACACCCCCGGTCTCAACTGCCTGCGAGCGGGGTTCCCCCCGCCGTCCGCAGGCTCTGCCTGGGCAGACGTGGAAAATTGAGTCGGCACTTCACGGAGCACCGGCGTGGGCTCGCTTTCCCCCTTGAGTTGGCGCACCGAGTACTCCAACTGTTCTAACAAGCGATGCTGCTTCTGACGCTGGCGCCGACGCTCCACGGCTTTGCCTACCGCGGCCAAAATGTCTTCAGGGCTGGCCGGCTTGATGAGATAGTCGGCCGCACCATGACGCAACGCGGCGACCGCGGAATCCACCGAACTGTGGGCAGTCAACAGAATGACCTCGATATCGTAGGGCATCTCCCGCAGCCGCGCTAACACTTCTAAACCGCTAATGCCCGGCATCATAATATCTAAAAGCATGACGTCAAAAGATTCAGCTTGCAATTTCTGGAGCGCCTGTTCCCCCGTGGGCACCGCGGTAACTTGGTAATTCTCTAACTGCAAAATATCGGTCAAAGTCGCCCGAGCCACATATTCATCGTCAACAACTAAAACGCGTACAGGGGATTCCTGCATGGTCTACGCCTCCTCCGCTTTGGCAGTAAGGGCCTCTTGCCGGGCGCGAGGCAACACGATGTGGAAGGCCGCTCCCGTGCCTCGCCGCGGCTCGGCCAGTTGCAACTGACCGTGATGAGCGTTGATGATATTATAACTGACCGCCAGCCCCAGCCCCGTGCCTTGGGGTTTCGTGCTGACCAATGGCTCAAAGATACGGCTTTTTAACGCCTCGGGAATGCCGGGGCCGACGTCTTCAACGGCCAGAACGACCTGATCGCCTTCTTCCCAACCCAAGACGTACACCGTGCCGCCCTGAGGCATCGCCTCCATAGCGTTGATCAACAAGTTGAGGAGCACCTGTTGCAATTGGTCTTCCACGCCAGCCACCGGTGGCAAATCAGGGGGAACGTCGGCAACGGCTTGCACGCCGGCGCGCGCCATCTGCTCGCCGAGCAAAGTCAACACCCGCTCGACCAGAGGCCGAAAATGCACTAAATGACGTTCGACGTTACCAGGGCGGTAAAAGTTGAGCATCCGATGCACCAACGCGGAAAGGCGTTCCACTTCTCGGCGAGCCAGGTGGATATAATGTTGCTGCTGTTCGGCGGACATATTAGGCCGCGCGGCCAGGTAAAGGCTGTTGCGCACGGCTTGCAGGGGGTTATTGACTTCATGCGCCAGGGAAGCGGTGAGCCGCCCGATGGCGGCCATTTTTTCGGCTTGGGCCAGGGCACGCTGTGATTTTTCCAGCCGGGTGAGAGATTCGCGCAGGGCTTCGTGCAGACGGGCGTTTTCTAACGCGGCGGCGCCCAAGCGGGCTAAAATGCCCAACGTGGCCTCGTCGGCCTCTTGGAAGGACGGCGCGGGCGTACGCGCGGCCACCAGCAGGTAACGCCGCCCTTTCCGCTCCACGGGCACGCTCAACAGGCTACTCCATCCCCAGCGTCGTAGGCAAGCGGCCATCTCGGGCGGCGTATGCCCGCTCTGAGACAGCCGTACTGGCTCCTGCTGCTGGCTTAGCCAACGCATCTCAGCGGCATCCGCGGGAGGCGCCACGCCCCGGCCAGCCAGCAGTCGCCCTTTTTGGCTTTCCCACATATACAGCCCTACCATCTGGGCATGCACTAAATCTTGAGCCGTTTGGACGATTTGCTCTTGCAAGGCTTGCGAGCGGGTCTCGGCCATTAACTTCTCGGCCACAGCAAACAAAGGGCGCAGGGCGGCCAGGCGGGCGGTTTCTTCTTTGCGCCGGCGGTTGTTCAACCCTTCTTGTACTCCTTCAACCAGGGTACGCGTGCTTTCAAAGGGTTTCAGCAACATACCGTCGGCGCCATGACGAAAAGCCGCTAAGGCCGAATCCATCGTGGCAAAGCCGCTCATTACCACCACCGCCAACGTGGGCCGCTGCCCGCGCACATCAGCCAGCAACGCGAAGCCATCCTCTTCCAGCATCTGGGTGTCGATCAGTAACACGTCGGCTGGGTTGGCACGCACAAAGGTCAATGCCTCCGGCAGGGAACGGAAACCACGCACGCGGAACCCCGCGCCTTCTAACACCGTGGCACACAATTGCAAAATGCCCTCCTCAGGATCTGCAACGACGACCAACGGTGGTAAAGGGGAGTGCATACGGCTCCTTTCTGGTAGAGGATGTGCAAAGCGGCCGGGCAGGGGCGTTATAGCCCGACTTGGTCGGCCTGCCCCTCAGGAGCAACCGGCAGCCAAGAGGCCATAGCGGGTAAACGGACGACGAACACTAAGTTGTTTTCTTCTCGTCGCACGTTCAGCGAGCCTCGATGTTGGGCGATGATGTCGAAACTTGTGGCCAGGCTCCACGGTTTCTTGCCGTCGTTCTCGGCGGCGCGGGCTTGGCTCACAGATGAGGAAAGCAGGTCGCCTGCGTTCCCCCTCACCTCTACCACAGCCCATCGTTGCCCTTCGCTTTGGTCGGCGAAAGTGCGCAAACTCAACTTGCCGCCGTGGGGCATGGCATGGGCCGCGGTGTAAAGCAGGTTCAAAAACACTTGCTTGATTTCTGCCGCGTCGGCCAGCACTAAGGGGGTATCTTCGTCTTTTTCCCAGGCCCAGACCACGCCTTGGTTTGAAAGGAGACGTCGCGCCATGTGGAGGGTTTCTTCCAGCAAGGCGTTGATGTCGGTAGCCAGGCGCATGGGGTTGCCGCGACGGGTGAAGTCGAGCAGGCGGCGGACGATCTTCCCTGCCCGCCGGGCTTCGCTTAGCACGTAGGCTAGGTCTTCATGGGCGGCGTGATCGGGGGGCAGGCTCTCCAACACCAGTTCTACAAAGCCGGTAATGATGGTCAGGGGGCTGGTCAGTTCGTGGGCGACCGCCGCGGCCAGTTCCCCCACCGCGGCCAGACGGGCTGAGCGCACCAGTTCCTGTTCAGCCTGGCGCTGGGCAGCGATACGCTGTGAAAGTTCCTGGTAAAGACGGGCGTTCCGCAAAGCCACGGCCACCTGGGGTGCGACCAGTTCCAGCAGCCCCACTTCCTCTTCGGTAAACACGCGGCCTTCGCTGTCGTCGTATACGGTCAGAACCCCCAAAATTTCATCTTTGAACTTGAGGGGCACGCTGGCCACCACCTTGAAAGCCGCGGGGAGTGCGTGGGGGTTGTCGCTGCTACGGCCTTCCCAGGCATTGTAGTCTTCCAAAACGAGCCTTTCCCCATGGCTGACCACCCAACCGGCCACGCCCATCGTGAGGGGGATCTCCTGGCCGGTGTAGTCACGCCATGGGTTCTCCGATGCGGCTATACGAACAAGCCCCTCTGCCTGATCCACTAGGCCAATTTCTGCCCCTTTCACCCCCAACAACGTGCGCACCCGCCGCACAATGCGCTGACACAGGGTTTGCATATCCAGGTCAGCAATAATGTCTAACCCGGTTTGCCGGGCCACTTGCAGGTGCTGGACGGTGGTGTTGAGGCGGTGATAACGGGAAACATGCGCCAACACCGCGGAAAGCACGCCGGCGATGGCTTCTAAGGCCAGCCGATCTTCTTCGTCGAAGGCGTTGCGCTCAGCCCGTTCAACGTTGATGATGCCAATGACCCGCGAGCGGGCTTCGTCGGGGGAAAAGATAGGCACGCACAGTTCAGAACCCCAAGATCGCCCCGACACCGGCTTGTAGAGGGGGTTTCGGGTGGTGTCGTTAATCAGGATGCTCTCCCCCGTAGCCAACACTTTAGCGACCACGCCGGTGGGGGGCACCAGGTCGTCTTTCGGGTCGAGGAATTCGCCGCTCCCTGCCGCGGCAAACAACCGCGGGGTAAACGTCTCCCCCTCTCGGATGAGCACAGCCACGAATTCAAAATCGAAGTAAGCGGCAATACGCTGGGCGGCCACTCGCACGATTTCTTGCTCGTCGAAAAGGCCTACCACCTCTTGCACCACCTGGTGAATGACCTCCATACGGCGAGCACGGGCTGCAGTTTCTTGTCGCAGGCGCATCAGGTCCAAAAACAAGGTCAGTTGACCGGCCACAGCAGAAAGCAACCCTTCGTCGGTAGCGGTAAAGGCAGCAGGCAATTGGCTTTCCAAATAAACCATGCCCGCGATTTTGCCGCGATAACGCAAGGGCAGCGCCAGTAACGACCGAGCACCCGAGAGCATAGGGCGAATGTCAGGCGCGCTTTCTAAGTTGGCTATACGAAGCAACTCGCCTTGTTGCAACACTTTTTCTCGCACCGCCGGCGGCAATTCACCTACCAAAACGTCGGGCGCCGCGGTGGCCACCCCTAAGGGCATCAGCCTTCCCCCGTCGTTTAGCCAGGCTACCACCGCCAGGTCGGCATCCAACACCCGCAACAAGTGGCGAGTGGTGCACTGAGCCGTCTTGCCCAGGTCGTCGCCACAAAGCACGGTCAGCAGAATATCGTTGGCCACGACTTTGCGCCGCAGTTGGCGGGTCGTCTCCCGAAAGGCCAGCGCGTTGTCTATTAACCAGGAGGCGCGCGCGGTCAAACGCTGCAAAAACGCCTCATGGGGAAAAGCCCTCCCGACTAACGAACGCGCTCCCTCAGCCCAACCAATCACCAACACCCCTAAAAAGCGATGGCCATAGACAAAAGGCGCGGCCTCCCACCGCCACCCAGCGGGAGAAGGCGCACCTGGCCACGGGTCACGGGGCATGGTGCGGAAGCGGGGCTGCTGCCGCACAGCCGCAAATTCGGGCACCGCGTCCAAAGGACGACGTTGGCCTCGTAGTGTATCCGCGTCCTGGCCTTCAGCAGCCACAATAGCCCACTGGCCCTCTTCTTCCAAAGCCACATAAGCGCGGGCATAGGGCAATGCCTCATGCACGGTAAGCAACAACGCTCGCCCCACGCCTTCAGGCAGATAACCCTCTTCCCCAACCCGTCGGGTCAATGCCCGGCACAAAGCGGGGGGCACCGCTTGTGGCTCGGTATCGCCATCGGCATACGGGGCGGCCAGCGCCAAAATGCGGAAGACCTCCTGCTGCTGGGAAGGGAGCAGGCCGCCGACCAGCAACACCCCGCGCCCCTGGGGCAAAGGGAAGGCGTAAAGGCGTTCACCCAAACGGTGGTAAGCCGGAGGAATTTTACGGTGACGGGTGCGCCCCTGGGTCAGTGCCCCCCGCACCCAGGTCGCCCACCGGGGCTGGGCTAAAAAGGCGAGCAACTGTCGCTGTCGCGCGACCGTCAGCCCCCAGGCAACCCCTAAGGCGCCGGCAGCCTCGCCGTTCAAGCGCCACAGCACAGCCCACCGCCCTCCGGTCAACTTGCAGGCGCGGCGTAGTTGCTCGCGAAAAGTTTGCTCAGCCGTCATAAAACATCCCTATTCTTCGGCTTCGGCCGCTTCTATGACCAGCCACTTTCCCAAGTATACCCGAAATCTGCCGCGTTGATGGCCGCGAGCCGACGAAAAAAGCCAAAGCGCTTCCTTCTTTTCATCCCATACCCTTTTTCTGTGCCGCCGCAGAAGTGGGGTAAAATAAAGGCCATGGGTGTCCCCCCTCGAAAACGGCCTTATGTGCTGCTCTTGCTGCTGGCCCTGACCGCGGGATGGTTGCTGGCGTTGGGTTGGCTGCACGCGGCCCGCGCGTCCACGCCCACCGCGACGCCGACTACCACGCCGTCTCCCACCCCCTCGCCCACCACCACGCCCACGCCTACCCGCACACCCACGCCTCGCCCTACCCCCACCGACCAAGCCACATTGCCCCCTCCTCCCCGCGCGTTGCATTTCCCGCGCGGGCTGACCATTTTGGCTTTGCGCCGCGGCGCGAGCAGCCAACTGTGGGCTTACCAGCCCCAAACCCTTCCCTTCACCCGCCTCACCCATCAGCAGGCCGACCTGGTTTCTCCCGCCTTGGCCCCCGACGGCCACGCGGTGGCTTACGCAGCCCACACCGCCACGGGCTGGGATCTCTTCCTGCTCTCCCTGCAAGACGGCCACACCACCCGCCTGACCCGCGACGCGGCTTACGACGACCACCCCACCTGGTCGCCCGACGGCTTGTGGCTGGCCTACACCCACGATAGCGGCGGCAATTTAGACATTTTCATCCGCCCCGCGCAAGGCACGGGGGAACCGCTGCGCCTGACCACCCACCCGGCAGCCGATGAAGCGCCCGCCTGGGCGCCCCAGGGGCGGCTGATTGCGTTCATTTCCACCCGGGAAGGCAGCCCCCAGGTCTTCTTGGTCAACCTAGACGTGGTAGGCGCCGACCGCTATCGCCGCATTTCCCAACCCTCGGCCGGGCCAGCCTGCCATCCGGCCTGGTCTCTCGACGGGCGCTATCTGGCCTGGAGCCAGCAGACCCCGCAGGGCGACCGCCTCTTCCTCTGGGATGCAGCCCACCCCGACCAGCCCCCGCAGCCCGTGGGGCCCGGGCTTTGGCCTGCCTGGGGAAAGGGGCACGTCCTGGTGGCGGTAGTGCCCCAGCCCAACGGCGACGCGCTCACCGCGTACGACCCTGCAGGCAACTTAGTGTTGCCCTTGCTCCCCCTGCCCGGCACCGTGGCCGGGCTGACCTTGCGCCCCGCCCGGCTCCCCTGGCCTTTGCCCCTGCCGCTGCGCCGGGCCGCGCAGCAAACTCCCACCCCCTTGTGGACGCCTCACGCGGCAGCAGCCGGGGCGAACGGTCGGCAGCAGGTGGTTCCCCTTCCCCCCGACGTGCAGGCACCTTACCCTAAACTCAGCGACGCGGCCGACGAAGCCTTCCGCAGCCTGCGCCAAACTTTAGCCCGCAAAGCCGGGTGGGATGTGCTCGGCACCTTAGAGCAGGCATTCGTGCCCCTCACAGCACCCTTGCCGCCAGGGCTGGAACGCGACTGGCTTTACACGGGGCGAGCCTTTGCCCTGCCCACCCGCTGGCTGCAAGAAGGGAAGATGGTGGTGGTGCGCGAGGCGCAGCCTCAGGGCACGTACTGGCGGGTGTTCGTGCGCGCCGCCCAGCAGGATGGCACCCAAGGGCGTCCCTTGCAACGGGTGCCGTGGGATTTCGCCGCCCGCGCTCAAGACCCGGTGAATGCGTACGAACAAGGGGGCGCGCTCGCGGCCACCCTGCCGCCCGGCTATTGGGTGGACGTCACCGCCTGGGCCTTGGCCTCGGGCTGGGAACGCCTGCCCGCGCTGCCCAACTGGCGCGCCTACGTGTTCGGCGCCCGGGCCACCGAATTCGCCCTCCGCCAGGGGCTGAACTGGGAAGAGGCCATGGCGCAACTTTACCCCCCCGGCTCGTGGTTCACACCTACCCCCCACCCCACGGCCACCGCGCCCTACCGCCGCGCGACGCCCCAGCCTTGAAGGCAACCCAAACTCCCTGCGAAAGCGAGCGCCCGTCATGGCAACTTATCTGGTCACCGGCGTGGCCGGGTTCATCGCCGCCAAAGTGGCGACCATGCTTTTGGAAGCAGGCCATGCCGTGGTCGGCGTGGACAACCTGAACGACGCTTACGACCCTCGCCTCAAAGCCTATCGCCTCCAAAGCCTGCAAAACCGGGCAGGGTTTACCTTCCGCCGGCTGGACATCACCGACCGGGCAGCGGTTTTGGCCTTGGGGAAAGGGCACACCTTCGACGCGGTGCTCAATTTGGCCGCGCGCGCGGGCGTGCGCGCCAGCGTAGCCGACCCGTGGGTCTACCTGCAAACCAACACGGTGGGCACGCTCAATCTGCTGGAATTGTGCCGCCGCCAGGGGGTGCCCAAGTTCGTCCAGGCTTCGACCTCCAGCCTGTATGGGCAGCACAACCCGGTGCCTTACCGGGAAGACGCCAACACGGACCGCGCGCTTTCCCCCTATGCGGCCAGCAAAAAAGGCGCTGAGGCGCTCTGTTACACCTACCATTATCTGCACGGCCTGGACGTCACTGTGTTCCGCTACTTTACGGTATACGGCCCCGCGGGGCGCCCCGACATGGCGCCCTTCCGCTTTGTGCAATGGATTGCCGAAGGCCGCCCCTTGCGCCTGTTTGGCGATGGCTCGCAATCGCGCGATTTCACCTACGTGGACGACGTGGCCCGGGGTACGATTTTGGGTCTGCGACCGCTGGGTTATGAAGTCATCAACCTGGGGAACGACCGGCCTTACACCATCATGGCGCTCATCCGTCTAATCGAAGCCGCGGTGGGTCGGCAAGCGCAGATCGTCCACCAGCCCCGCCACCCCGCGGATGTAGAAACCACCTGGGCCGACATCACCAAGGCCAAAACCCTTTTGGGGTGGCAGCCGGAAGTGGCGTTGCCCGAAGGCATCTGCCGCACTGTGGCGTGGTATCGGCAGGCGCGTGGCTGGGCCGCGCAAATCGCCACCGGGTAAGCGAGGAGAGCCCGCCTCCCCAGCCGCAAGGGAATAGACCGCAGATGACGTCACTGTTCAGCCTAGGCGAGGGAAAACCACAGATTACGCAGATTCCGCAGAAAAACATCCTCAGATTTCATGTGCCCAGATTGAACGCGCTCACTTCCGTTGCTTAGCGCAAAAATCCGCGGGAATCCGTTGCCATCCGCGTCATCCGCGGCCGATTTCCTCAAGGCTGAATGGTTACAAAAGAGAAATCTCAATGACGCAGAAGGAAAAACACGGAGAAGGCATAAAAAACGGGAAGCGAGAAGCGACCGCTGGCGTCATCTTGGCGACTTTAGCATCATCTTGGCGGCCTTGGCGCCCCAAAATCCGCGGCTATCCGTAATTATCCGCTTTCATCCGCGGCCTGGTTACCCGACACAAACTTGAGCAGACTTCTAACTTTTGCATTTACCCTCACCCCGCCCCCCTTTTATCC
>JALUDX010000146.1 GCA_027053355.1 Anaerolineales bacterium | reverse complement strand
GAATAAAAGGGGGGCGGGGTGAGGGAGGGTAAGATAGAAAACCATGCGGTGAGATTTGTCAGTCAACCAGGGGCAAAACACAGAAGACACAGAAAAGGCACAGAAGACGGGAGGCGGGAGGCGTAATACAGGACGGACGCGTTCGCGGCGTCATCCTTGCGCCCTTGCCTTCTCCGCGGCGTGGCGTTAGTTCCTTAGCGCCCTCACAATCCGTGTGTAGCGGTGACAAAAACCAACGCGCAGGGTAACTACCTACCCTGCGCCGAAAACGAGGTTGACAAGCAATATTCCAATAACTCTGCCATGCCATGAAACAACATTACACCTTGCTCGCCCTCACCACTCCCCCAGAGCCGCCCCCTTCGTCTTCGCTCAGGGTAGCGGCTCAGCCCCCTCTCCTCTCCCAATGGGAGAGGAGAGGGGGCGCGCAGCGGGGGTAAGGTGAGGGCGAAAAGCCACTGCAGCGCTTTTGGGTAGGTAATTACCGCGCAGGCAACAAAAAGCGCCCCGATGGGGCTCCACCGGGGCGCAACAGATGCCAGGGCCAGGCGCTTAGACGATTTCTACCACCGCGCCGGCGGCTTCCAATTTCTGCTTGGCCTCTTCGGCAGCCTCTTTGCCCACGGCTTCCAAGATCTTCGAGCCGGGGGTCTCGGCCACGGTTTTGGCCTCTTTCAGGCCCAACGAAGTGAGTTGGCGGATGGCCTTGATGACCTCGATCTTCTTGGGGCCGGTTTCTTTGAGGACGACGTCGAATTCGGTCTTTTCCTCTTTCTCTTCCTCAGCCGCGGCGCTGGCGCCGGGCATGGCCGCCACGGCCACCGGGGCAGCCGCGGAGACGCCCCACTTCTCTTCCAGTTTTTTGACCAGTTCGGCCGCTTCCATCACGGTGAGTTCGCTCAGCGCCTCGACCAGTTTTTCTAAATCTGCCATGATTTTTGTGCCTCCTTACACAAGAATTTTTCGGGAATGAAACGAATGTCTGCGATTTTTAGGCTGCAGCGGGCGCCTCTTGCTCGCTGTAGGCTTTGAGCACTGCAGCCACCTGACGACCAGGCTCGGCCAGCAAGCGGGCCAATTGGCTCGCGGGGGCCATGATCGTGCCCAGTAGTTGCCCGCGCATAACCGGCAGCGGCGGCAACGTAGCCAACGCCTGCACCTCGTCCGCGGTGATCATCTGCTTCTCCAAGAAGCCCACTTTGACCTGCACCACATCGTGCTTTTTGGCGAAATCGACGATGGCTTTGGCTACCGCGGGCGGGTCGTCCAAAGCAAAGGCGATGGCCGTGCTGCCGCTCAAGGCCTCTTCAGGAAGCGGGTAACCCGCGGCCTCGAACGCCCGTTTGAGCAAGGTGTTCTTGGCCACCATGAAACGGCCACCCGCCTCGCGCACGCTGTTCCGCAGGGCTTCGATGTCGGGCACGTTCAAGCCCAGGTAGGTGGTCATCACCACGGCCTGGCTGTCGCTCAGCAATGCCTCATATTGGGCAACAAGTTCTTCTTTGCGTGCTCTGGTTAGTGCCAAACGCGTATACCTCCTTTCTCTAAGGATCGCCCTCCCGGGCAAAACAAACGGCCTTTGCCCACCAAAGGAGGCAAAGACCGCGAACACCCTTTATCGAGGGGGTTGGCCGTCTTCACCTCGGCAGGCGGATTTTAAGCCTCAGGGGCACCTGCTTTCTTCGGCGAAGGCTTGCCGTAAGTTGACGCTCTTGTCGGGCTGTGCGCCCTATTCTGCCGGCTCCATGGCCTGGGCCTGCGCGGGGTCCACCCGCACACCCGGCCCCATGGTCGGCGCTAAGGTCACCCGGCGGATGTACGTGCCCTTCGCCGCCGCGGGCCGTGCCTTTTTGACCGCGTCGACCACCGCGGCCATGTTCTCATACAGTTGCTTCTCCGCGAACGAAACTTTGCCCAAGGGCACATGCAGGTTCGCGCCTTTATCGACCCGGAATTCCACCCGCCCGGCTTTGGCTTCTTTGATCGCCCGGGGGATGTCCTGCGCGGGCACCAGCGTGCCCGCCTTGGGGTTGGGCATCAGCCCCCGGGGGCCCAACACGCGGCCCAAGCGACCGATTTTGCCCATCATGTCGGGGGTGGCGATGGCCACGTCGAAATCCGTCCAGCCCTGCTGAATTTTCTGGATGAGTTCGTCATCTTCGGCCACGTAGTCAGCCCCGGCCTCTTTGGCCAGTTTGGCCCCTTCGCCCTGGGCAAAAACCAACACCTTGACCTCTTTGCCCAGGCCATGGGGCAGCACCACGGTGCCGCGCACCTGCTGATCCGCGTGGCGAGGGTCGACGCCCAACCGCATGTGCAGTTCCACGGTGGCGTCGAAATTGGCGTAAGAAGTCTCTTTGACCAGTTTGATGGCTTCTTCGGGGGCATAGAGCCGCTGACGGTCGATTTTCTGCGCGGCTTCCAGGTATTTTTTTCCACGCTTAGGCATAAGTTCCTCCTGGTGGTACGAACGGGCTTGCGCCCTCCCACGGGGTTAGTCAACCACCTCGATGCCCATGTTGCGGGCTGTGCCTTCGATCATGCGCATGGCCGCTTCGATGTCGTGGGCGTTGAGGTCTTTCATTTTGATTTGAGCAATTTCGCGCACCTGGTCCCGGGTCACCTGCCCCACCTTATCCCGATTGGGAACGGAAGAGCCTTTTTCGACGCCGGCGGCCTTTTTGAGCAACACCGAAGCCGGGGGGCTTTTGAGTTTGAAAGTGAACGACCCGTCGGTGTAGATGAAAATTTCCGCGGGGATCACCTCGCCCATTTTGTCGCGGGTGCGCGCGTTGTATTCTTTGCAAAAGGCCATCAGGTTGACGCCATGGGGCGCCAACGCGGGGCCGATGGGCGGCGCGGGGTTTGCCTTCCCCGCTTCGATTTGCAGTTTGACCACTGCTTTCAGTTTTTTAGCCATCGTGTACTCCTTGTTTTTGTGGTTTTAGCGGGCCGAGGGGGCGGCCCTCCCACACCCAACCTGACGGTCAGGCTTTTTCCACTTGCAAGAAATCCAGTTCCACGGGCGTCTCGCGGCCGAAGAAGTTGATCAGCACCCGCACTTTGCCCCGTTCCATGTCGATTTCGTCCACCGTGCCGCGGAAGTCGTTGAAGGGGCCTTCGACAATGCGCACCCGTTCGCCAGGGCGGAAGGTGACTTTGACCCGCGGGGTTTCCGATTCCATCCGCTTGAGAATTTGCGCCACCTCTTCAGGCCGCAAGGGGGTGGGCTCGTCGCCCATGCCCACGAAACCGGTCACCCCCGGGGTGTTGCGCACCACGTACCACGAATCTTCGGTGAGGATCATGTTGACCAGGATGTAGCCGGGGAAGATGCGGCGCTCTACGGTGCGGCGTTTGCCGTCTTTGATTTCTATCTCTTCTTCGGTGGGGACGACGACGTCGAAAATTTTGTCTTTCATCCCCATCGATTCGATGCGTTGTTCCAGGTTGTGGCGGACTTTGTTTTCGTAACCCGAGTAGCAATGGACGACGTACCAAGCGCGGCCGTCGTCGGCTTCGGGGGTTTCGCCCTCAGCCTCGGCCGCGGGTGCTTCCCCCGCGGGGGAAGGGGGGGAAGCCGCGTCGTCAGGGGCAGCCACGGGGGCTTCCTCTTCTGCCGACTGCGGTTGTACGCGTTCCTCTTCCATTTCCATCACAACCTCGTTATGCGTCACGGCGGTTCAGCCCAAAAACTGCCGGAACAGCCAGGTGAAAAACCAGTCGGCCAGGCCCAAGAACCCTGCCATGGCCACGGTCACCACGGTGACGACCACGGTCAGCCGCCAGGCTTCGTGGCGGGTGGGCCAGGAGACTTTTTTGAGTTCGCCGCGGGTTTCGTAAAACAGCCGTTGGATGGCGTTGCGCTGCTTACGCGGCTGGCGCTTGGCTACCGGCGCTTTGCGCCGCGGTTCGGCTACCGCCGGGGCCTTTTCGGAAGCGCCCGGCGCCGCCACCGCGGCCTGGGCTTCGCGCTTGGCCGCGGCTGCGGCTTTGCGCTCTTTGCGGGTCATCTTCTTTTTCTTCGCCACAACCAACTCCTTGTGCCGGGGCGAGGCATTCCCCCACCCCAAACGCATTGGCTCGGTTACGGATAAAACGCCGCCATGACAGCGGCGTTGTCTTCAGGCAGGCCAGGAGGGACTCGAACCCCCAACCGCCGGTTTTGGAGACCGGTGCTCTTCCAAATTGAGCTACTGGCCTACGGGTGAGAGGGGCCGGGGGAGAGGCCCCTCTCACGGCATTATACCACGCTTAGCGGGTCTCGCGGTGCAACGTGTGGCGGCGGCAGCGGGGGCAGTATTTGCGCAATTCCAGCCGCGCCGGGTCGTTGCGCCGATTTTTCTCGGTGGTGTAATTACGCTCTTTGCACTCGGTGCAAGCCAGCGTAATGACAATCCGCACGCCTTTTTTCTTAGCCATACAACACCTTTAGTCCAAAATCTCGGTCACCACACCGGCGCCCACGGTCAGGCCGCCTTCCCGAATGGCGAATTTGCTCCCTTGCTCCAACGCCACCGGCTTCAGCAACTCTACTTCCATGTTGATGTTGTCCCCGGGCATCACCATCTCTACGCCTTCCGGCAGTTTGATCGTCCCGGTCACATCCGTCGTCCGAATGTAGAACTGCGGCCGATATCCGTTGAAGAACGGCTTGTGACGTCCGCCTTCGTCCTTCCGCAGCACGTACACTTCCGCTTTGAATTTCTTGTGCGGCGTGATGCTCCCCGGCGCAGCCACCACCATCCCGCGCTCTACCTCGTCTCGGCCGATGCCCCGCAGCAGCAGACCCACGTTGTCGCCCGCGATGCCTTCGTCCAACTGCTTGTGGAACATCTCTACCCCGGTCACCACCGTGTTCATCACTTTGTCCCGCAGGCCCACGATCTCTACCGGCTCGCCGACTTTGATTTTGCCGCGCTCGATACGCCCCGTCACCACCGTGCCGCGGCCTTTGATGCTGAACACGTCTTCAATCGGCATCATGAACGGCTTGTCGACTTCGCGCTGCGGCTCAGGGATGTATTCGTCTACCACCCGCAGCAGTTCGGCAATCGGCTGGTATTCCGGCGCGTCCGGGTCTTTGCTGTCGCTCTGCAGCGCTTGCAGCGCCGAGCCTTTCACGATCGGCGTTTCGTCGCCCGGATAGCCGTATTCGTCCAGCAGTTCCCGCACTTCCAGTTCCACCAGTTCCAGCAATTCGGGGTCGTCCATCATGTCCACTTTGTTCAGGAAGACCACGATGGCCGGCACTTCCACCTGGCGGGCCAGCAGGATGTGCTCGCGGGTCTGCGGCATCGGGCCGTCGGGCGCAGCCACCACTAAGATGGCGCCGTCGACCTGCGCTGCACCGGTGATCATGTTTTTGATGTAGTCGCGGTGCCCCGGCATGTCTACATGCGCGTAGTGGCGCTTGTCGGTTTCGTATTCCACATGCGCAATGTTGATCGTGATGCCGCGCTCCCGCTCTTCGGGCGCTTTGTCGATTTCGTCGAAGGGCGTGTAGTCGCCCCACCCGCGCAGCGCACAGTATTTGGTGATCGCCGCGGTCAGCGTGGTTTTCCCGTGGTCGATGTGCCCCATCGTCCCCACGTTCAGATGCGGCTTCGTGCGTTCGTATTTCTGCTTCGCCATCGGTCTCTCTCCTTCTCAGGCAAATGACATGCAAACGCGGGAAATTCTCCCCTTTGCGGGGATTTCCCGCCGGGGCCAAGCCCCAGTTCACGATTGTTTTTAGAGCAAAAGAGCCCTCAATGGGACTTGAACCCATGACCTCACCCTTACCAAGGGTGTGCTCTGCCACCTGAGCTATGAGGGCTTCCAGTGGGCAGGGAGGGATTCGAACCCCCGTAGGCGTGACGCCAGCTGATTTACAGTCAGCCCCCTTTGGCCACTTGGGTACCTGCCCGTGCACTTGGGTTGTAAACCGTCCCCGCCCCATGGAGGCTGGGGGCCAGCCCCCCAGGAGCCGACGACGGGACTTGAACCCGTAACCGACCGCTTACAAGGCGGTTGCTCTGCCGATTGAGCTACGTCGGCCAGCAAACCAGCGCAGCCATTATACCAAAAGCCCTTTGGGGGAGCAAGGTTTGGTACTTTTCCGCGGCCGACGGCGGCATAGTTTATCAAACTCTGTGCGGCGCGTCAACGTTTTGAGAATGAAGAACTGCAGATTCTGCAGAGAAAAACGCAGAAGATTTTGAAAAGGCGTAACTCCCTCTGCCTATCCATTTTGTGAGCGGGGTCGAAGGCTCCGGCGCAAGGCGGGGGAGAAGTCTACGCAGTGGACTTCTACATGATGGCCCGCGGCTTCAGTCGCCAAACACAAACAACAACCGCTAAAACTGCTTCTTCTGACTGATTTTTCCGCCAACCCATTGCCGCCCCAAGAGGTATTGAGCCAAACGCAAAACACTCCCAGCAGCGGACAAAAAAATAAAACCGGAAGGTCACAGCCCTTCCGGCTCAGGTGGAGATGGCGGGAATCGAACCCGCGTCCGAAGGAGTCAGCCCTCGGTTTTTCTACGAGCGTAGTCGGTCGTGCGCTCTCGCCTGATGGCCCCACGACCGACAGAGGGGCGTCATCAGGCCAGCCGCCGGCGCCCGAAAGCGCCTCTTTCGCCCGGTGAGCGGCATCCCGGGCGGCACCCCGGCTTTCTCACGCCCGACACCACCTCCGGCCGGAGAGCGGGGTGGGCGGACGCCGCCTCATGGCGAGGCGGTTGTGCCAGCCTTCACTGCTTACGCAGCGAGAGGCATGGCAGCAACGTCAGTGCGGTTGGCACTTATAGGATGCGCTGATTTTACGAGTTCGGCGCCTCTCGGCTCGCAAACCGGGGCCTCGTCTCCTCCGTCGAAGCCTGTCATCCCCGGATGGTATTTCCATTATACCATGCCTTGCGGGTTTTTCTCTTAGAAAAATGTAACTGTTCAGCCTTGGGAAAATAGGCCGCGGATGAACGCGGATGATTACGGATAGCCGCGGGTTTTGGGGTTGCTAAGGTGGGATGGTTCATTTTTCCGGGAAATTATCTGAACACTTTTTGCCCGCGTGTAGCCGTTATCGCCCTCACCTATCCCCCAGAGCCGCTCCCTTCGCCTTCGCTCAGGGCGGCGGCTCAGCCCCCTTTCCTCTCCCACTGGGAGAGGAAAGGGGGCGCGCAGCGGGGGTAAGGTGAGGGCGCCCCGTGGGCAGTAAAGCAAAATGTCTACTTATTTCTGAACCATCCCGCCAAAGTCGCCAAAATGACGCCAACGGCCGCATCCCGCTTCCCGCATCCCGTTTTCTGTGTTTTCTGTGCCTTCTCTGTGTCTTCTGTGTTTTTCCGTCTGCGACATTGAGATTTTCTCTTTTGTTCGCGCTGAACAGTTACAGAAAAATGCAAATGAGGGGGAGGTGGTTGCCTGGTTACGTGGTCGAGGGGATGGGATTGGGGGGCGTCTACAGGATGATTTCTTCCTTGCCAAAAGCGAACTTCTGTTCTATAATACGGGCGCGTTTTCACAAAAGGCGGTGCAACCATGGAAGAGCAGGAAAAACTGCGCGCGCTGGCGCGCGCCGCAGCCTGGGATGAAGAGGGGGAAACTGCCGTGGCCGCGGGGTCGTGCCCCAAGGCCGACGCGCAAGCGCTGCCCATTTACTGGGCAGCCGTGGGCGGTCGGCGGGTACCGCTGTTCAAAACCCTGCTCACCTCAGCCTGCGAACGCCACTGCGCGTATTGCCCCTTCCGCGCTGGCCGCGACACCCCCCGCCTCACCTTCCGCCCCGCAACCTTAGCCGCCCGCCTGGCCGCGCTGACCCGCCGCGGGGTAGCCCAAGGCGTGATGCTCAGCAGTGGCCTCGCCGGCGGCAGCATCGCCACCCAAGACCGCCTGCTCGAAACCGCAGCCCTGCTGCGCCGCTACGGCTTCCAGGGCTATCTGCACCTCAAACTCATGCCCGCCGCGGAAGAGGCGCAAATCGCGGCAGCCATGCGCCTGGCCGACCGGGTCTCGGTCAACCTGGAAGCCCCCGGCCCGGCCTATTTGCGCCGGCTGGCGTCGGAAAAAGACTTCTGGGAAGAACTCTTCCCCACCCTGCAGCGCGCCGCAGCCCTCCGCCGCAACGCGCTGGCTGCAGGCACCCCTTTCCGTGCCGCTTCGCTGACCACCCAGTTCGTGGTGGGCGCGGCCGACGAAACCGACGCGGCCCTGCTTTCATGGAGCGCCCGCCTGCTGCGCGAAATCGGGGTGGCGCGGGTGTATTACTCGGCTTTTCGCCCCATCGCAGATACGCCATTGGAAAACATGCCCCCCGCCCAGCCTGCTCGCGTGCGCCGTCTGTACCGCGCCTTTTTCTTGCTGCGCGACTACGGCTTCACCCCTGGGGAACTGCTCCCCCCGGATGGCCAGTTTCTACCCGCGGACGACCCCAAAACCTGGTGGGCGCAGCGCCACTTGCGCGAGCAGCCGGTGGAACTCAACACCGCCCCGCGGGCCATGTTGCTGCGCGTGCCCGGCATCGGGCCCCGGCGGGCTGAGGCTATCCTCCGCGCCCGCCGCGAAGTCACCCTGCGCGACCTGGGGCAACTGCAAGCCTTGGGCATCCCCCCGGCCAAGGCCGCGCCTTTCGTGCTGCTCGCCGGCCGCCGCCCGCCGACGCAGCCTTCTCTGTGGGGCGAAGGCCCTCAGACACCCCCTTCCTCCAAACCGCCCACCACGCAACGTTGACGCCCCCCCGGCTTTTTGATACAATCACGCCGCTTTGGCGTGGTACCCTTCGCCAAAGCCCGCTAAGGCGGATCTCTTTTTTAGAAAGGGCTTGAAGCGATGAAGGTGTTATTACTCAAGGATGTTTACAAATTAGGCCGGGCCGGCGAGGTCAAAAAGGTCGCCAACGGCTACGGCCGCAACTATCTGATTCCCCAGGGGTTGGCAATTCCGGCGACACCCAGCGCGTTGAAAATGGCCGAGCGCATCAGAGCCGAGGCCGAAAAACAGCGCAAGGTGCTCAACCGTGAATACAGCGCGCTGGCCGAAAAACTGAATGAAACGGTGCTCCACTTTGCCGTCAAAGCCAGTGACCAGGGCAAACTCTACGGCTCGGTCAACGCCCAGCGCATCGCAGAGGCCATCAACGAAAAACTGGGGCTGGAGGAACAGGCCGTGCTCAAGCGCCAGGTAGACGCCCAGCCCATCCGCTTTTTGGGTGAATACCAGGTGCCGGTGCGGCTGACCATGGACTTGGTGCCGGAGGTTACGGTGATCGTCTACCGGGAAGGCGAAGCGCCGCCTGCGGTGGGCGACTTTGCGGCTGCGGAAGCCGCCGCGGAGGCCGAAGCCGAGGCTGCCGCCGAAGCCTTAGCCGAAGCCCAAGCCGAGGCCGAGGCCACGGCCGAAGCGCCCGAAGCCGAGGCCGAACCGCCCGCTGCCGAGAACGACTAACGCCCAAAACCGGCCCCACAAAGGCCGGTTTTTGCCACTTATGCCCCCCGAAAACGGCGCGTCCATCGGCTTTGCCCTGCGTAAAGCCCGCCTGGCCCAGGGCCTGACCCTGGAACAGGCGGCCAACGCGGTGCATATCAGGCCCTCCTACCTGCAGGCATTGGAAGAAAACCGCTGGGAGGCGCTGCCTTCGCGCGCACAGGGGCGCGGCTTTTTGCGCCTGTACGCCGATTTTTTGGGGGTGCCGCTCACCGGCGCCGCTATGGAGCCTCCCCAGGGAGAGGCGGCCGTTCCCCCCTCGCCGCCTGCCGCGAGCGCCGAAAGCCTGCCGGCGCCCGCTGCCGCGGCAAAGGGCCAAGACCCGGCCCAGCCCATCTTTGCCGAAATCGGCGCGACCCTGCGCCGCCAGCGCGAAATGTTGGGGGTCACCTTAGACGAGGCCGAGCGGTTCACCCACGTCAAACGTCGCTACTTGCAGGCCATCGAAGAAGGCCGACTGGACGACCTGCCCTCGCCGGTGCAAGGGCGGGGGATGTTGCTGCACTACGCCCGCTTTTTGCAGGTCGAGCCCGACCCTTTGCTGTTGCGCTTTGCCGAAGCCTTGCAGGCCCGCCACCGGCAGCGGCAGGGCGGCCGCGCGGGTCGGGCAAACCTGCGCGTCCCCGCAGTGCCGCGGTTGCGGATTCCCGACCGGGTGTGGGGCTGGCTGCTGGGGGTGTTAGCCCTGATGGTGCTCGGTTTTGGCGGCTGGCAGGTATGGCAGGTACACCGGGCGCAGCAACCCACGCCCAAGCCGCCGGCAGTGGCCGCGGCCCTCTTCCCCTCGCCCACCCCCACCCTGCCGCCGCCCACGGCCACCCCTACGCCCACCCGGGTGGTGGGCGGCCTGGCCGCGGTCGCGGCAACTCCCACTCCCAAGGCCAGCACCACCGCGTCGGTAGAACCCCCGGCCGCGGCTGCACCTATCCAGGTGCACGTGGTGGTGCAGCACCGGGTGTGGATGCGGGTAATCACCGACGGCGAAACCGCCTTCCAGGGCATCGCCTTACCCGATTCGACGTACGACTTCGACGGCCAGCAGCAAGTCGAACTCCTCGCCGGGGATGGCAGCGCGCTGCAAGTGTTCTACAACCAGCAGAACCTGGGGCTGCTGGGGCGCTTCGGCGAAGTGGTCGACCGCATCTTCACCTTGACCGGCGTGGTCACCCCGACCCCCACCCTCACGCCTACGCCCACGATTACCCCCACGCCCTCGCCTACGCCTACGCCCACGATCACCGCCACGCCTACCGCCACCCCTACCGCCACGCCCACGCCCTAAAAAAGGGGGGGCTTGGTTACTTAGTTGCTTGGTTACTTAGTTGCTTGGTTGCTTGGGCGCTTGGGTGCCTGGTCGCCTGATGTCACCTTTGCGCCCTTGCCTGCTCTGCACCTCTGCGTTACCCCCTTGGCGTCCTTTGTGTCCTTGGCGGCCTTGGCGTTCACCTCTTTGCGCCTTTGCCTGCTCTGCGCCTCTGCAGCGCCCCCTTGGCGTCCTTTGTGTCCGTGGCGGCCTTGGCGTTCACCTCTTTGCGCCTTTGCCTGCTCTGCGCCTCTGCGTTACCCCCTTGGCGTCTTAAAACCCGCACCTATCCGCCATCATCCGCGTTCATCCGCGGGCCATCTTCCAAAAGTTGAACCGTGCCCCTATGAAAACCTTTTTCATTGCTTCCTTAGGTTGCGCCAAAAACACCGTGGATGCAGAATCCATGGCGCAACTGTTGCGCCGCGAGGGCTACCGCTTTGTAGACGACCCCGCGCAGGCCGAGGTGCTCATCGTCAACACCTGCGGCTTCATCGCGCCCGCCCGCGAAGAATCGCTCGCCGCGCTGCGCGAATTCGCTGCCCAAAAGCGCGCTGGCCAGTTCCTCATCGCCGCTGGCTGCCTCACTCAGCGTTATGGCGCGGAAGTCGCGCAGCAGGTGCCCGGCGTGGACGCCATCTTGGGCACCCGCCGCTGGATGGACATCGTCGCGGTGGTACGACGGCTGCGCGCCACACCCCACCCCCAGCCCCTCTATCACCTGCCCGACACTCCCACCGTGGGGCGTGACGAACAGGGTGTGCTGCGGGTCGCCCGCCAGGGCGGCAGCGCCTACCTCAAAATTGCCGATGGCTGCCGCCGCAAATGCGCCTTTTGCGCCATCCCCTTGATCAAGGGCACCCTGGTCTCTCGCCCGCGCGCGGCCATCCTTGCCGACGTCCAGGCCCTGCAAGAGGCCGGGGTGCAAGAGGTCATCCTCATCGCCCAAGATACCACCGATTACGGCCACGACCGGGGGGAACGGGATAGCCTGGCTTCCCTGCTGGAAGACATCGTCGCGGTCGCGCCGGACATCCCCTGGATCCGGGTGATGTACGCCTTCCCCGGCTATGTGACCGACCGGCTGATCGAGGTGATGGCGACCCACCCCCAAATTCTCCCCTACCTGGATATGCCCTTGCAGCACGCCGACCCGGCCACCCTGCGGCGGATGCAGCGCCCCGCCAACCTGGATTGGGTGCACCGCACCCTCGCCAAGGTGCGCCAGGCCATGCCCGACGTCGCGCTGCGCACCACGTTCATCGTCGGCTATCCGGGCGAAACCGAAGCCGCGTTTCAAACGTTGCTGGACTTCGTGGCCGAAATCCGCTTCGACCGGGTGGGCGCGTTCCAGTTTTCGTATGAACCGGGCACCGCCAGCGCCCGCTTCGGCGACCCCATTCCCCCAGAAGTCAAACAGGAACGCTGGGAGCGCCTGATGGCCTTGCAGCAGGAGATTTCTTTGGAACGCAACCAAAGCCTGGTGGGGCAGGTGCTCGACGTGCTGGTCGAAGGCTATGACGAAGCGCACGACATTGCCATCGGGCGCACGTATCGCGACGCGCCGGAAATCGACGGGCTGGTGTTGGTGGAGGGCACGGCGCAGGTGGGCGCGCTGGTGCCGGTGCGCATTGGTGGCGCGATGCCCTACGACCTGACCGGCGTGCCGGTGGTGCGGAAGGCGTAGCGCCAGTCGTCAAGGCTTGGGGCTGTGCGGCAGCGAGAAACAAAGCCGCGCGCCTTGCTCGCTGGGGTCGACCCAAATGCGGCCGCCGTGGGCTTCGATGATCGCTCGCGCCAGATAAAGCCCCAACCCCGCGCCCTTCACGGTGTTGACCACCCCGCGGGCGCGATAAAAACGCTCGAAAACGTGCGGCGCGTCTTCCGGCGCGATGCCGGGGCCCTGATCCTGCACGCAGACCACCACCTGCCCCGGGCGGGCAGCCCCTTCCACCCAAATGCGCGTTTGCGGCGGCGAGTATTTGGCCGCGTTGGAGAGCAAATTGGCAAGCACCTGTTCCAACCGCTGCTCGTCGGCTTCTACCACCGGGAAGTCGGGCGGCAGCCGGTTTTCGTACTCGTGCTGGGAGTCAGAAACGGCCATGCGGCGCAACAGGCGCTCAGCGAGGTAATAAAGTGAAACCTCGCTGCGATGCAGGTCCACCGCGCCGGCCTGCAGCCGCGAGGCTTCTAACAGGCTTTCTACCAGTTGCGCCAACCGGTCGGCCTCTTGTTCGATTACCTCCAGGCTTTCTTGCACAATAGCGTCATCCCAACGCACATCGGGGCGGCGCAGTGTGCTGACATAGCCTTTAATCAGCGCGATGGGGGTCTTGAGTTCGTGGCTGACAATGGAGATGAAAGTGGATTTGAGTTCGTCGGCCTCGCGAAAATGGGTAATATCGCGCACCGTGGCGATGATGTTGAGCACCCCCCCATCCGCGGCAAACAGCGGCGCGTAGGTGATGCCCACAGGCAAGGGGGGCTGGTCGTTGGGCCGCGCCAGGTCGCCTTGCACGTAGAGGATGGCTTTGGGCGTCAACGGCCAGCCGTCGGCTTCTGCGACTTCCAGCGGCGGGCCTTGTTCCACCTTGGCCCAGCGGATGACGTTTTCGTGCGGCTGCCCCCGCACGTCGGCGCACGAGGCCACGCCATACAGGCGGGCAAACGCGGGGTTGCAGCGTTCGATGAGGCGCCCCGGGGTGAGGATGAACACCCCGTCGGGCACCGCGTCCAGCAGCGCATCTAAGCGGCGCTTTTCGCGCTGCACCTGCCGGTAGAGTTGCGCATTGCGCACCGCGATGGCCGCCTGGTCGGCGAAACTTTGCAACACCAGCCGGTCGTTGGCCGAAAACGCGCCTGCATAACTGCGGAAGATGAAGATCACCCCGATGACCTGCTCGTGGAAGATCAACGGCAGCCCTACGCTGCTGAGCAGGCCCAAACTGGCCGCGCGCGTTAACGCCTCTAAGCGCCGGTATACTTCGGGGAGTTCGTAGCGGGCGGCGTCGTCGTGCAGGGGCACATCGGCCAGCAGCGATTCCACATGGCGCAAAAACACCGTGGGAATGCCGTGGGCTGAGGCTACACCCCAGCCCTGGGCTTCGTCGCGCAGGGCGATCAGCCCCGCCTGGCCGGCCAGCATCTCGACGGCAAAGCCCAAAATCTTGGTGAGCAGGTTGTCCAGATCCAGTTCCTGGGTCAGGGCGCGGGTGATTTCCAGTAGGTAATCGCGCTGGTGGATGCGAAAATCGGGAAGCATGGCGTGGTTTCCAAGTGGGGAGATTAAGATGCCGAGGAATGGGGGGATGCCTTTTCTGCGTCTTGGTATTCTTTACTCAAGAAAAAAGGCAGGGCGGCTCATAGCCGCCCAAGCGTTTAGGCAAAATCTTTTTCCGCCAAGCGGATGGCCTCTTCGAAAATTTCTAAGCCCTCATCCAATAAGTCTTTTGTGATGGCCAAGGGCGGGGCGAGGCGGACGGTGCTGGGGCCGCAGCCCATCATCAGCGCGCCCAAGCGGAAAGTGTATTCCACAATTCGGTCGCGGAACTCGGCAAAAGGCTCCCGGCTCTCGCGATCCTTCACGAAATCCACGCCCAACATCAACCCTTTGCCACGCACCTGGCCGATGGAAGGATGGCGCGCCGCCATTTCGTTCAACCGCTCCAAGGCATAGACGCCCAGTTGCGCCGCGTTGGCCATGTATTCCTGCTCGATCAGGTCAATCGTCGCCAGGGCTGCTGCGGCGGCGAGGGGGTTGCCGCCGTAGGTGTTGCCGTGCGCGCCGGGCGGCCAAGCCTCTAAAATGCGCTTTCGGGCGATGATGCCACCCATGGGCACGCCCGACGCAATGCCCTTGGCCGTGCAGACGATATCCGGTTCCACACCCCAATGCTCGATAGCCCACCACTTGCCGGTGCGGCCCACGCCTGCTTGCACCTCGTCATCGATGAGCAAAATACCATACTTGTCGCACAGGCGGCGCAGCGCGGGGAAGAACCCATCCGGCGGCACCACGTACCCCCCCTCGCCCTGGATGGGCTCGACGATAATCCCGGCCACCTCGTCGGGGGGCGCCAACTTCCCCAGCACCTGCTCTTCGATGTAGCGCACCACGGTTTCGCCGTAATCTTCGCCCGGCTTAGAAAGCAGCACCGGCCGGTACGCATCGGGGTAAGGCACGTGCAACACCCCCGGCATCCAGGGGAAGTAATTGGCGCGATATTTGGCCTTACTGGCAGTAAAAGCCAGAGCGCCCATGGTGCGACCATGGAAGGCGCTCAAAAAGGCAATGAAAAACTTGCGCTTGGTGTAATAACGGGCAGCCTTGAGCGCGGCTTCTACACTTTCGGCGCCTGAATTGGCCAGAAAAACCATCGCCTCTTCTTGGAAGGGAGCAATGCCTGCCAAACGCTCGCCCAAGCGCACCCAAAGTTCATGGTAGTAATCTGCGGAAATGTGTAAGAACTTCTCAGCCTGCTGCTGAATGGCCTGTACCACCCGCGGGTGGCTGTGGCCAGTGGAGTTGACGGCAATACCGGCGATCAAATCCACGTAGCGGTAACCATCCACATCCCAAACCTCAGCCCCCCGCCCATGGGACATGACGAACTCAGCCACTCGCCCGGCCACGGGCGACAGCACTTGCTTGTCACGAGCGATAATCGCTCGGGCTTTGGGACCAGGGACATCGCGCAGTTCCATAGTTTTGTCTCCTCGAAATGTTTAGGAAATTTACAACCACCTCAACCAAGATTATATCAATGTGAGTGCAACAAGACAACCGTGGGGGGCGCCAAATCTTTAGAGACGTTTGCTCTGTTGCAACGGCTCGCGTAGTATTGAGATTTTTGTCATTTTCTGGTATCTTTGAAATAAGCATCACGCGGCGTAAGTTCAGACTCGTTCTCTCTGGTGCCACCCTCCATTCGGCTCACATATAACGAGGTGCATTGTGGTTTCCTGGCAAGAGAAAGAATGGCTCACGTTGAGCGAAGTTGCCCAAATTTTGGGAGTGCACCCTTCAACAGTGCGAATTTGGGCAAACGAAGGGAAAATTCCAGTATACCGCACCCGCGGCGGGCACCGCCGTTTCAAACAAAGTGAAATCCGGCTGTGGCTACAGGCCAAAGCACCTTCGCCAACCCCCGATATTCCGCGAGCCGTGATTCAGGCCATGACGCGACAGGTGCGCTCGCGCATCACTGAAGGCGTGTTGGCCCAGCAACAATGGTACCAGCAGTTAGATGAAGAAGCACGGGCGCGTTACCGTAAGACAGGGCAGGAACTTGCTCAGCACTTGTGGGCTTACCTAACCCACGAAGAAGAGAGCGAAGAGCCCGAAGTTTTGGGGTATGAATTTGCTAATCAGGCGCGGCATGCCGGGCTTTCGTTGGCTGAGGCGATGGCCGCCTTCCTCTTTTTTGCTGGCGCCACAATGGATGGTGTGTTAGAAGTAGTTAGCGAAAGCCAGGTACAAAACGGGAGTTTCTGGGTACCGCTTTTCCAGAAGGTGAAAGTGTTTTTACACCGCGCCTTTCTCAGCATGTTAGAGACCCATCAAGCCTACACCAATGGCTTACCTTGAGAGCAAGGTTATGGCTGCTTACCGAGTGCTCATCGTTGAAGATCATCGCGAATTAGCCCGCATGTTGCGCACCGGCATTGAATCGTTAGATGCGCCTATCAGCGCGGTCGACGTCCCATCAGGGGAAGAAGCGTTGCTCGATGCCACGCGCAACCAACCCGACCTCGCCATCATCGACCTCCGCCTGCCGGGAATGGATGGCGTGAAGTTGGCTCAGCGGCTGCGCAAACGATACCCGCAAGTCAAAATTTTCCTCATCTCGGGCCTCAGCGACGAAGAAATCGAAAAGGCTGTCGCGACCATTCAACCCGACGCCTGGTTCCGCAAGCCTCTGGAATTAGCCGATATGTTGGACGCGGTAGAGCGCCACTTGGGCCTGGTCGAAGGCTTTTTGGGTCAGAAGCCCCGATTGAGTTTAAAAGAAGAGGAAAAAACCGTCGAGCGGATGACCGATTTGTTGGCCGACCTGCGCGAACATTTACAAGCGCGCGGGGTGGCGCTGTTGGACGACGTCGGGCGGGTGGCCTTGCAGGCAGGCACCCTTCCTCCCACCTGCGGGCAAGAAGTACTTTCCATGCTGGTCGCCCTGCACGCCACAGGCGGGCATCTCAACCGCTTGTTAGAAGGGGAAGAGCCGCGCTATCATTTCTATCTCCATACCGACGAAGTAGTGGTGCATCTGCGGCCGCTCAACGCCCACTATGCGCTGTTGGTGCTTTGTGTAGAACAGTGTCGCGCGTTGCCGTTAGACGAAGTGGTAAGTGCAATTCAAAAAGCCGTTGGGGGGTTGCAAAGAGCCATGGCTCGGCTGGGGTTGTTGTCACCGTTGCGCGCCGCGCCCCCAAGCCCCTCTGCCTCGGCTACGGTTGAAAAGCCGTCGGCAGAAGAAACCGAGGCTACCCCGCCCCCCGAACCTGCCGGTGAAGGCCTTGTGGGGCTGCTGGAGCAAAACCTGCCCTTAGAAGAGGCCGACCGTTTTTGGGAGCAGACCGAAAACGACGCCCCCCCCGCCCACGCCCTCAACCCCGATGCCCTTTCTTACGAACAAGCGCGCAAATTGGGGCTGGCACCGGGGGAAGAAAGTTCCCCCTGAGCCACCTCCTGCTCGCCGCCTTAGAGGAGGAAAACCATGCCTTCGTTGGATCTGGAGCACTGCACGATGCTTTTAGGCCTTAGCCCGCAAGAAAAGGAACGGATCATCTCGCTGGCAGAAACACGCCTCTACCAACCTGGCGAGCACCTAATCGAAGAAAATCACCCCCACGGGCAACTATTCCTCATTCTGAAAGGCGAAGTGCAAGTCAAGGCCACGACCGGTGACCAGAGAGAAGAAGTTTTGCTGGTGTTAGGGCCGGGGCAAGTAGTGGGCGAAATTGAACTTTTAGACAACGGGCCTCCGCCGGCAACGGTCGAAGCCACCCAGCCTACCCGAGTTTTGGCCTTTCCCGGCCGGGCGCTGTTAGATTTTTGTGCAGCCCACCCTCACATCGGCTATCGCCTGATGCGCAACCTGGCTGAAAGCATCGGGTTCAAAATCCGCTACCACAACCTCTCGTTGCGATAACGCCTCACGCAAGGCGGTGCTTGCTTCTGCACCACAGGTTGGCCATTCCAAAATCCATGTTTAGGTATCGTCCACAGCATTCGCGGTCGGCCTTTACCCACAAAGTCGGCCGTCACCAGCGGGGGGACGCGAGACCATGTTGCTTTATAAAGTGAGTTACGTTGTGCCCGGACACCCTACGGCGGGCGGCATTTCTACCCAGCGCGAGGCACCTCAGGTGGGAGAAATCATTTCCTTGCACGGCCAACACTACCGCGTGGTGGAGGTCGTACCCCTCATGCCGCCCCAAGGATGGGTGCACTTTCTGCATGTCACCTTAGAGCCAGTTGCACCTGCTTCGGCCAACGGCGCAGTGCAACCCGCGGGCTAAAAAGGCTCAAAAAGGCACGGCTACCTGAATTTATGACGAACCTTCGTCGGGTGAGGGGGTATTTTCGGACGTCCCCCAGGCCCCCAACAACGCCAAAATTTCTGGAGGGATCGTCGCGGCCGTGGTGCGGGCGCGATAGGGTTGGGCCGCGCGCTCGCGCAATGCGCGCCAGAGCAGTCGCCGCTCTTCGCCCTCCACCACCAGGTCGTGCAAAGTCGCCGCGGCCAACAGGCGTTCGCCCGTGGTGTAGAGAAAGGTGAAGCGCTTCCAGCGCCCGGCAGCAATGGGCCGCGGCAAGCGCGCCAAGGGCCCCAGTTGGATTTTGTAATACATTTCGTGCGCCCGCGGGTGGTCGGGCTCATCCCGAAACAATTCACCCCGGCTGACCAGTTCGTGTCCCTCCACGGGCGCGGCCCATTCCACCCGCCATTTGTGCTCGCCAAACGCGGCGGGCTGGTAAAAGGCCAGCCAATCGACCGCCACCACTTTGGGCGCGGTGGCCAGGGGAATGCGATACCAGCCGAGGACCCGGGCGATCTCCAGATCCCGCGGCGTAGGCAAGAAAGCCACCAGCACCAAATCCACGGGTTGAGGGAGCATGTTCAACCCCGCTTTCGGGCGCCTCATGCAGCGCCCAGCAAAAACTCGCGCTTCAGTTGCTCTTCCTTACGCCTTCTTCGCCAACGCTTCCAGCATCTTGATCGCCTCGTCCATCCGCTCGATGGTTTTGGCTTTGCCGACAATGGCCAGCGTTTCGAACAGCGGCGGGCTGACGCGCTGGCCGGTCACCGCGACGCGCACCACGCCAAACACTTGCCCGGCTTTCAAGCCGAGTGCGTCAACCAAGGCGCGCATGGGCGGCTCGGTGTTTTCGGGCGTGAACGCGTCTGCGGGCACTGCGGCAAGCACCTCGCGGGCGCGGCGCGCCACTTCCAACGACTGCGCGGCGTCCAATTTCTTGGCAATCAGTTCCTCGGGCACCGGCTCCACATCCTCACGGAAGAAGAAGCCCGCGATTTTGGGCGCTTCGTCCAACGTGGTGATGCGGGTTTGGATGAGCGGCACGATGGGGCGCAGGTCGTCAACCGTGACATCGGGGTAGCCCGCGGCGTGGAAGTAGGGCACCAGACGGCGGGCAAGTTCTTCTTCCGGCAGGGCACGGATGTGCAGCCCGTTGAAGTGGTCAAGTTTGGAGAAGTTGACCGCCGCGGGCGACGGCTTCAACCGTTCCAACGAGAATTTTTCAATCAGATCTTGCATGGTGAAGAACTCAGTGTGGTCGTCGTAACTCCAGCCCATCAGGGCGATCCAGTTGTTGACCGCTTCGGGCAGGTAGCCGAGTTCCTCAAGGTCTTTGATGAAGATGGATTTGTGGCCTTTGCGGAACACTTCCGCATCGCGCTTGCTCATTTTGCCCTTGCCGCTGGGCTTGAGGAAGACCGACAGGTGCACCCAGATTGGCTCTTCCCAGCCGAAGGCGCGGTAGATGTGCGCGTGCAGGGGGAAGGTGGGCAGCCATTCGGAGCCGCGGATGACGTGGGTGATGCCCATCAGGTGGTCGTCTACCATTGCGGCGAGGTGGTAGAGCGCCCAGCCGTCGGATTTGACGAGGATGTAGTCGTCCAAGGTGCGGTTTTCTACGGTGATGTCGCCGCGCAGCAGGTCGTGGACGGTGATGGTGCCCTCTTTGGGCATTTTGAAGCGGATGACGTGGGGCTCGCCTGCTTCCACGCGGCGCTGCGCTTCCTCGGGCGGGATGTGGCGGCATGTGCCGTCGTAGTGGGGCGGCTCGCCGCGCGCCTGCTGTTCCTTGCGCATTTGCGCCAGCCGCTGGGGCGTGCAAAAGCAGTAGTAGGCGTGGCCGCTATCCACCAACTGCTGGGCGTATTTCTGGTAAATTTCCTTGCGCTCAGACTGGCGGTAAGGCCCGTAGGGGCCGCCTTTGTCGGGGCCTTCGTCCCATTCCAGCCCTAACCAGCGCAGGCTGCGCATCAATTCTTCCTCCGCGCCGGGGATGTAGCGCTTGCGGTCGGTGTCTTCGATGCGCAAGATGAACTGACCGCCGGTCTGGCGGGCGAGAAGCACGTCGTAAAGGGCAGTGCGCGCCCCGCCGAGGTGCAAAAAGCCGGTAGGCGAGGGCGCAAAGCGAACACGAGCGGGGGTGGATGTCGGGGATGTCGAGGGAGTCGTAGAAGCCATGGAAACACCTGTTGTGATGAGGGTCGCGAAGGGCGAGTTGCGAATGAAATTAGAAGGAAAGCGGTTCGCGGCGCATGGCCACGCTTTCCACCAGGCCGATGCCCAGCAGCGACGAAAGCAGCGCGCTGCCGCCGTAGGTGATGAAGGGCAGCGGCAACCCCGTGACCGGGATGAGGTTGATGTTCATGGCGATGTTCACCGCCATGTGGAAGAACAACATGATGGCAATGCCATAGGCAATCAGCGCGCCGAAGGTATCGTGGGCTGCGTGGGCAATGCGCAGAATGCGCCACAAAATCAGCCCCAACATCACCAGCACGAACACTGTGCCCAAAAAGCCAAACTCTTCGCCGATGACCGAAAAAATGAAATCGGTGTGGCGCACTTTGAGGAAGCGCAGTTGTACCTGACTGCCATGGCTGTAGCCCTGCCCAAACAGCCCACCGGAGCCCAGGCTGATGAGCGCCTGTTGTACGTTGTAGATGGCGCCATGGCGGGCGTTCGGGTCTGGGAAGAGGAAATTGAGCACCCGCGCTTTTTGATAATCGGCTAAAAAAGGCCAGGCCACAAAGGGCGAAATCAGCCCCAACACGCCAAACAGCGCCAGATGCTTCCACGTCAGGCCTGTGGCCCAGAGCATCCCAAACCAGATGACCAACACGGTGATGGACGTGCTCAAGTCGGGCTGGAGCAAAATCCACACCACCATGCCCATGGTGAGGGCAAAACTGACCGCGACCCAGCGCAATTCGTGGATTTGTTCGCGGTGGCGGGCGAAAAAGTCGGCCAACACCAAAATGGTGACGATTTTGGCGATTTCGGAAGGCTGAATGAAAAACACGCCGATGTCAATCCAGCGGGCAGAGCCGAAAGCCGCCTTACCGATGACGCCTAAGGCTGCCAGCAAGAGCACGGTCGCCACATACAGGTAGCGGCCAAACGTGCTCCAGAAATGGTAATCGATCATCGCGGTAATGAGCATCACGCCCAGCCCCACGAGCGCGTAAATGATCTGGCGTTGCACCAGCCCGGCCAGCACTTCGTTGCCGGCGATGGCCGAGCGGATAACCGCAATGCCGAAGATGACCAACGTGGCCACCAGGCCCAAAAGCACGAAATCGAAATGTTCCCAGTACGAACGGCTCATCGCTCACCGTCGTCGCCGCGCCGGGGGGCGGAGGGGGATGTTGGCCACCAGGAATTGCTCGCGCCCGTGCTGAGAGAACTGAATCTCCACCGACTGGGGCTCGATGGCGATGTAGCGGGAAATTACAGCGATCAATTCGTCTTTGAGCGCGTCCAGTTGCCCTGGGGTAAGGTCGGCGCGGTCGTGAATCAGCACCAGGCGCAGGCGGTCTTTGGCTTTTTGGGCGCTTTTTTCTCGTCCCGTGAGGCGGTCGAACCAGCCCATATCAATCTCCTCTGCCAAACAGGCGGCTTAACCTTTGCAGCAGGCCGCTTTCGTCTTCCAAGGGCAGCAGCGGCACGTTTTCGCCCAGCAGCCGGCGAGCCACATTGCGGAAGGCCTGTCCCGCCCGGCTTTTTTCGTCTAAGGCCACGGGGGTGCCGCGGTTGGCGTTGACCACCACCGCGTCGTCTTCGGGCACCACGCCCAGCAGGTCGATGGCCAGCAGGTCGAGCACATCTTCCACGGCCAGCATATCGCCCTGGCGCACCATCGCGGGGTTGAGGCGGTTGATCAGCAGGCGGGCAGGGCCTTTTTCTTCGGCTTCGATCAGCCCGATGATGCGGTCGGCGTCGCGCACCGCGGAGACTTCGGGGTTGGTGACCACCGCGACCTGGTCGGCCGGGGCGATGGCATTGCGGAAGCCGCGTTCGATCCCCGCGGGCGAGTCGATCAATATCCAATCGAATTCCTGCCGCAGGTCGTCGCACAGGTGCACCATGTCGGTGGGCGAAATGGCGGTTTTGTCGCGCGTCTGCGCCGCGGGGATGAGGAACAGGTTGGGCAGCCGCTTGTCGCGAATCATGGCCTGCCGCAAGCGGCAGCGGCCTTCGACGACGTCGACCAGGTCGTACACGATGCGGTTTTCCAGGCCGAGGATCAGGTCCAGGTTGCGCAGGCCGATGTCGGCATCGACGCAGACCACTTTTTTGCCCAATTGGGCTAAGGCGGCGGCGATGTTGGCCGTGGCGGTGGTCTTGCCCACGCCGCCTTTGCCAGAGGTAATGGTCAAAACGGTTCCAGGCATAGGCTCCTCGTTGGGGTCATTTGAGTTTGGGCGTCCATGGCTCGGCCACCACCTGGCCGTCGCGCACGGCAGCCATTTCGGGCACGGGCGGGCCTTGCCGGGGGGGCGCGGTGGCAATGTACTCGGCAATGCGCAATTGGGTGGGCGAAAGATCCAGCGCGCAGACCACGGCGGCCGCGTTCCCCTGCGCACCGGCGTGGGCTACGCCCCGCAGGTGCCCCCAGACGATGATGTCGCCCGCGGCTACCACCTCGGCGCCGGCGTGGACGTTGCCCAAAACCACCACGTGCCCGGCGAATTCTACCCGCATCCCCGAGCGCAGGGTGCGGTGCACCAGCAGGGCTTCTTCTCCCCGGGGGCGGGTGTCGACGGGGCGCACCACCCGGCCAGGCCGCGGCCGCGCCAGGTGAATTTCCAGGCCCAAGGTGCGGGCGGTCTCTTGGGTTTTGGGCGACTCGCTGAGCACTGCCCACAAGGTGACGCCCAAATCGGCCAGACGGTCGCGCAAGCGGCCCAAGGGCGCGGCTTTGAGGGGGCGAGGGCCGACATCCAACGCCAGGCGCGCGCCGCGGAAGAATTCGCTGCGGGCGAGGATGGTCTCCAGCAACGCATCTTGAGCCGCGGGCCAGTCTCCCCGGTCGCCCACGGTGATCAGCAGGCCGTCGCGCACACCTTTGATTTCGATTTTTGGCTTTTCAGCAGCCACCGTCTGCTCCCGGCTGGGGGGTTGACGTCACTGTTCAGCCGCGGCGAGAAGAAACCGCAGATTTCGCAGATTCCGCAGAAAAACATCCACCGATTTCACAGATTGGCACAGATTTACACCGATTGGGCGAAAAACACAGAAGACACAGAAAACCCACAGAAAACACAGAAATTTTTTCTTTGCGCTCTCTGCGCCTCTGTTTCCTCTGCGCCTTTGCGTTCATCCTTGGCGGCCTTGGCGACCTAAAATCCGCGGGCTATTTTCCCAAGGCTGAACAGTTACGATTATAGCACGAAGGTCACATGCGCTGCGGCTACGGCTGGCAGGCGCTTCTTTCTTCCCGCAAAGGCGAGTGCAAAAAATGTGCTATACTTTGAAAAACCGTATCTGCTCAGCCGGCCAAGGAGAAACCGCAGATTGCGCAAATTCGCCGTTCACAGGCTGAGCAGTAACGAAAAACCAGCGCCCCCCACCTCGCCGTCTGACCAGAGCCGCGGGGAAGGGTGTTTGGTATGCCGATACGTCGGAGGAGTGACCATGGCGCGCACGTACTTGACCTGGGCACGCAGGCTGCAGCAACGAGGGTGGGCGCACGCCGCGGCCATCGCCCTGGAGGCGCTGGAGCCGGTCGCTCCGCTGGGCGCGGCGCTGTTTGCCGGTGGGGGGTTCATGCTTTCGCCTTGGGTTCCCGCGGAAAAGATCGAGGCTTTGAGCGCTCTGCTGGCCGACCCCACTCAAAGACAGCGCTTAGTGGAGGCCCTGCACGCGGAAGGAGCGAATGAAAGATGACTGCTTGGACCACAGGGTTGACCGACATCGCCGGGCTGGTTTGCGTCGCCTTGTTCTTGGCGGTGATGTTGCTGGGACTAGTGGTCAAAGTACCCCGGCCAGGGCGTGACCTGCGGCCTTTGCACGCGTTGCGGCGGCTGCGGCAGGCCATCTTCCTCACGGTGGAGTCGGGCCAGCGCCTGCACGTTTCGCTGGGGCGAGGCTTGCTGATGCACCAGCAGATGGCCGTGGGTATGGTCGGCCTGCGGGCGTTAGAGCGCTTGGTAAGTATGACCGCAGCCGGCGACCGCCCCACTATCGTGACCGCGGGCACCGGGCCGTTGGGCATTTTAAGCCGTAGCACCTTGCATAGCGCTTATGAAACGCACCATTGGGAAGAGCGTTACCGCCCCACCGACGCCCGGGTGACCGGCCTTACCCCCTTTGCTTACGCCGCGGGGGCCGGCGAAGTCATCGCCACTGAAAACGTCGCCGCCAATTTCTTCTTAGGCGCTTTTGGCCCCGAGGTGGCTCTGCTCGCCGACCAGGCTGCGGCGCGCGGCGAGTTTGTAGCCGCAGGCAGCGATAGCGTGCTGGCCCAGGCTGTGCTGTACGCGGTGGCCGAAGAGCCGCTCATCGGCGAAGAAGCCTTTGCCGCGGCGGCCTATTTGGGCGCAGGCGGCTTACACGCCACCAGCCTGATTGCCGAAGACGTGTTCCGTTGGCTGCTGATTGCGCTCATGGTGGGCGGTGCGCTGTTCAAATTAGTCGGAGGGCATCCATGAAAGCACCCGTTTCCACCGCGGTGGCCATCGGCGTAGGCGGGGTGATTCTGCTAGGCTACTTTCTCCCGGTGCCTTACCTTACCAATTTGCGCCTGCTGTTGTTGCAATGGGCTGTATTTTTAGCCGCTGCGGCGCTGTTCGTCGCCGCGCTCAACTTGAGCCAACACCATTGGGTACGGCTGACCAACCGCCACGAAGCAGGAACCAGCGGGCTATTGCTAATCGCCTTGTGGGGCAGTTTTGTCCTCGGCCTGGTGTACCCCCTACACAGTGCGGCGGTGCGCGGCTTGTTCCGCTTCTTGATTTTGCCGATCGGCGTGGCCCTGTTGGGAGTGCTCACGGTAAGCCTGATCTACGCCGCCCTGCAAATGATGCGCCGCCGGCCAGGGCTATTTTCGGTGCTCTTTCTGACCACCGCGATGCTCATCCTCTTAGGCGCCACCGCGCTGCCAGGCATCGGGCCCATCCCCTTCCTCAGTGACACCTTGCGCCCTTGGCTGGCTCAGGTGCCCGCCGCGGCAGGCGCCCGCGGCATTTTGTTAGGCGTAGCCCTGGGCACTGTGGCCACAGGCCTACGCATTCTCTTGGGGAGTGACCGACCTTATGGCGAATGAGCAGAGCGAAACCATCCGTTGCCCCATGTGCGGCAAGCCCAACCCGGCAGAAGAAGAAGTCTGCCGCCATTGCGGTGCGCGTCTGAAACCGCTGACCGTGGACGCAAAGGCCAGGCCCACGGCCGACAGTTACCCCCAAGCGGGGGAAGAAATTTTCGACCTGTCCGCCGCAGCCGAAGACCCCCTCAGCAGCCTCGACGCCTTGCTTTCGGACGTACCCGAGGGCGAAGACCTCTTGCTGGGTGAGATCGACGTGCCCTTGCCCGAAGAGGAAGGCGCGCCGGCCGAGACCGACGCGCTCCTGCCCGAAGAAGAGGCCGCACTCGCGGCCAACGCGCTGTTGCCTGAAGCATTGGGCGAAGCGAAGCAGACCGAGCCCCTTCCCCCCACAGAGGCCGCGCCGTGGCCGGAAGGTACGCCCGAAGAAGAAGCCCTGGCCGAGGCCTTTGCCGATGCTGGCGCTGAGACCCCCGCGGCGGAAGAGGCAGCCCCCGAAGCGGAAGAGGCCTTAGCCCCGGCCGAGTTGCCTTCGTGGTTAGAAGCCATGCGGCCGGTAGAAAGCGTACCCGAGCCCCCCGAAGAGGAAGCAGAGACCCCGATGGAAACCCAGGGCCCCCTCGCCGGGTTGCGGGGTGTGTTGACGCCCCTCACCGCGGCCATGCTCAACCCCGAAGAGCGACCCTGGGTAAGCGGGCGGCTGGCGCTCAGCCCAGAACACAAAAAGAAAATCGACATTCTGGAACAGTTGGTGCGCGACGAGTTCACACCCCAAGCGTTATCGCACCCCCGGACGCCGGGCACCCAACGGATATTGCGGTGGTTAGTGGCTGCGGTGATGCTGCTGGCCGCGTTTTTGCCGTTGGTCGCGCCGGCCTTCCGCCAGGCTGCGCTGCCGGGTTCATTCCCGGCCGCGCGCGCCGCACAAACAGTGGTCGCGCGGCTGCCGCAGCAGGCCACGGTGCTTTTGGCGATAGATTACAGCCCCGCCTTCAGCGCCGAAATGGCGGCCGCAGCGCGCCCGCTGCTGGCCGATTTGCAGGCCAAAAAGGCGCATTTGGTGGTGGTTTCGACACACCCCTTAGGCCCAGCCTTAGCCGACAACTTACTTACTTCGCTGCCCCGGCCCTACACCGCGGCGACTACCTTGGGCTACGTGCCCGGCGGCGCGGCAGGGCTTTACACATTTGCCCGGCTGCCCCGGCTACTCTTTGCCACCAACGCAGCCGGGCATCCCCTGTGGACAGGCGCGGCGTTAGCGCGCATCCACACCGCGGCTGACTTCGACTTGGTGGTGGTCTGCACCGACGACCCCGAGGTGGCCCGCATGTGGGTGGAGCAGGTGCAGCCCCTGCTGGGGCAAGGCACGCCGCTACTCATGGTAGTGAGCGCCCAGGCCGAGCCTTTGGTGGAGCCGTATTACGAAACCGCCCCCCGCCAGGTGGCAGGGGTAATCACCGGCCTTGAGGGCGGCATGGCTTACGCTGCTACCCGTGAAATGAAAGTTTCTGCCTACACCTGGCTGGTCTGGAACGGCTATTCGTGGGTGGTGCTGGCCGCGGTAGCACTCATGGCCGCAGCAGGCTTGTACAATTTGCTCTTGGGCTGGTGGGAAGCACGCCGCCACCCTCGCCAACCTCTGTTACTGGACGATACCGCGGACGAGGCATGACGCGATGACCACTTTAATCGGCACACTCGTAGGTTTTGCGCTCACCCTGTTCGTGCTCAGTTACTTCTTTTTCCGCGATTGGGTGCTTTTTCGCTGGGTCATGGCGCTGTTTATTGGAGCCAGCGCGGGCTATGCCGCAGCCATAGCGCTGCGCGAGGTACTCTGGCCCATGCTGTTGCGGCCTTTGTTGGTGCTACGGCAGCCTTTGCTTTTGCTTCCCTTGCTGTTGGTGTTGCTGATGCTAACCAAAGCCTTTCGGGGCAAAGTAAGCCGCTGGGGAAACGTGGCCGTGGCTTACCTGGTCGGCGCGGGGGCTGCCGTGGCAGTGGGCGGTGCAGTGCTGGGCACCCTCTTCCCCCAGAGCGCAGCCACGATGGACGCGTTCAACTTCCGCCTGATGCGCGGCCGGGGCATGTCGTGGGGCGAGTTTGTCATCACGGGGTCGTTAATTTTGTTGGGCGTAGTGACCACGTTGGCCTATTTTCACTTTGGGGCGCGGCCGCAACCCCGCCGCAGCCCCCGCCGCCGCGGTTGGATCGAGGCACTGGCGCGCATCGGCGAAGGGTTTATTGCGGTGACCTTTGGCGCCCTCTTCGCCGGTATCTTTTTGGCAGCCGCGGCCGCGTTAGCCGAAACCGCCCAATCCCTTTGGTTGTTCATCCTTACCCTGCGTTAGATACGAGGCACGATGACCATTTCTCTGGTAGACGCCGATAATCTACTGGCTGTGGATGTAGGCAACGCCCACACCCGCGCAGCCTGGTTTGACGTAGTCGAAGGCCGCTATCGGCTGGTAGCGCTGGGCATAGCCCCCACCACCGCGGCCGCGCCCCTCAACGACCTGCGGGAAGGGCTCACCACCGCGACCGAACAACTGCAACAGATCACAGGTCAACCCCTGCTCGATACTGAAGCGCGGGTACTCCTCTCAGAAAGCGACCACGCCGCGGTAGACCAAGTAGTGCTAACCCTCTCAGCCGGCGCGCCGCTGCGCGCTGCATTGGTGGGCGTACTGCGCGGCGTTTCTTTGCACAGCGCGCGGCGCCTGGCACACCAGATTCCCAGCAGCGTGGTAGCCCAACTACACCTCGGCGACCGAATGCATACTGGCGGGCGAGTGCAGGCGTTGGTGCAGTCACGGCCCGACGTAGTGCTCATCGTCGGTGGCGTAGAGGGCGGAGCCACCCGTGCGGTACTCGCCGGCGTGCGCGCGGTGCGGCTAGCACTTGAACTCATACCCCCGCAGCAGCGGCCTGAAGTGATTTACGCTGGCAATTCGCGCTTGCACGCCGAAGTGCAACGCCAGTTAGAAGCCCTCGCCCCCTTACACCTGGCCCCCAATTTACGCCCCACTTTAGAGCACGAGCAACTGGCGCCCGCGCAAGAAACCTTGCTGGAAGTTTTTCGCCGAGTGCGGGGTCGGCAACTCCCAGGTTTGCAAGCCTGGTTAGACGACCTCGGCGGCCGGGTCGTTTTTTACCCCACCTCCTACGCCCTAGCGCGCATGGTGCGCTTTTTAGGGCGCACATACGACGAAAATAAAGGTGTGTTGGCCGTAGACCTGGGAGCGGAAAGCGTCACTCTCACCGGCGCCTGGGGGAAAGAAACCATGCTGCGGGTGTTTGCCGATTTAGGGGTCGGAAGTGTGCTCCCGAACGTCTTAGAAGGCGAGCCACACCCGGTGGACGAGGTGAGGCGATGGGTACCCTTCCCCATCGAGGCCGAAGAAGTGCTGGCTTACGCCTATCACAAGGCGCTGTACCCCCACAGTGTCCCGGCCACAGAAAAAGCGTTGGCTTTAGCCCTGGCCTTTGCCCGGCTGATATTGCGCCGGGCGCTGCGCGGTGCGTGGAAGGACATTCCTCCACGAGCGCGCGAGCAGAGCCGGGGGTGGCTGCCGCCCGCGGAACCGATTTTGGTCTCTGGGCATTTACTCACCCATAGCGCCTCGCCAGCGCAAGCCCTGCTGACTTTGCTCGACGGCCTACAGCCTCACGGTGTCACCACCTTTGTGCTCGACCGCCACCCCTTGTTCCCCATGTTGGGCGCAGCCGCCGAAACCAACCCTCCCCTGGCTGTGCAAATGCTGGAATCGCACCACTTCGAACCCCTGGCCACCGTGCTTACCGTGGCGCATGGCGTGAAACGATGGGGCGCCACCGTGGCGCGGGTGCGGGTAGAAATTGCCGGTGCAGAACGAGACATTGACGTCCACACCGGCACTCTGCTAACCGTGCCTCTGCGACCGGGGCAAAAGGCCAAGGTGGTGGTGCGCCCCCAGCGGGGTGCGGATGCCGGTTTTGGGCCTGGCCGTCGCGGGGTGGTGATGGTGCACGGCAGCCGCTTAGGGCTGGTCATCGACGCTCGCGGACGGCCAACGCGCCTTCCCCCTCAGCCAGAGCAACGATTTGAACTGCAGCAGCGCTGGCTCAAAGCCCTACGGTGATATGGCATGAAACTTGCAAAAACCCGGAGGATAACCCCATGCCCATCGTGCGAACGGTCGTTCGAGTAATACCCCTGACCACCTTTCATTACCGTCGGCTGTTGCCTCGGCCTGGACGAGTAGTGGTCAACCAAGGGCAAAGGGTCAAAACCTCTACCGTGGTAGCCGAAACCCTGTTAGAGGCACGCTACCGGGTGTTGGATGTTGCCCAGGCGTTAGGCGTGCCGCGGGCCGCCGCAGAGGAATGGATAACCTGCCGGGTAGGCGAAACAGTTTCCCGGGGCGAGGCTTTAGCCGAAAAGAAAGGATTGTTGAGTAAAGTGGTTTACGCCCCTGAAGACGGCAAAATCGTTGCCATCAGCGAAGGGCAGATTTTGCTTCAGGTGTACGCTCAGCCCTGGGAACTGAAAGCAGGCATCCCTGGCGTGGTAACGAAGGTCATGCCCGAACAAGGTGTAGAAATCAGCGCGGCCGGTGCGCTGATCGATGGCGTCTGGGGCAACGGCCAGCAGAGTTACGCGCCCCTGCACACCTTAGGGCCGGCCGACCGGGTATTGCAGGTCGAAGATTTGGGCGTCGAAATGCGCGGCCTAATCTTGGTCACCGGACGGATCGAAGACGAAGAAGTACTGACCGCGGCCGAAAACTTGCCCTTGCGCGGGCTGATCGTTGGCGGGTTGCACCCCGGCTTGTTGCCCTTGGGCGGGCGCTTGTCTTTCCCTTTGGTGGTACTGGATGCTTTTGCCGCCCGGGGAATGAACGCCGCCGCCTTCCGCCTCTTAGAAAGCAGCGAAGAACGCCGCGCCGCGGTGGTCGCCGAAACGCCCGACCCCTACACCGGCCGCCGGCCGGTGGTGTTCATCCCCGCGGAAGAAGCCCAGCCAGAACAAGTGGCGCCCGAAGCCGCCACCTTAGAGCCGGGTGTGCAGGTGCGCTTGATCCGGGAGCCTCACCGAGGGCAAACTGCAGTGGTTGTCTCGCTTCCCCCAGGCTGGGTAACGTTGCCTAATGGCGCCCGCGCCTTGGGCGCAAAGGTGCGTTTGCCCAGCGGTGAACGGCTAATGGCCCCTTTGACCAATTTAGAGATTTTGGTGCAATCATCGTAACCGCGCAAGGCGAGGGCGAGGCAATACCTCCTTACCCCCAGAGGCGCAGAGAGACACCAAAGCACAGAAAAGGCATCTAACAACCAACCAAGTAACCAAGCCCCCATTTACCCCAATCCTTCAGTACCGCAACCCCTTTTTTTGGAGGAAGCCCCATGGACGAATTCGATGATCTGTTTGAAGAAACCCCCTCCGAGCCGGAAGAAGACACCCCTTTGTCGCCAGCCTGGGAAAATGGTGAGGAGAGCGTGTTGGCGCCCGCGCCGGAGGAATCTCGCAGCAACAACAAAGCCTTTCTCATCGCAGTAGGGGTGCTGGTGCTCTTTCTGGTTTTGGGGCTGGCGCTGATCGCCGCATATGCGGTGTTCTTGGGCCCCAGCAAGCAGCACGCGCGGCAAACCCAGGCCGCGCAGATCGCCCGCCAGAACACCGCCGTGGCCCATGGCCTGACCGCCACGGCCAAGGCCAAATCGTGGACCCCCACGCCCACCCCCGCGCCCACGGCCACGCCCATTGTTCACACGGTGCGCCAGGGCGACACCTATCTCGGCATCGCCAACCTCTACGGCATCAGCCTCGACGCATTGCTGGCCGCCAACAATC
>JALUDX010000145.1 GCA_027053355.1 Anaerolineales bacterium | reverse complement strand
AGTCAACGTCGCCGCGCCCGGATAGGTGGCCGTGCAAACCGGTGGCGGTGGCGGTGGCGGTGGGAGCAGTCCAACGCCCACGCCTTCGCCCACTCCGCCACCGGTTTGCACGGCCACCTATCCGGGCGCGGCGACGTTGACTTATCCACCCAACAACGGCCAGGTTTCCGGAAGCCAGGTAACTTTACAATGGCAAGCGCCGGGCGATTGGGGCACCGGTTGCCCTGAGAACAACGACCACTACCTGCTGAACGTTTACAACATGACCGACGGCCAGTTCGTGAAAGATGCGGGGGGCAACGACTACAACCACAAATGGATTGGCGAGGGACAAACCAGCGAAACCGTGCCTTTGGACGCTGCGCGGGGGAACCACAGAAGACACAGAAAGACCACCGAAAACCCAGAAGGCGGCAGGGTAGGGGCGAGGCGTGCCTCGCCCGCTTTTGGCGTGCGGCGTTCCTGTAGGGGCGCACGACCGTTCGCCCCTACGAAAATACCACGCACACGCATAAAAAGGGGCGCAGCGCCGCTGTGCCCCTACGAAACCCTATCGGGCTTTGGGAATGACGCGGGGAAAACCGTTGCGTTAACCTCTTTGCGCCTTTGCTCCCTTTGCGCCTTTGCGTTATCCGTTGCCTTCCGCGTCATCCGCGGCCGATCCCCTCAAGGCTGAAGCGTTGCCCCAAAAGTACGCCACCCTCAATACCTGCCGATGAGGCCGCGGCGTTTGGCCGTGGCTTCCATCCGGCGGAAAGCCCACGAGCCTGCCAGCAGGTAGAGCAGTGCGGCGAGATACCGCAGCCACCACCCCGCTGGCCAGGTGGGCGTGGCTGAAACGCCCACCATGGGGAAGAAGTGCCCCACCCACGGCCAGATGCCCTTTTGCGGCCAGGCGACCACGGCCAAGGCAAACAGGACGAAATAGAGCGCATTGAGCAACTCTCCCAACCGCCGGGCGCGCAGCGCCAAGCCGCCCAGCACCAGCCCCAGCCCGTACAGGCTGATGCCTAATGGCACTACCTGCACCGCCAGCCAGCGCCCCACCGTCGCCCAGCCCATGTAGAAACCAGCCAGCACCCACAAAGGCACCACCGTCAGCAGGGTTTCCAGAAACGCCACCGCGTAGCGTACATGCAGCAGGCCAAGCATACTGGGGGCGCTGAGGTACAGTTGCTCAATGGTGCCCAGTTTGATGTCCTCTTCTATATAACCGGCGGGCACCCCAAAGCCGGTGAGCACCAACGGCCAGAGCAGGGCTGCGCTGGCGCCCAAAGTTCCCTGCTTGGCAAAAAACGCTGCCCGCAGCCCCACCCAGGCCACCACCACGAAAATGCCCATCGTCACCACCCTGGAAAGCGTTTCCAGCGGGTAACGCCAAAGGGTGATCCAAGTGCGTTTCATTTCAGCGCGCAAAACCGTTCGGGTCCACATGGTCAATCCACTCCGTGAAGTTGCAAAAGGTGCAGCCCCGCCTCGCTCACCAGGTACGAAAGGGTGGCAAACAGCCGCGGATCGGCTGTTTCGCCTTCCAGTTGCCAGCGGTCATCCCCCAAGGGGCGCAGATAGTCAGCATACTCGGCGCGGGCCGCGCAGGGCATTTCCCCGCCGAGCAGGAAAATGGCGCGGCGGTGCCGCCCCAACAGGTGAGCCCAGTCCCACGGCCGCAGGCGGCCGTTTTCCAGATAAAGCATTCGGCTGGACACCGTGAAGGCGAACGAAAGCACGTGGGTGGCGCAAAGCACCGCGGTGCCGCGGCGGGCGACCTTTTCCAGATAGGCTTCGAATTCATACACCGAAGCCCGGTCCAGTTCGGCCGTCGGCTCGTCCAGCAAGAGCAGGTCAGGGGAGCCGAGGAGGGCAATCAGCAGGGAAAGGCGCTTCTTCATGCCCGAAGAGTAGGTGCCCGCGACGCGGTCGCGTGCCTCCCACAAGCCCACCAGGCGGAAGAGGGCTTCCAGATGGGCCGGCAGGTCGGCTTCGGGCAGGCCCTTGAGCGCGGCGAAGTATTGGGCGTTTTCCCAGCCGGTGAGGTTCCAGTAAAAAGCGCGGCTGCCTTCCAGCAGCACCCCGACGCGCGGGCGGCGGTCTTCTGGCACGTGCCAGCGGATTTCCCCGCGCTTGGGAATGACCAGCCCGCAGAGGGCTTTGATGAGGGTGGTTTTGCCCGCGCCGTTGGCGCCCAGCAGCCCCACCACCTCCCCGCTCTGCAGGGTCAGGCTCAGGCCGTCCAGCGCCAACACCGGGCCGGGGTATTCTACCGTCAGGTTTTCGGCTTCCAACAGCGTCATTTTTTGCCTCCTGCGCCCATTTTAGCATCCCCGCGGCCGCCTGTCATCCGCCTGGCGATAGAGCCGCCTCTGCCTGGGGGCGGATTTTATTGCGATTAGCGATTAGCGATTAGCGATTAGCGATTAGCGATTAGCGATTGGCGGTTGGCAGTTGGCAGTTGGCAGTTGGCAGTTGGCAGTTGGCAGTTGGCAGTTGGCAGTTGGCGGTTGGCGGTTGGCGGTTAGCGGTTGGCGGGATTACTTGAAACTTTGTGTAATCGGCGGATAATTTGTGCACAATCTGCGTAATCTGTGGTTCCCCTTCCGCGGTACAATAGCCTCATCACCACCGCAACACCACCTCACGGAGGTTTCCCATGACCGACGAACTGCAAGACAAGGCCATCAAAACCCTGCGGTTTTTGGCCGCAGATATGATCCAGAACGCCCGCTCCGGCCACCCCGGCCTGCCCATGGGTGACG
>JALUDX010000144.1 GCA_027053355.1 Anaerolineales bacterium | reverse complement strand
CCCGCCAGCCCCCGCGCCAGTCGGCCCGCCGCCGGGTGCAAAGCCTGCGCCTTCCCCCATGCTGCCGGGCGACACCATCGCGCCTCTCAACCGGATGCGCAAGTCCATCGCCGAGCACATGGTGCGCTCCAAGTTCACCGCGCCCCACGCGGTTACCGTGATGGAAGCCGACCTTTCCCGCGTGGCCGCCCACCGCGCCGCGCACAAAGCCGAGTTCGCCCAGGCGGGCGTGCGGCTGACCTTCACCGCCTACTTCATCGCGGCCGCGGCTCAGGCGCTGCGCGCCTTCCCCCTGGTCAACACTTCGTGGAGCGACGAAGGGCTGATCTGGCACCAGGAAGTCAACATTGGCATGGCGGTCTCGCTGGACGAAGACGGCCTCATCGTGCCGGTCATCCGCCATGCGGACGAACTTTCGCTGCTGGGCATTGCCCGCGCGGTGAACGACTTGGCCGAGCGCGCCCGCAGCCGCAAACTGCGCCCCGACGAAATCGGCGGCAGCACCTTCAGCGTCACCAACCACGGTGTGACCGGCTCCCTCTTTGCCGCGCCCATCATCAACCAGCCCAACGTCGCCATCATGGGCACCGGCGCCATCAAAAAGCGCCCCATCGTGGTCACTGACGACTTGGGCAACGACAGCATCGCCATCCGCCCGATGGTTTACCTCAGCCTGTCCTTCGATCACCGGGTGGTCGATGGCGCGGTGGCCGATATGTTCCTGGGCAAAGTGGTAGAGATTTTGGAGGGATGGCGGTAGCACCGCATCCCGCATCCCGCATCCCGCATCCCACACCCCGCATTTCCCGGAGGAACCCCCATGGCACTTTACGACGTCGTCATCATCGGCGCAGGCCCGGCGGGCTATGTTTCCGCCATTCGGGCAGCGCAACTCGGCCTGAAAACCGCCATCGTGGACAAAGAATGGCTGGGCGGTGTCTGCCTGAACGTCGGCTGTGTGCCTTCCAAAGCCCTGCTCAAAAACGCCGAAATTGCCTTCACCCTGCGCAAGAAGGGCAAGGAATTCGGCTTCTCGTTTTCCGACCTGAAACTGGACTACAAAGCCGCGGTCAAGCGCAGCCGCAAAGTCTCCGGGCGGCTCACCAAAGGCGTGGGCTTCTTGATGAAGAAAAACAAAATCGACGTGGTGATGGGCACGGCGCGGGTGGCTTCCCCCACCGAAGTGGTGGTGAGCACCGCCGAAGGCGAAACCACCCTGCGCACCGCCAACATCGTGGTTGCCACCGGTGCGCGCCCGGCGATGATTCCGGGCGTGGAAGCCGACGGCGAGAAAATCCTCACCTACCGCCACGCCATCTTACAGGAACGCCTGCCGAAATCGGCAATTATCATCGGCGGCGGTCCCATCGGTGTGGAATTCGCCACCGTGTGGAACGCCTACGGCGTGCCCGTCACCGTGGTGGAAATGCTGCCCACCCTGCTGCCCGCCGAAGACCACGAACTGGGCACCGAACTGGGCAAAGCCTTCGCCAAGCGGGGCATCAAGGTGCTCACCGGCACCAAAGTGGAAGCCATCCAGCCCACCGACGACGGCGTGCAGGTGAAAGTGCAGGGCAAGAAGGGCGCCGATACTTTGGGAGCCGAACAGGTGCTCGTTGCCATCGGCTTCAAACCCAACAGCGCCGGGCTGGGGCTGGAAGATCTGGGCATCCGCCTTACCCCCAAAGGCGCCATCGAAATCGACGACCGCATGGCCACCAACATCCCCGGCATTTGGGCCATTGGCGATGTGACCGGCAAGATGATGTTAGCCCATGTCGGCTCCGCGCAGGGCATTGTGTGCGCCGAAAACATCGCCGGGGTGGAAACGGTCAAACTGGATTACGAAGCCATGCCCCGGGCGGTTTACACCACCCCGCAGGTGGCCGCCTTTGGCCTCACCGAAGCCCAGGCAAAAGAGCGGGGCCACGAGGTCAAGGTGGCCCGCTTCCCCTTCCAGGCCAACGGCAAGGCCCTGGGGCTGGGCGAAAGCGCCGGCTGGGCCAAACTGGTGGTCAACGCTGAAGATGGCGAACTGTTAGGCGCGCAACTGGTTGGCCCCGAAGTGACCGAACTGCTGCCCGAACTCACCTTAGCCCGCCTGATGGAGATTACCCCCGCGGAAATTGCCCGCAACGTCCACGCCCACCCCACGCTGAGCGAAGTCCTTATGGAAGCCGCTCACGTGGCCGAAGGCCAGCCCATCCATATCTGAACCTCACCGAACGCCCGTTTTGCGGGCGTTCGGCGGCTTAAATCCACAGATTACACAGATTGGCGCAGATTTGACCAATCAACCAGTTGACCAATTGACCAATTGATCCATCGACTCCCCGGAGGCTCCCCATGCCTGATCTTAGCAAGACCATCCAGTTCAAGCATGTCACGCTGACCGCCAAAGAGATTCTGGACGACTACCGCCTGGCCTACCGCAGCCGTCAGGCCAGCCTGATGGCGCACCGTGAGGTGATGATCGGCCACGCGCAATTTGGCATTTTCGGCGATGGTAAAGAAGTGCCCCAACTGGCATGGGCGCGCGCCGCCCGCCCCGGCGACTGGCGCACCGGCTATTACCGCGACCAGACCTTCATGATGGCCGTCGGCCTCCTCACCCTGGAGATTTTCTTTGCCCAACTCTACGGCCACGCGGACACCACCTACGACCCCGCCACCGGCGGGCGCAACATGAACAACCACCTCGGCTACCCGCTGCTCAACCCCGACGGCACGTGGCGTTCCCAAACCGAGCGCTTCAACAGCGTGGGCGATGTTTCCCCCACCGGCTCGCAAATGCCCCGCCTGACCGGGCTGGCCTACGCTTCGGTGCTCTACCGCAAACTACCCGAACTGAAGCACCTGACGCAGTTTTCCCACAACGGCGACGAGGTGGCCTGGGCAACCATCGGCAACGCGGCCGCGGCCGAGGGCATGTTCTGGGAAGCCGTCAACGCGGTGGGCGTGCTGCAGGCGCCGGCGGTGATTTCCATTTGGGACGACGATTACGGCATCTCCGTGCCCGGCAAATACCAGATCACCAAGAACAACCTCTCCGCGGTGCTGGCCGGCTTCCGGCGGGAAGGCCCCGGCAAGCCCGGCTACGAAATCTTCACCGTCAAAGGCTGGGATTACCCCGCCCTGGTTGACGCCTACCACGATGCAGCCAAACTCGCCCGCGAGGAGCACGTCCCCAGCATCATCCACGTCATTGAACTCACCCAACCCAAGGGGCATTCCACTTCGGGCAGCCACGAGCGCTACAAATCCAAAGAGCGCCTGGCCTGGGAAGAGGAATACGACTGCAACCGGAAATTCCGGGAGTGGATCATCGCCCAGGGCATCGCCACCGACGAGGAACTCACGGCGATGGAAAAGGAAGATTACGCCGAGGTGCTGCGCATCCAGAAGGCCGCTTTCCAGGCTTTCGTGCAGCCCATGCACGACGAGGCGCAGGCGTTGGCCGACATTCTGGACGAGATGCCGGTTTCCGACGAAAAGCGGGCGGCGTTAGACAAAATCAAGCAGGAATTGCTGGCGAAGAAGCCCTTAGTGCTGCGGAAGCACATCCAGGAAGCCGCGGCGCAGGCGCTTTTGGTGCTGAAAGACGACCCCAACCCGGCCAAGCAGGTGCTCGCCCGCTGGCGGCAGCACCACGAGGAAGAAAACGTCCGCCGTTACGGCTCGCACCTTTACAGCCCGTGGCCTTCTTCCGCGTTGCACGTGCCCGAAGTGCCGCCGGTGTATTCCGAAACCTCGCCCGAAGTGCCCGGCCATCAGGTGCTCAATCGCTTCTTTGACATTGCCCTCGCCCGCGACCCGCGCGTGATCGCTTTCGGCGAAGATGTGGGCTACTTAGGCGGCGTGAACCAGGGTTTCAAGGGCTTGCAGGCGAAATACGGCGAACTGCGGGTTTCCGACACTGGCATTCGGGAAACCACTATCATCGGCCAGGCCATCGGCATGGCGGTGCGCGGCCTGCGCCCGATTGCCGAAATTCAGTACCTGGACTACTTTCTCTACGCGCTGCAAATCACCTCGGATGATTTGGCGACCATGCTCTGGCGCACCGCGGGCGGGCAGATTGCGCCGGTCATCATCCGCACCCGGGGCCACCGGTTGGTGGGCGTGTGGCATTCCGGCTCGCTGACTTCCAGCCTGCTCGACCTGCTGCGGGGAATGCACGTTTTGGTGCCGCGCGACATGACCCGTGCCGCGGGCTTCTACAACACTCTGCTGAAAGCCGAAAGCCCCGACCCCGCCCTGGTCATCGAAGTGCTCAACGGCTACCGCCTGAAAGAGCGCCTGCCTGACAACCTGGGTGAGTTCACCGTGCCTTTGGGCGTGCCCGAAGTGCTGCGTGCGGGCAAGGACGTCACCATTGTGACCTACGGCGCGATGTGCCGCATCGTGATGGAAGCCGCCAACCGCCTGGCCGACGTGGGCATCGACGCCGAAGTAATCGACGTCCAATCCCTGCTGCCCTTCGACCGCCACGGGCTGATTCTGGAATCGCTGAAGAAGACCAACCGCATCGTGTTCGCGGATGAAGACGTGCCCGGCGGCACCACCGCCTTCATGATGCGGGAAGTGCTGGAAACCCAGGGCGGCTTTGAGTGGCTTGACGCCCCGCCCCTCACCATTCCCGCCAAGGAACACCGCCCGGCCTACGGCTTCGACGGCGACTACTTCTCCAAGCCTAATGTGGAAGAGGTCTTCTTCAAGGTGTACCGCATGTTCCACGAGATCAACCCCCAGAAGTTTCCCCTGTTTTTCTGAGCCCCGCGCTTTGGGCGCGCGCCCCGGCGCGTCAAGCCGCTGGGGACATCGTCGCCGGCGGCTTGAGCGTGAGCGTTGCGCGGTGGGCGCTTTACCCGCTGTAACTGTTCAGCGCAAACAACAGAGAAATCTCAAAGACGCAGACGGGAAAACACAGAAGACACAGAGAAGGCGCCGAGAACACAGAAGGCAGGAGGGGTTGGGGTGCCGAGGGACTGGGACGATTGGAGGCCGGTTTGGCGTTCCTCTCTGCGCCTTGGCCTTCTCCGCGTTTTTGCGCTTTGGCGCCCCCAAATCCGCGGCTATCCGTCATCATCCGCGTTTATCCGTGGCTTATTTTCCCAAGGCTGAACCGTTACTACCCGCCAAAAAGCAGTTTGTCGAGGGTGTCCAGGTGTTCTTGAATCACCCGTAATTGCCGGGCGGCGTAATTCGGGGAATCAAGGCGTGCTCTGAGGTCTTGCAGATCGCTTAACATGGCTTCTACCCCTGGCTGCTGCGCGGCGGGCACGTTGGCCTTGAGCGCCTGCAACGCGGTTTGGAGCCGCTCGGTGTACAGTTGAGCGCCTGTGGTGTCGCCCTTTTGGAGGGCCAGGCGCGCCGCGCACGCGTTGGCCTGAGCCTCGGCCAACGCCCAGCGGCTGGCCGCGGTGCGCATCGCTTGGGTTTGCTCGGTCACGCTTTTTTGCAATGTGCTGTTTTGTTTTTGCAGCAGCGCGACTTGAGCCTGCAGGTCTTGCGCCTGCTTTCGCGCCTGCTGCGCCTGGGCTGTTGCTTGCTGCGCCTGCTGCCGGGCTGGCCGATAGAACAACCACAAGGCAGCAGAAAATCCCACCCCAAACACGATGAGCAGGCCGATCACCCAGCGGAACACACGGCGCAGAAAGCGCCGCGCTTTGCTGGGGGGCTTGTCCTCCGGCGGTGTGTAGGCGCCGGTTTCCTCGACCGGGGTGGAACCCAGGCCGCCCGCGGCTTCCGGCGTGGGGGAAGCCTGTGGGGGCTGCGGGGCGGTGGTTTCCTGAGGAATTTCAGGGGTTTCGTTCGGCCGGGGCAAAGCCTCTTCTGGGGTCATGGTGCACCTCCTCGCTGGTATTCTACCATAGAGGAAGTGAGCCTGCCGCGAGGTCAGAAGGCAGGAACGGCGGGCAACGTTAACCTGATGTTAGCCTCGTTTTATCCCCTTGTTAACTTTGCTGTGCTAACATTGTTGCGAAGAAATCAAAACCTCAAAACCTTTGGAGGAGAAATGCGTAAATCATTTTTGTTCGTCTTGCTGGCCGTTCTCGTGCTGGCGTTAGCAGCATGCGGCGGCGGCAAAGCAGCACCGACTCAGAGCAGCGGCGGCACCAACGGCCAGGCCGGGCCCATCGTGCTCAACGGCGCAGGCGCCACTTTCCCCTTGCCGGTCTACAACGAGTGGATTCAGATGTACAAAGCCGTGCAGCCCGACGTCACCATCAACTACCAGGGCATCGGCTCTGGCGGCGGGCAGAAGGCCATCATGGACGGCACGGTGGACTTCGCGGGGTCGGATTCCCTGCTGAGCGAGGCGCAATACAAGAAAATGCCCGACCTGCAAATGCTGCCCATGGTGGCAGGCGCGGTGGTGCCGGTGTACAACCTGCCCAACGTCAAGGGGCTGGTGCTGGATGGCCCCGCCATGGTGGGCATTTTCATGGGCAAAATCACCAAATGGAATGACCCCGCAATCGCCAAACTCAACCCGGGCGTGACCCTGCCCGACCAGACCATCACGGTGGCGCACCGCTCCGACGGCTCCGGCACCACGGAAATTTTCACCTCCTACCTTGCGGCGGTAGACCCTGCCTGGAAAACGCAGGTGGGCGTGGGCAAGGCCGTAGAATGGCCTACCGACGCTGCCGGGCACGGCGTGGGCGGCAAGGGCAACCCCGGCGTGGCTCAGGCCGTGCAGTCCACGCCTTACAGCATCGGCTATGTGGAACTGGCTTATGCCAAGAGCAACGCCATCCCCATGGCAAAACTGGTGAACGCCGCGGGCAACACGGTGGAAGCCAACGCGGAAACCATGCAGGACGCGATGGCCGCTTTCGCCAACGCCTTTGACGAGCGCCTGACCGCCAAAATCGTGAACGCGCCGGGCAAAAATTCCTGGCCGATCATGGGCTACACCTACCTCATCGTGCACATGAAGAACTACGAAGATTGCGCCAAAGCCAAGGCACTGGTAGATTACATCAAGTGGGCGCTGACCGACAAAGCCGCGGCCAAGAAAGCCGCCGACCTGGGCTACGCTACTTTGCCCCCCGCTGTGCGCGACAAGGTCTTTGCCCGACTGCACCAGATGGAATGCCACGGCCAGAAAGTGTGGCCGTAAAATTGAAGCAGGCTTGACTCAACAACCGTATCATTTCAGCGCGGAGCGGCGGCCTGTCTTCCGCTCCGTGTGTTTTTCAGGAGATGAACTTGTGACAACCAAACACCGCGTCCTCTTTCTCTGCACCGGCAATTCAGCCCGCAGCCAGATGGCCGAAGGGTTGGGCAATGCTTTCCTCGGCGAGCGATGGGAAGCCTTCTCCGCGGGCACCCAACCAGCGGGCTACGTGCATCCGCTGGCCGTTGAAGCGCTGGCCGAAATCGGGGTGGACATCGCGGGGCAGACTTCCAAGCACGTTGACGTGTACCGCGGTGAGGCATTTGACGTGGTCATCACGGTGTGCGATGATGCTGCCCAAAACTGTCCCGTTTGGCTGGGCAAAGGGCGGCGGCTGCATGTGGGTTTCCCCGACCCCGCCGCGGCTACCGGCACCCTTGAAGCGCGGCTGGAGGTCTTCCGGCAGGTGCGCGATGGCATCCGCGAGCGCATCTTCCCCGTGCTGGAAAACTTCCAGCCCGAAGGTCGTGCCAAAGATGCTTCTTTGTGGCATTTGAAGAGCCTCTGACAGTGAAAAGTGGCCGGTGTGGAGAAAAACACACGGTCGGAACGGCGCATGAAAGCCGTCCCGACCGCCAAAAGGGAGCAAGGTGGGGGCATGGAAAGCGCTACGGCGAAATCACCACCGGCGTGCTGGTGTAAAAAGTAATTTTCAGCGACTTGCCTTGGCTGGTGGTCAGTGTCCACGCCTGCGTGTAGTTGCTATCGTCGTACTTCAGGTTCACGCGGGCTTCGCCCTGGGCGTCGGTGGTGGCCGTGACCGTCTCGGCGCCGCGCGTCAGGGTCAGGGTGACGCCCGCCGCGGGGTTGCCCGAAGCGTCCCGCACCCGGATGAGGTATTCGCGCGTCACCGAAGAATTTTCCCAGCCCAAGGTGGGCACTTTCATGTCAATGGTGCCCCGCATGGTGAAGTGGCAGTCCATGATGATCTCGCCCGGCCCGTGCCAGCGCACGTTCTCAAAGGTGATGGTGCCCGTGTACTGCCGCGGGTCAAATTCGTTGACGCGGGTGTTCTTGATGGTAACCTGCGCGTTGTCGTAGGGCAGGGGCCAGATGCCGTCGCTGTCTTCAATGGTCACCTGGCGGTTGCCATGGATGTAGAAGCCCCACTGGCCGCGGATGGTGGTGTGCTTCAGCGTCACCGGCCCTACGGTGGCGTTCACCGGCTTGCCAACCACCAGGTTGCTGAAAGTAAGGGGCGCGCCCGAACCGGGGATCTGGAAGGTGAGTTTGCGCAGTTCGGAGTCGGTGAGTTCCACATGGGCGCCCTCGGCCACTTCCAGTTCCCAGCCGCGCTCCGAGGCATCTGAGGCGTGGCCGCTGGGCAAAGTGTCGGGCACAATGTCCACATTTTTCAGGATGATGTTGTATTGGACGCCTGAAATGCTCATGTCCTTGGCCAAGTTGAGGTTGGCGAAGTGGCCGGGCTTCAGGCCGTGGGCTTTGAAGGTGGCTTTTGGAGGGATGGGCAGGGTGATGGCGCCTAAGGTGGTGTTTTCCACCAGGATGGTGGCCGAGCCGTAGGGCGTCACCATGCCGCCGCCGGGGGTGTAGAAACGGCTGTCCTTGATTTCCAGATGGGATTGGCCCATGGCATCCATGAAATGCAACCCCACTTTGGCGTTGTGAACGGTCACGGTGGCGTTATCCTCGGCGTACACCGCGCCCAGCATCTGGGGCATACTGGCGCCCGCCGGCATGGTGTCTTCCGTGATGACACGCCCCGTGGGGTAGAGATAGCCGCCGTTGACGGTGAGGCTGGCGTTATCCCGGAGATACACGTCGCTGGTGTAAAGGATGGCGTCCTTCTCAATGATCAGGCTGGCGTTGTCCTTGAGGGTGATGTCGCCGAAGGCCATGTAGCGCCCGCTGCGCAGGGTGATGGACTGGTTGCCGCTCAGGGTGAAGGGCTTGATGGCCACGCCGTTGACGAAAGGCCCAACATCGGGCCCGGGCTGCCACGAGAAGGGAGAACGCGCTTTGGCAGGCGGCTGCGCGGCCTCGCCCATGCGGATTTCCACGTCGTCCACTGTAGCGCCCTGATCTTGCGTGGTGTTGGACGAGGTGAAAGCGAAGGCGCGCTCTTCAGGGATGGGGGTGGTCAGGTCGGTGCCCACCACGGGCTCGCCGTTGATGAAAATGTCAATGGAGGCGTCGCCGAGGTAGATTTCCACGGTGTAGAACCGGCCGGGAAGCACGGGGTAGTGGCCGTAGATGCAATGTTCAATCCCGCTGCCATCGGGTGGGGGATACTGGAAGTAACACACCCCGCGGGCGCCGATTTCCAGGGTGTTTTGTTGCCCTGAGGCGGAAAGGATGCTGGCGCTCAGGCTACCGCCTAACGGATCCAGGGCGAAGCGGTACTTGACGTAGGTGATCTTCCCGCTCACAGGGGCCTGAGCCGTGCCCTCGCCCTTGCTGCGCAGCCCGTAACCGCCGCCGGAAAGGGCGGCACGCTGCCAGGATTTGCCCAGTTGCCAGCCAGCAGCATCCTTTTCAAAGCCGTAGCGATAGGTGCCCGCGCTCCCTTGGGGTGGCGGCGGGGCCGAGGTGGGCG
>JALUDX010000143.1:28200-31730 GCA_027053355.1 Anaerolineales bacterium | reverse complement strand
GCGACCTGATCTGGTGGATGACCGACATGGGCTGGATGATGGGGCCGTGGCTGGTGTACGGCGCGCTGGCTTTGGGCGCGGCTTTCTTCATGTACGACGGCGCGCCCAACTACCCCGAAGTGGACCGCGTGTGGGCGTTAGTGGAACGCCACGGCGTCACCCACCTGGGGCTTTCCCCCACCTACGTCCGCGCCATCATGCCCGAAGGGCTGGAGCCGGTCAAAAAGCACGACCTTTCCAGCCTGCGCTTCTTTGGCTCTACTGGCGAGCCGTGGAACCCCGACCCGTGGATGTGGCTTTTCAAGGAAGTCGGCGAGGGCAAGCGCCCCATCATCAACTACTCCGGCGGCACCGAAATTTCCGGCGGCATTGTGATGGGCAACCCGGTGCTGCCCCTCAAGCCGTGTGCGTTTTCCGCGGCGTGCCCCGGCATGGCCGCGGATGTGTTTGACGAAAACGGCCAGCCTGTCCGCAACCAGGTGGGCGAACTGGTCATCAAAGCCCCGTGGGTGGGCATGACCCGCGGCTTCTGGAAAGACCCCGACCGCTACATCCGCACCTACTGGTCGCGCTGGCCGAACGTCTGGGTGCACGGCGATTTTGCCCTGATTGACGAAGACGGCATGTGGTACATCCTCGGGCGCTCCGACGACACCATCAAGGTGGCGGGCAAGCGCCTCGGCCCGGCGGAAGCCGAAAGCGCGGTGGTGGCGCATCCCGACGTGGTGGAAGCCGCCGCGGTGGGCGTCCCCGATCCGGTGAAAGGGCAGGCGTTGGTGGTGTTTTGCGTGCTGCGCGCGAGTGTGGAACCGAGCGACGACCTGCGCGCCGAACTGCGCGCCCGCCTGATAGAGGCGTTGGGTAAAGCCCTTGCCCCCAAAGCGATAGAATTCGTGCCCGACCTGCCCAAGACCCGCAACGCCAAGGTGATGCGCCGCATCGTCCGCGCCGCCTACATCGGCGAGCCCGTGGGCGATACCAGTGCCTTAGTCAACCCCGAGGCCGTGGAAGCCATCCAGGCGCTGCGGAAATAAACCACAGATTACGCAGATTTCGCCGATGATTTCTGCGTGATCTGTGTAATCTGCGGTTCTTTTTCCCGCATCCCAAATCCCTCATCCCCCAAAAACCCCATGAACCCCTACCCCTCCCTCAACCCCCACCCTCGCATCCTGCTGGGGCCCGGCCCCAGTATGGTGCATCCGCGCGTGCTGAGCGCGCTGTCCATGCCCCTCGTCGGGCATCTTGACCCCGACTTCCTCGCCATCATGAACGATGTCCAGGCACTCCTGCGCTATATCTTCCAGACCGAGAACCGTGTCACCATCCCGGTTTCCGGCACGGGCAGCGCGGGCATGGAAGCCTCGCTGTGCAACTTCATCGAACCCGGCGAGGCGGTGCTCATTGCCATCAACGGCTACTTCGGCATCCGCCTGGCCGACATGGCTTCCCGTTACGGCGCGGAAGTGGACACCTTAGAGCGCCCGTGGGGCGAGGTGTTCGACCCCGACGAAATCAAAATGGCGCTGCGGCGGCGGAAGTACAAACTGCTTGCCCTCGTCCATGCGGAAACCTCCACCGGCGCGCTGCAGCCCCACATCCGGGAAATTGCCGCCGCGGCCCACGACCACGGCGCGCTGCTGGTGCTGGATACGGTTTCCTCGTTGGGCGGCGTGCCGGTGGAAATCGACGCCTGGGGTGTGGATGTCGCCTACAGCGGCACCCAGAAGTGCCTTTCCGTGCCGCCCGGCCTTGCGCCGCTGACGGTTTCCGAGCGCGCCCTCGCGGTGCTGCATTCCCGCAGCACGCCGGTGGCGAACTGGTATCTCGACCTTTCGCTGGTGGAAAAATACTGGGGCAGCGAGCGCACCTACCACCACACCGCGCCCATCAGCATGAACTACGCCCTGCGGGAAGGCCTGCGCCTGGTGGCCGAAGAGGGGCTGGACGCCCGCTTCCGCCGCCACCGCGAGAATGCGGTGCTGCTGTGGGAAGGCTTGCAGGCGATGGGCATCGAAATGTTCGTGCCTGCGGAACACCGCCTGCCCACCCTTACCACGCCGTTGGTGCCCGAGGGCGTGGACGAAGCCGCGGTGCGCCGCCGCCTGCTGAACGAGTACAACATTGAAATCGCGGGCGGCTTTGGCCCGCTGAAGGGGAAAATCTGGCGCATCGGCCTGATGGGTTTCAGCAGCCGCCGCGAAAACGTGGCACTGCTGCTGGCGGCGCTGCGGGAGATTTTGGCTTCCTGAGAGGTTTCGCCCACGCCCGCCCTTCGACTGCGGGCTTCGCTGCGCTCAGCCCTCCGCTCAGGGCGTTGAATATGGCTTTGGGCAGGAATGACCAGCGTCCTGAGCGGAGCGCCCGCAGGGTGCGGAAAGGAGCGTCCTGAGCGGGGGCACCCGCAGGGTGCGAAAAGGAGCGTCCTGAGCGGAGCACCCGAAGGGTGCGGAGTCGAAGGACGCTCGCCTAGCACTTCAGATTGTGATTACGCCTTACGTGTCCTTTGTGCAGATAGGGATTTTGGCTTCCTGAGAGATTTCGCCCACGCCCGCCCTTCGACTGCGGGCTTCGCTGCGCTCAGCCCTCCGCTCAGGGCGTTGGATATGGCTTTGGGCAGGAATGGCCAGCGTCCTGAGCGGAGCACCCGCAGGGTGCGAAAAGGCGCGTCCTGAGCGGAGCACCCGCAGGGTGCGAAAAGGCGCGTCCTGAGCGGAGCACCCGCAGGGTGCGAAGTCGAAGGACGCTCGCCTAGCACTTCAGATTGTGATTATGCCTTACGTGTACATTCTCCTTTGCGCGGATGGCAGTTACTACACCGGCGTAACAACCGATCTTGAACGCCGTTTGCAGGAACATCAGGAAGGCGCAGACCCTCGTGCCTACACCTATACCCGTCGGCCTGTGAAATTGGCTTGGGCAGAGGAAGTCCCTACCTATGAAGACGCCCTCCAGTTGGAGCGCCAAATCAAAGGCTGGCGGCGGGCAAAGAAAGAGGCGCTGATTCGCGGCGATTTTGAGGCACTGCATCAGTTGGTCACCGAAGAGCGCCGTCGCCGCGAGCAGCGTAAGCGGAATGGGGCAGTAAGGGAGCGCCCTGAGTGAGTGCCGGAAAAGTGCGCTTTGACTACGCTCCCGATGGTCGCTCCGCTCAGCGCAAAGCAAGGCACATCCTGAGCGGAGCACCGAAAGCGCGTAAATGGAAAAGTGCGCTTTGACTACGCTCCCGATGGTCGCTCCGCTCAGCGCAAAGCAAGGCACATCCTGAGCGGAGCACCGAAAGCGCGTAAATGGAAAAGCGCGCTTCGACTACGCTCCCGATGGTCGCTCCGCTCAGCGCGAAGCAAGGCGCGCCCTGAGGGGAGCGCCGAAAGCGCGTGAATGGAAAAGTGCGCTTCGACTGCGCTCCCGATGGTCGCTCCGCTCAGCGCGAAGCAAAACACGCCCTGAGGGGAGCGCCGAAAGCGCGCAAATGGAAAAGCGCGCTTCGACTACGCTCCCGATGGTCGCTCCGCTCAGCGCGAAGCAAG
>JALUDX010000143.1:0-28100 GCA_027053355.1 Anaerolineales bacterium | reverse complement strand
CGCTCCCGATGGTCGCTCCGCTCAGCGCGAAGCAAAACACGCCCTGAGGGGAGCGCCGAAAGCGCGCAAATGGAAAAGCGCGCTTCGACTACGCTCCCGATGGTCGCTCCGCTCAGCGCGAAGCAAGACACGTCCTGAGCGGAGCACCGAAAGCGCGTAAATGGAAAAGCGCGCTTCGACTGCGTTCCCGATGGTCGCTCCGCTCCGCGCGAAGCAAAACACGCCCTGAGGGGAGCGCCGAAAGCGCGCAAATGGAAAAGCGCGCTTCGACTACGCTCCCGATGGTCGCTCCGCTCAGCGCGAAGCAAGGCACGCCCTGCGCGGAGCGCCGAAAGCGCGTGAAAAGCGCGCTTCGACTACGCTCCCGATGGTCGCTCCGCTCAGCGCGAAGCAAGACACGTCCTGAGCGGAGCACCCGAAGGGTGCGAAGTCGAAGGGCGTGCCTTGCAATCCCCCCTGCACGCAAAACACAGACCGACAACGGCGCTTATGGCCAACTTACACCGCTCCCCCAGCATCGTCATCGTCGGCGCGGGCATCGCCGGCGTGGCAACGGCCTACCACCTCACCGTGAAAAGGGGCGTGCGCGATGTCCTGCTGGTGGACTCGCGCCCGCCCCTTTCGCTAACCAGCGACAAATCCACCGAAGCCTACCGCAACTGGTGGCCCGGCCCCGACGGCGCGATGGTTGGGCTGATGAACCGCAGCATTGACCTGCTGGAAGCCTTAGCCGACGCGCACGGCAACCGCTTTCTGCTCAACCGCCGCGGCTACCTGTTCCTCACCGCCGAACGCGAGCGGGTGGAAGCCTGGCGGCGGGCCGCGGCCGCAGCCAAAGCCTTTGGCGCCGGCCCCCTGCGGGAACATCCCACCCCTGAAACCTACCGCCCCGCGGCAGCCCGCGGCTTCCACGGCCAGCCCGACGGGGCCGACCTGCTTTTGGGCGACGCCGTGCGCCGCGCCTTCCCCTATGTCAGCCCGCGGGCGGTGGCCGCGCTGCACGTCCGCCGCGCGGGGTGGCTGAGCGCGCACACCTACGGCACCCTGCTGCTGGAAGAAGCCCGCGGCGTGCGCTTGGTGCAGGCGCGCTACACGGGCGCAGAAGTGCGCCGCGGGCGGGTGGAAGCGGTTTCCCTGAGCACGGGCGAGCGGGTGCCTACGGCCGCGTTGGTGCTTGCCGTCGGCCCCTTCTTGCGGGAAAGCGCGGCGGCCTTGGGCGTGGATCTGCCCGTGGTGTACGAGCGGCACCTGAAGGTGGCCTTCGACGACCGGTTGGAAGCCGTGCCCCGGGACGCGCCCCTGCTCATCTGGAGCGACCCCCAGCGCCTGCCGTGGCGCGCCGACGAGCGCGCTGCCTTAGCCGCCGACTCCGAGGCGGCTTTCCTGCTGGACGAGTTCCCCGGCGGAGTGCACACCCGCCCCGAGGGGGAAGGCGGCAGCCGCATGGTCATCGGCCTGTGGGAATACAACGCCCTGCCGCTGGAAACCGCCCGCTTCCCCGTGCCCGACGACCCGTTTTACCCCGAAGTGGTGCTGCGCGGGCTGAGCACCATGCTGCCCGCCATGCGGCCTTATCTGCAGCGCCTGCCCCGCCCCGTGGTGGACGGCGGCTACTACGTCAAAATGCCCGACAACCGCCCGGTGGTGGGACCGTTGGCCGTGGAAGGCGCGTACGTGGTCGGCGCGCTTTCGGGCTTTGGCATCATGGGCTCGCAGGGCGCGGCCGACCTGCTGGCCGCCCACCTCACCGGCGAAGCATTGCCGCCCTACGCCGCGGCCTTCCGCCCCGAACGCTGGGCCGAGGCCGCCTACCGCCAGCAGTGGGAAGCCAGCGCGGGCGAGGGGTGGGCGTTGTGAGGGGGACCGCGGCCTGAACCTCGCCCCACCGGGCATCCGAAGCCTCGCCTCCGGGGGAAAACGAAAGGTATCCGTTCAACCTCAGCAGTCTGTGACTACCTGGGCCAATGGTGGTCTATTCCCTTTCGGATGAACTGTTGCCATGACGGCGCAGCCGCGGCCCGTTCCCCCTTTTTCTTTCAGACCAACCCTTGCAAATTCCCCGTTTTATGCTATCCTACCCTCGCAACACGCTTAGGAGAACCCCCATGCAACGGCTCGTCCTTTCGGGCGGGGAGCCTTTTTTCTTCCCCGGCAACGCAACCGCTTGCCTGCTCATCCACGGCTTTACGGCCTCGCCGCAAGAAATGCGCGGCCTGGGGCAGTATCTGCACGCGCAAGGGTACACCGTTTTGGGTGTGCGGCTGGCCGGCCACGCCACCACCCCCGGCGATATGGCGCACATGCGTTGGGAAGATTGGGTAGCCTCTGCCGAGGATGGATGGCACCTGCTGCGCAGCGCGGGTTTCGAGCGCATCGTAGTGGGCGGGCTTTCCATGGGCGGCGTCATCGCCCTGCTGCTGGCCTCTTACTTGCCCGCGCAGGGCGTGGTCAGCATGGCCGCACCGTATGAAATTCGCGTCCCCTGGCGCGAACGGTTCTGGGCGATTTTTCGGCCCTTGGTGCCCAAAAAGCCGGGCAAGGTCTTTTCCCCCGAAGGGTTTGTGGGGCGGGTGGCTTACCCGGTCATTCCGGTGCGCAGCGTGTTCGAGTTGGAAATTCTGCTTCATGAACTGCACCAAGCCCTGCCGCGCATTACCGTACCCGCGCTGGTGATGCACTCGGTCAATGATGATTTCGTGCTGCCATCCAACGCGGAAGCCATCTTTGCCGCGTTGGGCAGCCCGCAGAAGCGGCTGGTGTGGGTGGAAAACAGCAGCCACGTGATTACTTTGGATGCGGCCCGCGACCAGGTCTACCGCGAAACCGCGGCCTTCATTGCCCATTTGGAAAACGGAGCACAGGAATGAGCCGCGACCTGCGCATTTTGGCCGTTTCGCTGTTCGTGTGGGGCATCGGCGAGGGGCTTTTCTTTTATTTCCAGCCCCTCTATTTGCAGCAATTGGGCGCCTCGCCCAAAGCTATTGGTGCGATCATGGGCGCGAGCGGGTTGGTGCTCAGTTTTTCGCACATTGCTGCCGGGCTGGCAGCCGATAAATTTGGCCGTCGGCCGGTGATGTGGGCTTCGTGGCTTACCGGCCTCACCGCAGCCTGGATCATGGCGCTGGCTTCGTCGCTGGCCATGTTCGTGGTCGGGATGCTGCTTTACTTTTTTTCGGCGTTCGTCATCGCACCGCTCAACAGTTACGTCACCGCAGCGCGCGGGCAGTGGAGTGTGCCGCGGGCGCTGACCACCATTTCGGCCACCTTCAACACCGGCGCGGTGCTGGGCGCGCTGGCGGGTGGCTATTTAGGTGAGATGTTAGGACTGGGCGAAGTGTACCGCTTCGCGGCTTCGTTGTTCGTGCTTTCGGTGGCGTTGGTCTTCTTCATTCGGCCGCAGCCCACCGCGGCCGTAGCGGCTGCAACGACCAAGGGCAGCAGCTGGCGCGCCTTCCCCCCGCGTTTTTGGGCTTTTTTGGCCTTTGTGTTTGTGGTGATGATGGTGCTCTATCTGCCGCAACCCCTAACACCCAATTTCCTCAACGACGTGCGCCACGCGTCGGTAGGCGCTATCGGCGTGTTCGGCGCGTTGGGCCGCGGGGGCATGGTGGTGTTCAGCCTGATTTTGGGCAGTTTCCGCGCCTGGGAAGGCTTTTTGCTGGCGCAATTGCTGGGAGGTATGTTCCCCCTCTTGATTTGGAAGGGGCACGGTCTGGGGTGGTATGGCCTGGCCTATTTCTTTGTGGGGGGATATTGGGCATCCCGCAGCCTGGCCGCCGCGGAGGTGCGCGAGATGGTGCCCGAAAGGGCCATGGGGTTGGCTTATGGTTTGAACGAAACCGTAGGCGGGCTAGCAATTTTCGTAGCTTCAAACGCGGCCGGGCTTTTGTATACGTGGCAACCCGATGCACCCTTCCGCTGGAGCCTACTACTGCTGCCGCTTATCTTGCTGGGCAACCTGCCCTTTCACCCGCGCTGGCGCGGCGCGCCCTCCCCGCCGACGGAATAGCCGTAGCCGTCATTGTTCCACCTTGGGAAAGCCGACCGCGGACGACGCGACTCGCCGTAGCCGCGCTCGCCAGCCGTTGCCCACCGCCAGTTCAAGCCGCGAGGGTCAGATCTTCCACAATGGCGCAATCATCGCCCACTAAAGTGGCCGTGTATTCGGCGCGACATTGAGGGCAGGCCGCTTTTTGTTTGCGGGCCGCGAATTTGTAGCCGCAATAAGGGCATTGCTGGATGAAGGGTACCTGGCGGTAGAAAATGCGCGCGCCGTGGCAAACCGTGCCCGCGGCGTACTGGTCCCAATAAAAACGCAGCAGGCCTTCTTCCAGATGCGAGCAGGCCGCACCGGCGATTGTGACTTCCAACACCGGCCGGCCGCCAGCGCGGGCGCAAGCGTCGGCAATCAGGCGTTTGACTACCTGCCGTTCGTGTTCTTTGCGTTCCTCGTCCATGGCAACACCTCTTTTACGCGAGATGCGAGGAAAAGGGGCTCTCTGTCATGTGGGGCTGTGTGTTCCTCGCGTACAGCCCCGCGAGATTGGCCCCCGCATGGGCAAACGGTCGCTTCATTTTTACTGTACCACTACTAAAAACGAGCAACAAGTGACATTCTTCACAATATGCCGAGGCAGTTGCCAAAACACGGTCAAAAGAAGAAAAAAGCGGGTATAATACGCTGGATTATCACCTCTGAAATCGTAACTGTTCAACCACAAGGGAATAAACCACGGATGACACGGGAATGAATTGCGAAGCGTCGCGAATGAGAGCACGAATCGTAGAACGCCGAGCGCGCCAAGAAATTGCACCGTATCACCAATCTGTGCCCATCTGTGAAATCTGTGGTTTCCCTCCCTGCCGAGGCTAAACAGTTACATAAAATCCTGATTTGGAGAGCATTCCATGACCACCTACCCCGAGTTCGACCTCACCATTCACGCTGAGGGGCTGAAGCACGCAGTAGAGCGTGCGCGCGAGCGGGATATTATCATCCCTACTTTTGAGCAGATGAAAGACCCCAGCAAAATCCCTGCCGAAATCCGCGAGGAACTGCACCACATCGGTTTGTGGGATCTGCACCCCCGCAACCTGTTCCGCATCACTTGGCACAACGAGCCCAAGCCCTTTGGCGGCGATTTTGGACCGGTCAACATTTTAGAGTTCCCCGAAAGTCTGACCGGCACGCCGGCGCGCATCATCGCCTTGGTGGGCAAATGGTTCCCCACGGGCGCGCACAAAGTGGGTGCGACGTTCGGCTGCTTGGTGCCGCGGCTGGTCACCGGCCAGTTTGACCCCACCATCCACAAAGCCGTTTGGCCTTCTACGGGCAATTATTGCCGCGGCGGTGCCTACGATTCCAACCTGCTGGCGTGCGAATCTATCGCTATTTTGCCCGAAGGCATGAGCAAAGAGCGCTTTGAATGGCTCTCCAAGGTGGCAGGCGAAGTAATCAAAACGCCGGGCAGCGAGAGCAACGTCAAAGAAATTTTTGACAAGGTTTGGGAACTGCGCCGCACCCGCGAAAACATCTTCGTCTTCAACCAGTTTGAAGAATTTGGCAACTACCTCTGGCACTACGATGTGACCGGTCACGCAATGGAAGAGGTGCTGGAGCGGGTGATGGGGCCGAAGGACGAATACCGCGGCGTGGCCTTGACCACTGGCTCCGCGGGCACCATCGCTTGCGGCGATTACATGAAGCAAATCTTCCCCAGCAGCAAAATCGCCGCGGGTGAGGCGCTGCAATGCCCCACCCTGCTGGAAAACGGCTTTGGCGCGCACCGCATTGAGGGCATCGGCGACAAGCACGTGCCGTGGATTCACAACGTCAAGAACACCGATATGGTGATTGACATTGACGACAACGCGGTGGTCAGCCTGGCGCGGCTGTTCAACGAGCCCGCGGGGCGGGCTTACCTGGTCAAACAGGGCGTGCCCGAAGCGCTGGTTTCCCAACTCGACCTGCTCGGCTTTTCGGGCATCGCCAACCTGCTGATGAGCATCAAATTCGCCAAATACTACGAACTGGGCGAACACGACATCGTGCTTACCGTGCTCACCGATTCCATGGAACTTTACCAGAGCCGCCTGCGTGAAATGCACGAAGAGCACGGCGAATACACCGAACAAGACGCCGCTGTGGACTACGCCCACTACTTGCAGGGCGCAGACCTCGGCCACCTGCTGGAACTGCGCTACACCGACCGCCGCCGCGTGCACAACCTCAAATACTTCACCTGGGTTGAACAACAGGGGCGGGAGGCTGACGAACTGCGCGCCCAGTGGTACGACCGCGAATACTGGAAGCGCGTGCAGCGCCTGGTGCCGCAAATCGACGCGCTGATCGAAGAATTCAACGCCCGGGTGTTGAAAGGCTAACCTGCGCGGTTGCGCCTTTCTGCTGGGCTGTTTCCAGCCCCCAAGGGCATTCCAACGCCTTTGGGGGCTGGCTGGCTCAGGGGAAGCGGCACCTGCCGCGGCACGCACTTCCTCCCTAAGGTGCTCTCTGTGTGGGATAACCGATTTTTGTCATTAGATTATCTTTACCGCAAAGCAGGGGTGGTCACTTATTTGCGCGGCGAGCGCTACGCCGACGAAGGTCGGGTAGAAATCCTTACGCACACGCCCACTTCGGCGCGTTTTCTGGTGCATGGCCGCCGCCCAGAGCCGTACCGAGTCTACCTGGAAATTTTAGACGATGATTTGATCTACGATTGCACCTGCCCCATGGGCGAAAGGGGGATCTTCTGCAAACATTGTGCGGCCGCGGCCATCACGCTGCGACGCACGCTCTCGTTACCCCCCACGACACCTGAACAGGCACGCCCGATCCAAACAGTGCCATGGAAGCGCGCTCTCGCGAGGCTGCTCGTCCTGCCGCCTTTAGAGCCAACGACGTCCCGCCCGGCGGAATACCTCCTGTTGTTCGAGTTGGATAGCCCTACCCACTACGAAGATGTTTTTCGCCTGAGGCCTTACTGGTTGCCGTTGCGGCGGGTGCCATTCCCTAAGAAAGCGCGCCCCCAGACGCCAGAGGCATGGAACAAGTGGTTGGCTACCGAGGGGCCGCATTATCGTACTTACCTTTCTGACCGCCTACCGTTTTCGCGCGGAGAAATCCGAGTGGTCAACCTTCCCCAGGGGGCAGTAGCCCTGGCTCACGCCCTGGCTTATGACTATCGCCATTACTTTATCGCCTCGGTGCCGATAGGCCGGGCGCTGGAGGCGTTGGCGGCTTGGAACGCGCCGGTTTATATGGCGCCTTTAACGCTTTCCAAGCCCTTGCGTCTGGTGCGAGAGGGGATGGAAACTGTGGTGGCCCTTGAAGAACACAGAGACGGCTTACTGCTGAGCGCTCGACTGCGGGTGCAGGGGGAGCGCGTTGAAGTCAATAGCGTCCGGGAAGTTGGTGGCGGGGTGCCCTGGCTCTTGATCAACGATCAGTGGCTGTTGCGCTCCAGTGTGAGCGGGCTGAAAAAATGGTTGAACGACATGTGGGGGTCAATTTTCATCCCCAAAAAAGAAATAGACGACTTCCGCGACCGCTACCTGCCCCGCCTGCTGGAAAAAATAGGCCAGCCGTTGGAGGGCGGTGTGGTGCGTTACGAGAGCGTGCAGGCCGAGCCGACGCCGCGCCTCTATCTGCAAGAAATAAACAATACGCTGGTGGCCGAATTGCGCTTTGTTTACGGCGAGCATGAAGTGGTTTACGAGCCTTTGCCGCCGACAATCACTACCCAGGACGACTCCAAAGACCCCTGGAAGTTCTACCGCATCCACCGCGACACCGAAGCCGAAGCCCGCTGGCACCGCGAAGCCGCGCAGGCCAAATATGGCCTCAAGCGCGGCACCAAAGATGCCCCTGCCCTGTTACAACTGCGCGCCCGCACCCAGCCGGTAGATTTCCTGCTCGACAAAGTGCCCGCCCTGGCCGCCGCCGGCTTTGAAATTTACGGCGAAGAAAACATCAAAAAAGTCCGCGTCAACCGCCACCAACCCACCCTTTCGGTCAACATCACCTCGGGCATCGACTGGTTCGACGTCCAGGCCGTGGTGCAATTCGGCGACCAGCAGGTCTCCTTAGCCGAAATCCGCCGCGCGTTGCGCAAGAAACGCCGCTACGTCAAACTGGCCGACGGCTCCATCGGCCGCCTGCCCGAAGAATGGCTGGAACGCTACAAGCGGCTCTTTGGCCTGGCCGCACAAACCGACGAAGACACCAACACCCTCCGCTTCGCCGACTTCCACGCCGCCATGCTGGAAGCCTTAACCGAAGAAGCCGAGCAAGCCCAGGCCGACGCCGCCTTCCGCGAGCGGCTGGAGCGGCTCAAAGCCTTCCAGGGCATTGCCGAGCACCCATTACCCAAGGGCTTGCGCGGCCAACTGCGGCCTTATCAAGTGGCGGGCTACAACTGGCTGCACTTTTTGCACGAATACGGCTTCGGCGGCATCTTGGCCGACGACATGGGCTTAGGCAAGACCGTGCAGGTGCTCGCCTTCCTCCTGAGCCTGCGCGAAAGCGGCCACAGCCAAGCCCCCGATTTGGTGGTCGTCCCCCGCTCCCTGCTGGTCAACTGGCAGCGCGAAGTGGAAAAGTTCACCCCCGACCTGAAGGTGCTGGCCTACTTCGGCCCCGACCGCCCCTCCGCGGAAACCTTTGCCCACTACGACCTGGTGCTCACCACCTACGGCGTGATGCGGGTGGACGAGAAGAAATTGCGCGATTACCGCTTCCACTACATCGTGCTGGATGAATCCCAGGCCATCAAAAACCCCCTGGCGAAGACCTCCCGCATCGCCCGCCGCCTGCCGAGCGACCACCGCCTGGCCATGACCGGCACGCCGGTAGAAAACAACACCTTCGAACTGTGGGCCCAGTTCGCCTTCGTGATGCCCGGCCTGCTCGGCAGCCTGGACTATTTCAAAGAGCAGTTCGTCAAGCCCATCGAAAAGTGGCAAGACGAACAAATCGCTCAGACCCTGCGGCGCATGGTTTACCCCTTCATCCTCCGCCGCACCAAAGAGCAAGTCGCCCCCGAACTGCCCCCGCGCACCGAACGGGTGATTTACTGCCCCATGGAACCCGCCCAGCACCGCTTTTACCTCAAATTGCGCGATTATTACCGCGAAATGCTCGTCGGCCTCCTGGAAACCGAAGGGCTGGACAAAAGCCGGATGAAAATCCTGGAAGGCTTGCTGCGCCTGCGTCAGGCCAGCAACCACCCCAAACTCATCGACGCCAACTTCCACGGCGATTCCGGCAAGATGGAAGTGCTGCTGGAAACCCTGGACACCCTGCACAGCGAAGGTCACAAAGCCCTGGTGTTTTCCCAGTTCGTCGAAATGCTCAAACTGCTGCGGCAGGAACTGGATGCCCGCGGCATCCCCTACGCTTATCTGGATGGCAGCACCCGCAAGCGCCAGGCGCAGGTCGACCGCTTCCAGAACGACCCCGCGGTGCCCTTCTTCCTCATCAGCCTGAAAGCCGGCGGCGTGGGGCTGAACCTCACCGCGGCGGATTACGTCATCCACATCGACCCCTGGTGGAACCCCGCGGTGGAACGGCAGGCTTCCGACCGCACCCACCGCATCGGGCAAGACAAGCCGGTGTTCGTCTTCAAACTGATCACCCGCGACAGCGTGGAAGAGAAAATCCTGCAATTGCAAGAGCGCAAGAAAGAACTGGTGGAAAAACTCATCGCCACCGAGGGCAGTTTCTTCAAAGAACTCTCGCCCGAAGACGTGCAGGCGTTGTTTAGTTAGCCCGTGGGCGGAATGAGCCGCGGACGCCACGGCCAACAGCGAATGCCCGCGGATTTTGGGGGCGCCGAGCGCCAAGGCGATGCCGAGGGCCGCCCCCAAGCGATCAACCAACGCCCCTCCCCCAATCTGGAGGCCGAATGGAAACCGGCGGAGTATAATCAAAGCAAAGGCTGCCTGTGCGGCGGGCAACAAACACCGAGCGCCTTTTCGCCGCACCCCCTGGCAGTCTCCAGCCGGGAACCTGGTTGACTGACAAATCTCATCACATGATTCTCTATCTTACCCTCACCCCGCCCCCTTTTATTCCCCCCTCCCTGAGCGAAGTCGAAGGCTGCCCTGAGCGAAGTCGAAGGCTGCCCTGAGCGAAGTCGAAGGCTGCCCTGAGCGGAGTCGAAGGCTGCCCTGAGCGGAGTCGAAGGCTGCCCTGAGCGGAGTCGAAGGGGGCGGCTTGGGGGGAGAAGAGAGGGCATGAAAAGCGAAGTTTTCGAAAAGCCTTAGCCTGACGAGATGAGATTGTCGGCCAACGGAACAACGAGCGGGAGCACGATTGATATTGTGTGGAGCAATCAAACCACGGGACAAAGTTTTGTCAGTCAATCAGGCCGGAAACACAAACTTGTCCAAGGAGATGAAAAATGAGTCATTCTGAACTTGCCTGGTCGCGTTTGGGCATGGGCACGTTGGCCGTGCACCTGGGCGAAGGCCAGGATCCCCTCCACGCCCACGTCGCGCCGATTTATCAGACCTCCACCTTCAGTTTCCCCGATGTGGCCACCGGCGCGGCTTTGTTTGCCGGGCAGGGCGAGGGCTACATTTACACCCGCCTGAACAACCCCAACGCCAAACACCTGGCCCGCAAAATCGCCGCGCTGGAAGCCTACGACCTGCTGCGCCAGCACCCCGACCAGCCCTTGGATGCCCTGGTGGCCGGTCGGGTGCTCGCCACCGGCATGGCCGCGGTCAGCACGGCCATCCTCGCCCGGGCCCAGGCCGGCGACACCATTCTCACTCAAGAGGTGGTCTACGGCGGCACGTTCGAATTCCTGCACCAGATTGCTCCCCGCCTGGGCCTGAACGTGGTGTGGGTGCAAGGTGACGACCTGCAAGCCTGGGAAAAGGCTTTCGCCGCCCATCCCGAGGCGTGTTTGGCCTACCTCGAGACCCCGGCCAACCCCTCGATGGCGATTACCGACATCGCCGCGGTGGCCGAGATGGCTCACGCCCACAACGCCTGGGTTTACGTGGACAACACCTTCGCCACCCCCTACTGTCAGCGCCCCCTTACGTTGGGCGCTGATCTCGTTTTGCACTCCACCACCAAATACATCACCGGCCACGGGGTGGTGGTGGGCGGCGCGGTGGTCAGCCCCCATGTAGAATTCATGCACACCGCGTTCAAGGGCACCCTCAAAAGCATGGGGACTTCCCCCAGCCCCTTCGACACCTGGCTGACCAACATGGGGCTGAAGACGTTCGAGCTGCGGATGCAGCGTCACTGTGAAAACGGGATGGCGGTAGCCCGTTTCCTGGACCAGCACCCCAAAATTGCGCGGGTGATGTATCCGGGGCTGGAGACTTTCGCCGGCCATGAGGTGGCCAAAAAGCAGATGCACTGCTTCGGCGGGATGCTTTCCTTCGAGATGAAGGGCGGTTTCCGCGCCGGGGTGGCGTTGATGGAACACATTCGCTTGGCGACTTTGGCCGTCAGCCTGGGCAACGTGGACACCCTCATCGAGCACCCGGCCAGCATGACCCACGCCGGGGTGCCGCGCGAAGAGCGTGAGGCCATCGGCATCACCGACGGCCTGGTGCGGCTCTCGGTGGGCATCGAAAACGCCGACGACATTCTCAACGATTTGGAAGCCGCGCTGCAGAAGGTGTGACGCCTGCCGCGCGCTGCGGCGCGGGCAGGGCAGGAACGGCTATTCCCCCGGGGCAGGGGCGCAAAACACCGTAGCCTCGGCTTCGGCGCGTTGGCCCGCGCGGTCTGCCGCGCTCAGCCGCAGGTGGTGCTGGCCCCTTGCCACCCGCAGGGCAAAGACGTAAGGCCCGTGGTCGTAGGTGGCGATGGTGCGACCGTCGACCTCCAGCCGCACCCAGGCCAGGCCGATGTCGTCGCTGGCCTCCGCCCGCACCACCAGCCGCACGCCCGCGGGCAGGCGCACGGTTTCGCCGTCGCGGGGCGCGGCAAAGCGCACCTGGGGCGGTTGTGCGTCCACGGTCACTTGCACGGTGTGGCTTTGCACGCGGCCTTCGTGGTCGGTGACCAAAAGTTGCACCGCGTAAAGCCCGCGGCGCCCCTGGGTGTGCCACTGCCCCAATACCCCGTCCTGCACGGGCGCCTGGCCCTCGGCGACCACCTCCCACGCCTGCGGGTTGAGCCCTTCCCCCACTTGCACCCGATAGGCGGCAAAATTGGGCCCCGCGGCCGTGCCCCGCAGGGTGACGGTGCCGCGCACCACGGCAAAGGCCCCGGGGGAAGTGAGGCGGGCGTCTGCCGAAGGCGGGGGCTGCAGCAGCAGGTCGTGTTCCTCTGGCGGCAGGGGCAGCCCGGCTTGTTGCGCCCAGGCCCGGGCTTCGGGTGGCACCAGCATGAACACCCGGCTTTCTACCAGTTGGGGCGGCGTGTACACCGTGGCCCGCAGGCCGGTTTCCCGGTCGATGAGCACGCGGCGGTACAGGTCGTCCGGCGCGCGGGGGACATTGTTTTGCAGGAAGACTTCTTCCACCAGGTTGGGGCAGTCGGCCGTGGGCAGCAGGCCAGAGGGGTCGCACACGGTGCGGCGGACAATGCCCGGCGGCGGCGTCCAGCCGTCGGCAGGCTGTTCGCGCAGGGCCCACCAGGCCAGCGCGTGCCAGTAGGCCAGCGCGGTTTGCTGGCTTTGCGCCGCGTCGGCGCTGTGGGCATAGACCACGATCGCGCGCCGCGGCGTGTAGCCCAGCACCCAAACCCCGTGGTCGAGGGTGTGCCCCACGTGGGCGGCCACGGGGTGGCCGATTTCCAGGGGGTTGGGGTGCCCCAGCGAAGGCCACTTGGCCGTGGGGTCGGCCAAAACGTCGGTGACCAGATACGCCAGTTCCGCATCCAGCACCTCTTTGACCACTGGCCGGTAAGTCAGGCGCAGGTTGCCCTGCGCGTCGAGCACTTGTTGCAGCGCCGCGGGGTGCAGGTTGTCTTGCGCAGCCCAGCCCGGCCAGCGCCCCAACGTGGCCAACGCGGTCGCGCCATGGGCCAGGTCGAGCACGGTGAGGCGGCCTTGGGAAAGCATCAGCCCGAACCCCCGGTCGGTCTGGGCGGCCAACGCGGGCAGGCCGATGCGGGCTGCGGTGGTCCATACCGAGGTGGGGCCCAGCCGGTCCAGCAGGTGCAGGGTGGGCACCCAATCGTCGTTGGCCAGGGCCAAGCGCAGGCGCAAGGGGCCGTGGAAGCGACCGTCGGGGTTGGTGAGGGTCAACCCCGCGGGCACGTTGGCCGGGATGTCCCAGGTAAGGTTGGCGGGGGAAAAGCCGGCGGCAAAGGCCACCGCGTACACCCAGGGCGCGAGTGCGCCGCCGGGGAGGTGGGGCTGCAGCGCGTCGCCAGTGAGGCTGAGCGCCAAAACCCGGCCGTCGGTGGCATCGAGCACTGCGGCTTCTAACGTGTCGGGCGGGGGAAGGGAGGGCTCCAGCGCGGCGGGGGGCAACAGGCGGGCGGCAGGGCACGTCTGGTCGGCGGGCGCCCGGCGTTCTTGGAGGGCCAGGCGCAGGCAGTCGGCCTGTGCTTGCAAGTCGGGGTCTAAGGTGGTGGTGACGTCGAGGCCGCGGGCGGGCAAGGGCCAGGCCAAGGTGCGCAGTTGCGCCTGGGCCAGGCTGAGCAACGGTGGGGTTGGCGCGGCCGGGGGCTGCGGGCGGATTTTAGGCGTGGTGGTGATGGCCGTTGTGGTCTGAGCGGGCGAAAGCACCCCCTGGGAGAGCATGTCCATGAGCAGGCGCTGCCGCTGTTGTTCGGCCTGGGCGGGTGCGTCCCAGGGGTTGAGGTGGGGGTTGGGCAGCGTGGCGGCCAGCAGCGCGGCTTCGGGCAGCGAGAGGTCGGTGGCAGGTTTGCCCAAGTAGGCACGGCTGGCCGCGTCCAGGCCGTAGAGGTGATGCCCGAAGTCGGCAATGTTGAGGAACCAGGTGAGGGTGCGGCGGTGTCCGTAGCGGGCGATGAGCCGCGCGGCCAGCACCCGGGCGCGCAGGCGGCGGCGGAGGGAGGGTGTTTCTTGGGGCAGCAGCAGTTGTTGGGCCAGCCGCTCGGCCACCCCCGGCGGCTTGTCGGTTTGCCAAAAGCGGCCTGGGTAGCCGTGCTCGTGCCAAAAGTTGGGCTCCACCGCGGCGAGCACCGCGTCCGAAACTCGTTTGGGCAGTGCGTCGGCGGTGAGGGGGGAAGGGGGCGTACCTGCGGCGGCGAGGTGCGAGCCATCGGCCGCGCGGAAGCGGGTGGGCGTGAGCAGCGCGCCGCCGGGCGCGTCCAGCCATGCAGGCAGCACGTCCACCGAGGGCAAGTCCGCGGTCAGCCAGGCGTAGCCCCAGGCCAGGGCTGCGCCGCCCCCGGCCGCGAGCAAGCCCAGCACCATCAACAGCGCGAAGCCCCACGGCCGCAGGCGGGTGCTCCAGGCCCGCCGCGCGCGGGCCGCGCGGCGCCGCCGCATCCGCAACACAGTAGGAAGATGCCGCCGAGGAGAACGCATACGCTCGATTGTAGCACAAACCTTGCCGGTGTAACATTGCCGGCCGGCGCGCGCAAACATTGTTGATGACCGGTCTGGAACTGGCTACCGATAAGTAACTGTTCAGCGCCAAAGGGCAATCTCAATGACGCAGGCAGAAAACACAGAAGGCGGCAGGGTAGGGGCGAGGCGGCGCCTCGACCGCCTTTGGCGTGCGCCTCTACGAAAACGCCACGCCCCCACGAACCCCTCGCGGGTTTTGGGGGCGGCGCTGGGAAACACAGAAAGCACAGAATGGCCACAGAAAACACAGAAGGCGGCCGGGGCGAGTTCGGGTTATAATGGGGTGGATGGCCGAACCCCCTTTGCAGAAAGGCTTTGTGCCCCATGACTTCATTGTTGACTTTCATTGCCGCTCTGGCAGTGATGATCTTGCTCCACGAATTCGGGCATTTCTTGGCCGCCCGCTGGATGGGCATCCCCATCGAAGAGTTTGGCATTGGCTTCCCCCCGCGGCTGATGACCCTGTTTACCGCGGGCGGCACCCGTTTCACCATCAACGCCATCCCCTTGGGTGGCTTTGTGCGCCCCAAGACATATCGCCGCGGAGAAGAAGGCGAAGAGGTCGTGGACGCACTCACCCTCGCGCCGCCACGGCAGCAATTGGTGGTGGCCGCGGCCGGGCCGGTGATGAACTTCTTCATCGCGGTGGTGCTTTATGCCCTGATTTTCGCCCACCAGGGCGTCCCGCAGATGGGCAAGGTGGTGGTGATGGACGTCGCCCCCGACTCGCCCGCGGCGCAGGCTGGGCTGCAGCAGGGCGACCAGATCCTCGCGGTCGACCACACACCGGTGACCTCGCCACAAACGCTGCACGACGAAATTTATGCCCATCTGGGGCAACCCATCACCCTTACCCTGCAACGCCAGGGTCAGACGTTGACCGTGACCCTAATCCCGCGCAACCCGCCGCCCCCTACTGGCGCCATCGGCATTGCCATGGGGTACCCCTTGCGGTCGGCCAACCTGTTCACCGCCGCCTGGTGGAGCCTGCGGGCTACCGCGGAAGACATCTGGCGGGTGGTCAAACTGCCGGTGACCATGCTCCGCTCCCGTGAGGCCAGCGGCCAGTTGTTGGGCTATAAAGGCATGTACAACGTCTATCGCCAGTTCCGCGCCGCGGATATGCAGGCCGAGCGCCAGCAGGGCGACGCCTTCCCCCTCAACACCTTAGTGTTTTTCATCATGGTCACCCTTTCCCTGGGCGTGTTCAACCTGCTGCCCTTGCCCGCGCTGGATGGCGGCCGCATCGCCATTGCCCTGGTGGAAATGGTCGTCCGCCGCCGCCTGCCGGTGCAGGTGGTCAACGCCATCAATTTGGTGGGCTTCGTCTTGCTGTTGGGGCTGCTTCTGCTCATCAACCTGCGGGAATGGGTGCCCTGAGCGCCCGCGTTCGGCGCGGGAGGGATGAGCGGGAGGCGGGGCGCCGGGCATTCGTTGCTTCCTGTGCGATTCCCCAAAAGACGATCCGTTACAAGGAGGCGCCGTTATGGCTGCTCGAAGGCGAACGTTGAATTTCAAAAAAGTGCTGCAAACCCTGTTGGACGACCAAAAACCGTTGCCGGAATTCTTTTCCGGCCATCTGCAAGATTTGTCGCCTCAAGAGGCAGCCCGACTGCGGGAGGTCTGGCCGCAAATCCCCTTAGAGCGACGCCGCGCCTTGCTGGAGGAGATGGAACGCGTCACCGACGCGGATCTGAGGGTTTCGTTCAAGGCGGTGGGCTTGCTGGCGTTAGACGACCCCGACGCGCAGGTGCGGTTTGGCGGCGTCCGGGTGCTGTGGGTGGAAGAAGACCCGCAACTGATTCCCCGGTTTTTGGCGTTGGCGCGCAACGACCCCAACATCAGCGTACGCGCCAACGCGGTGGGCGCGTTGGGCAGTTACATGTATTTGGCTTCTTTGGAGGAACTTCCTCCCAAACTCACCCGCCAGATCGAAGAGGAACTGATGGCGCTGCTGCGCGACCCGCGCGAGCCCGACGAGGTGCGGCGGCAGGCCCTGGAGGTGTTGGGCTATTCCCTCAACCTGGATATGAGCGACTGGATCGAACAGGCGCTGAGCGGCGACGAAGATTGGCAGGCCAGTGGTCTGTTTGCCATCGCCCGCACGGCAGACGCCGCCTGGGCTGACCGGGTGGTGTCTTTTTTGCAACACCAAAGCCCAGCGGTGCGGGCAGAAGCCGCGCGGGCCGCTGGCGCCCTGGGTCTCCAAGAAACGGTGGACACTTTGATCGCCATGCTGCACGACCCGGACGCGCAGGTGCGGATGGCCGCGGCCTGGGCGCTTTCGGAAATCGGCGGCGGCGAAAAAATTGCCGAGGCGTTGGAAGATGCGCTGGAAAACACCACCGACGAGGAAGAAGCCGCTCTCTTGGAAGAGGCCTTGGACAACCTCGCGTTTACCAACGATCTGCTCGAGATGGTGATGATGGATCTTCCTCTGGATGAGGCAGGGGTTTTGTCTTCTGAGGAAGAAATAGAGCACCTGCTGCGATTGTTTGGCGGCGAGGTGGAAGACGAGCACGGGGAAGACGACGAGGCGTAGCCGATGAAGTGGGTCGTGCAGGGATGGCGGCGGTGGCTCGCCGCGTGGGTGCTGGTTGGGGTGGTCGTGGCTGCCGCGGGGGCAAAGCACGCGGCCGCGCGGCGCGGCCACGACGAGGTGCACCCCACGGTGGAATACACCTTTGGGGAGCGCATCCGCTTTGTGGCGCGTTTCAGCGGCGAGCGTGCGCTGCAGCAGGTCACCCTCTTCTACCGCCCCGGCGGCTCGTGGCAAGGCACCCTGCACGCGGCCATGACCCTCGCGCCCGACGGCACGGCCACCTTTGTGCACGACCTGAAAAAATCGCCTCTGCCGCCCTTTAGCACGATTTTTTACTGGTTTCGGGTGCGCCGCAGCGACGGCACCGCGTATACCACGCCTTCGTTTTCTTTCGTGCTCACCGACAACCGCTTTGCCTGGCAACACCTGAGCGAAGGCCCCTTCGAGGTCTGGTGGCACGAAGGGGACGATGTGCTGGCGCAGCAGGTGGTGGACGCGGCCGCGGCAGGCCTGGCGCGGGCCGAAAACTTGTGGCTGGCCCCGGCGCCTGAGCACGTCCGCATCTATGTTTACGCCGACCCCCGGGTGTTGCAACAGACTTTGGGGGCCAAAGGGTGGGTTGCCGGCCACGCCTCGCCGGCTTATGGCGCGCTCTTTCTCGCCCTGCCCCCGGGCCCCCTCCAGGAAAGCGAAACGCGGCGCCTGGTGCCCCACGAACTGGCGCACGATTTGTTGTATCGCCAGGTGGGCGATGCAGGCTACCACAACCTGCCCGTCTGGCTCAACGAGGGGCTGGCCTCCCTGACCGAACTGAGGCCCAACCCCGATTACGCGGTCGCGCTGAAGCGGGCTGCTGCGCAAGATCGCCTGCTGCCCCTGGCCTCGCTGTGTGACACCTTCCCCACCGACGCGTCGGACGCCTTGCTGGCCTACGCCGAAGCCACGTCGTTTACCGCGTTTCTACTCCACCGTTACGGCCGCAACGCTTTGCACACCTTGGTGGCCGCTTACGGCCAGGGGGTGGATTGCGAAAGCGGCGTGCAGCACGTGTTGGGGCGTTCGTTGTGGCGTCTGAACCGCGATTGGGAAGCCGCCACCTTCCACCGGGGTTGGTGGTACCCGATATGGGAAAAGGCGCGACCCTGGGTTGGGGTGTTTGCGGTGCTGCTGGCCTCGCTGTTTTTGAGCGCCTGGCTGGCCCGCAGACCGACCCCTTCCCCCGACACCCCTTGAAAGGTGTACCCATGGCAGGAGAACCCCGAGAAGAACGGCGGGCGCATATTTTCGTGTTCGGCCGAGTGCAGGGGGTGGGCTATCGTCATTTCGTTTTGCAGACCGCGCAGCGGTTGGGCGTGCGCGGGTGGGTCCGCAACCGCCTGGACGGCTCGGTGGAGGTGATGGCCCAGGCGCCCGCGGGGGTGCTGGACGGGTTCATCCAGATTTTGCGCGCCGGGCCGCCCCTGGCCGCGGTGACCGATGTGCAAATCTCGTGGGAACCGCCCGCGCCCGCAGAAAGCCCTTTTCGCGTGCGGGGCACGCTTTGAGGTAGGCCGATGCGATTGCTTCACTTTGCCGATGCCCACATTGATATGGTGACCCGCGGGCGGCATGACCCCGAAACCGGCCTGCCGCTGCGGGTGATGGACTTTTTGCGCTCCCTGGATACCATCGTAGAGACCGCCATTCGCGAGCAGGTCGACCTGGTGCTCTTTGCCGGCGACGCGTTCAAAGACCGGTCGCCCGCGCCCACCTACATCCGGGAATGGGGACGGCGGATCATGCGCCTTTCGGCCGCGGGCATTCCCACCGTGCTGGTGGTGGGCAACCACGACCGCTCACCGGCCTATGGCCGGGCCCACGCGTTAGACCCGTTGGAGACGTTCGCGGTGCCCCATGTGCGGGTGGTGGATTCGCCCACCCTGTTGGGCCCCGACGCGCTGGACGGCCTGCCGTTGCAAATTGTCGCCCTGCCCTGGGTTCCGCGCAGCGGGGTGCTGGCCTTTGCGGGCGAGGCGCTGCAAGAAGCCTCTCTCACGGAGATCTACCGCCACATGGAAACCCTGCTGGGGCAGGTCATCGAAGATTTGGTCGCGCAGGCCGACCCTGCTTTGCCGTTGGTGCTCACCGCCCATGCCTCGGTGCAAGGCGCGACCTACGGCGCGGAGCGGCTGGTGATGTTGGGCGACGATTTGGTGCTTAGCGGCGCTTTGGTCAAAGACCCGCGGTGGGCGTATGTCGCCTTGGGTCACATCCACAAAGCGCAAGATCTCAACGAAGGCCACCAGCCGCCCGTGGTGTACCCCGGCTCCATCGAGCGGGTAGATTTTGGCGAGGCTCGCGAAGAAAAGTTCTTTGTGATTGCCACCATAGAAAAGGGCCAGCCCACCACGGTAGAATGGCGCAAACTGCCGGTGCGGCCGGTCATCGACCGCCGGGTGACCCTGACCGAAGATGTGCTCAGCCCCCAAAAGCGGTTGCTCGACGCGCTGGGCCCGCGCGAAGGCTTAGCCGGCGCATTGGTGCGGTTGACAGTGTCCTATCCGCAGGTTTTGGAGAGCACCATCGACGACGCGGCGCTGCGCAACTACGCGGCCGAAGCGCTGGAATTTCATCTGGTCAAGCGCCCCCAGGTGGAAACCCGTGCCCGCCTTGGCGACGAGCCGCTGGAACAACTTTCCCATGCCGAACTGTTGGAAAAGTATTTCCTCGCCAAAGGGGTAGAGGCTGAAACGCGCGCGGCCTTGCTCGCGCTGGCGCGCGAAATTTTAGAGCCCGAAGCCGAGTGAACCCTTGAAGTTTTTGGGGAATACAAAAAAGCGCGACGTAGGGCCAAGGTGCGCCTCGCCCCCAGGCGCAGAGAATAAAAGGTGCAAAAAAAAGAGCCAGGGAAGTCCATTCCCTGGCTCCTCACCTTGCTTACGGCAAATCGAACACCTTGCAGAGGAACACGGCCATCTCGGCGCGGGTCACACCGTTGTCTGGCCGATACGTGCCGTCGGGGTAGCCGTTGGTGTAGCCTTCCTGGTGCAGTTCTTCGATCCAGTTCGCGGCCCAGTGGCCGGCGATGTCGCTGAACGAGTATGTGTCGTAATTGGGCGGCTGGTAGTCCAGGCCATGCTTGACGCGCAGCAAGAAGACGGCCATTTCGGCGCGGGTGGCGGATGCATCGGGTCGATAGGTGCCGTCGGGGTAGCCGTTGGTGAAGCCTTCCTGGTGCAGTGTTTCAATCCAGTTCGCGGCCCAGTGGCCGGCGATGTCGCTGAACGAGTAAGTGTCGTAACTGGGCGGCTGGTAATCGGTGCCGTGCTCGGCCCGCAGCAGGAACACGGCCATTTCCGCGCGCGTGACCGGGTTTTCGGGCCGATACGTGCCGTCGGGGTAACCGCTGGTGAGGCCGGCGTTGTAAAGTTTTTCTATCCAGGAGGCTGCCCAGGATGTGTAAGGCACGTCGCCAAAGGTAAGGTAAGTGGTATTGCCTTGCCCGAAATAACTCACGACAAAATTATCGCTGCCTTTTTCTAAGGCGATCGTGGGCGGCACCAATACGTTCCCTGCGCTGTCGAGCAAAGCGTAGAACAGGTAAGGACGGTAACGCCACTGCCCGACCCAGGTTACAATGAGATGGCCGGCCAAATCGGTGCTGAGAGAGGGCCCCGTGTTTTGCGTTCCGGCCGCCGGATGACTCAAGGGCACAGGCCCGGCAGCCAGCGTGCCATCGTCGTTCAAGATAGCAACCTGCACCAAGGATTCACCATTCCCTCCAATCCACGCGACGGCCACTTGACCGTTGGGCAGCAAAAGGGCGTCATTCAACCACCACACATTGTCTGTGCCGGGGAGAGCGGTGTCGGGTTGCACAATGTTGCCGCTGGAATCTAAGATCAAGGTGTGCACCGTCCAATCAATGCCATAAGCAACCAAGACCTTCGTGCCGTTCAGGGGGGCCAATACGGGGGTGTAACTTTCAGATGGGAGCAAGGCAGGGGCGTGGATCACATTCCCTTGAGCGTCCAATACCGCGTAATACGCCTTCCATTCCTGCGTAGAGGGATTCCAGTATTCCCAGGTCATGACGAACCGCCCATCACCGGTCGCGGTAATAGCAGGGAAATCAGCATACCCCTCTGAAACGTTACTCACATTGATGGGGCCGGCTATCAGGTTGCCTGTTTTGGTGTCTATTGTGTCAAAATAGATTTCGGCCCCATTTTCTACCCGGTGTGACCAGACAATCCCTGCAATACCATTGGACAGTACAGCAACGCTAGGGGCAGAGTCATAAGTGGAAGTAGTGCTCCCGCTGTAATCTGTTAATTTGTCCACCTTGGTAACGTTACCGCTATGATCCAGGAGGGCATAGCGGAGTTCCTTCAAATATACATTCCCTTGGCGGGCTTCCTCCCAGACATTGATGAACCCGGTAGGCGTTTGCGCCACTGCTGGATTGTAGATATGCAAACCCTCTCCTGGCGCTACTTGTTTCAGGGCTTGGGTATTGGGTTGTATGAGGTACATATCCTCATGCACGCCGGTTTCACCAGAAAAAGTCTGCACAAAAGGCGCTGGAATCGTCCCCTGCACCATTGCCGTTGCGGTTTTACTGGCATCCAGCGAAGAGGTAAAAGTCAAATGAGCGGTATTCGCGTCGCCCACAGACGCCGAGGCAGGCGCCGTGGTGATCACGGTAATTACTTTTGTTTCCCCTTCATCCATCGGGCCCGTATCCACCATGCCGTCGCCGTCGGTATCGGTTAGATTGGCGCCAGCCGCCTCATCATACATGGTGACTGGCCAGTCTGAGGTTATGGTGATGTCGTAAGTGTCGGCGCCCATCTCGCCCGTGTTGCGTACCGATACCTGAAAACTCTTCGTCTCATTAGGGGTAAAGAAAGCGCCGTGATAAGGCTGAAGGACCTTGACCCGCGCCGCTGGCGCCGGACGGATGAAACGAACGGCTGTATTTGAAGCGACATGTTGGCAGGATTCCAGGTAAGCGAGCCCATCGTAACCCGTATCGTCTTCTATGCCGGCTGCACCGCAAGGCCCGGAGTCACCGTAGGTCATCGTTTCATACTGAAAAACAATGTCTCCGTTTTCGTAAAGCACGGTTTCAAAAGTGTAATTATCATTCCACGCCTGGACTTGATACCATTCCACCACAAAATAGCGGTTAGGCGCTGTCCCGCCGCTTTTATAGTACACCCGCCCAGTTGGGCCAGTGTTAGACAAACTCAGCGATACAGCATAAGGCGCAATGATGTTGTTCGGCGGAGCAGGTGAAGGCAAGGAGAAAAGATAAGCATCCCAATTCTGTTCGGTGAAAGAAATGTACCCTGAAGCAGCGATGTACAACTCGTTATAAGTGTGTTCGTAAAACTTGAAGGGAAATGGCAAAGAAATGGGCCCTACTCCTTGCCCCCAACTATAGCCGCTCATCCCCGTATCTGTGCCATCGGTAGCGTCAATCCACGAGAAGGCCACCGAATCGTCCCAAGTGTAGCCGAAGTTGTCGGGGCCGCCGGTGGCCGCGGGCACCACGTTAGGGTTGCGGGCAGCGCGCACGCTGCCGCGCCACATCCCATCCGGCCCCTTGACGATGCCATTGCCGCCAACTACCGGCATAGAATGAGCGCCGGGGCGCAGCGGTGGGGGCGGCGTAGGGTGGCTTTGCGCTTGAGCCGTCAGCGGCGCGCCAAAAAACGCAGCCGCACCCAATACAAAAAGTAATGAAAGTGCGAACAAGAGACGTTTAGACATGGTAAACCTCCAAAGGAAAAGGTAAAACGAAACTCACTGGTTTGGGGCACCCCAAGGCAAGAGGATAGCGCCTTGGGACTTTTATCCGGCCTGCCTCCAAGGCTCAAGCAAGCCTTGGAGGCAGACACGAGAGGCTTATTACGGCAAATCAAACACCTTGCAGAGGAACACGGCCATCTCGGCGCGGGTCACGCCGTTGTCTGGCCGATACGTGCCGTCGGGGTAGCCGTTGGTGTAGCCTTCCTGGTGCAGTTCTTCGATCCAGTTCGCGGCCCAGTGGCCGGCGATGTCGCTGAACGAGTATGTGTCGTAATTGGGCGGCTGGTAGTCCAGGCCATGCTTGACGCGCAGCAAGAAGACGGCCATTTCGGCGCGGGTGGCGGATGCATTGGGTCGATAGGTGCCGTCGGGGTAGCCGTTGGTGAAGCCTTCTTGATGGAGTTGCTCGATCCAGTCCGCGGCCCAGTGGCCGGCGATGTCGCTGAACGAATAACTGCTGTAACTAGACGGTTGGTAATCGGCGCCGTGCTCGGCCCGCAGCAGGAAGACGGCCATTTCCGCGCGCGTGACCGGGTTTTCGGGCCGATACGTGCCATCGGGGTAACCGCTGGTGAGGCCGGCGGCGTACAAGCGCTCTACGTAAGCCCATGCCCAATGAGAAGTGTCGACATCGGGGAAAGTGCTCCCTTTATTGACCAGGGCGGGTTCACTGCTCGTAAAAGGCAACGCCAGGTCGGTGCCGTCGGCCTGGACTGAGGCGTTATCGGCAAATTTGAGCCGAACACTGCCTTCGCCAGAACCCACGTCTACGGTTACTTGATATTGGGGGCTGGCTTCGCTTGCATTGGCGTTACCAGATTGCAGCGGCTGAACACTGGTGATAGAAGCGCCCGATACCGACCCTGTGGTAACTACCTCAAAGTCTGCAGCATCCACGCCGGTAACATCTTGACCGAAGTCAACCACAAAGGTCACCGAGGCGTTTTCTCCCACGCGGCGATCGCCTTGAGTGGCCATGGTGGCCACGGTAGAGGCCCCTTGCCCTTGATCGACCCATTTGTCGGCTGCGTCGGGGAAGTCGGTGAACCGGTTGTAAAACAGCCTATCAGCGCCAGTATGGTCAAGGTAATAGGGGCCACTTTGCACCCAAAAATGGCCGTGCTGGTTATACCAGGCTTGCAAATTGGCATAGCGGGCATCAGCCGTTGCTTGGCTGATATAAGTGCTCAAAACGTTGGCGTAAGGCACATAGTGATTGGTGCTGGCCTGGTTCAGGTAGTTGGCAAGGATGTCGAGACTGTCGCCCTGGACGTAATCCGTCCACGGCACGCCCAAACTGCTGGCCTTTTCACTGGAATAAGCCAATGCACCGTTGGCTTCGGCCAAATTGCTTACGGCCAACACATGCCAGGGGGCTTTGGGCCACCAGGTGACCACCGCATTTTCCGCATCCAACGAAGTCTTGTTCAGGTAAGTTTCGATGGTCAATGGTTGCAAAGAGGTAATACGCAAGGCAACCACGTTGGGAGCATGAGCCGACTCGTCGTAAATAGGGCTATTGGCGTCAGCCCGATCGTACGCCATGATGATGCTCATCAGAAAATCCGCTACGCTCAGAGGGCTGCCGTCATGCCATTTGACTTGAGTAAACAGGTCGTCAGGGTAAGTTACGGTGGTTTTCATCGTGGCCGTGAGGCCTTCGGGGTGCTCGTCGCCCGCGGTTAGAAATTGCTGTTGTTGCGCATCCCAGCCTACCCAGGCATCATCGGGCACGTTGATCGTATCTTGGAACGAAAGTGTTACCCAATCCAAAGTAGCCATGATGGGCGTGCCCGTCTGAGCCACAACAGCCCCTTGCGCGACCCGTTGAGCCAAAGCCAGCCCGGTTTGCGGGTCGGAGAGCACAGCAAGGTCTTTGGTCAAAGCCTGAGCGCGTACATCGTAAGCCCAGCTGCTGCCATCGATGGGGTTCCATGGCTCATTGAGCACGCTCCCCTGCCCTAATACCACCGTTCCACCTGGCGCAGCGCCACGCCGGATGGTATAAGGCCAGAGGTCATTGTCGAAGGCGCCCAAAAAAGACGAAGAGGCCACATGAATGTCAGGTCTAAGCACCTGAAACCGGACTGGCTCAACCAGCCACACCCGTGCGGCGTCTTGCATGGAGAGAGGAAGCGCCTGCTGGAACAAAGCGTTGCGTTCGTCCCAACTCGCGTAGTCGCCGTTCCACAGTTTCTGCGCGGCTTCGTAAAACTGCGGATCGTTGTGATAGGCTTGCCACAGGGGCACACCCAGCCCGAGATTGGTGTAAAAGAACCCAAAGGCCGATCCTTCGTCGCGCTCCAAACTGGTCCCGCCCCAGGCGCCGGTATAAAGATGCCATTGACCGTTGGCCGGGTCCGACCCGAAAACCAAAGGGGCTGTTTCAGAGCGGCTCTTGTATTGGCGATCGACTACAAAGCCTACAGATTCCAACTGGTCGGCCACGTAATCGCCCACTTCTTGGGCCCGGAAAGCGGGCAAATCGTTGCGGATGAGAAAAGTCAGCGAAACGGGAGCCCCATTGTAAAGCCAATGGCGATTGGCCTCATCCCACGTGGCACCCATAGACTCCATCTCCTGAGAAATCTGCTGCCAGGCATGGGCGACGTCCAAATCATATGAGGCTTCTAACGAGGCCACCGTATCGAAGTAGCGTTGGTAATCGATGCCGTTCGTCGTTAGCACGACATATTGCGGTACAGCGAGTCCCTCGAAGAAGGTATCACGGATGTACGCGCGGTCAATCAGCCAGTTGACGGCTTCTCGGATGCGCGGATTGGTAAAGGGGTTGAAAACACCGTTGTTGAATTCGGCGGGGTTGAACGTGATCTCCGACAAATAAGATTGCAGGCGGATTTGTTGCAGACCATTTGCCGATGCCTGTTCCAAAGCCTCTGGATCGTTCATGCCATCCATGGAAGCATCTATGGTGCCCGAGATCACCTGGCTTAGCGCTGCATCGGGCGAAACCTCCTTGATTTGGATGGCATCTAACCATCCGCCTTGCCATGGTTCGCCATCGGCAGGTAGGGTTTGAGCAAAAGCCGGCGCTAAGGAACGCCCTTGCGCCCAGGCGTTTGGCGTCGCGCCAAAGAGCACGGCCACACCCAACACAACAAGCAACGAGAGTACGAACAGTAAACGTTTAGACACAGTAAACCTCCAAAGGACAAAAAGCGGGTTTTATGGAAATCGTTGTGGGCATACCAAGGTAAAATTACCGTATTACGCGCGCTTCACCTCCTTCCCCCTCTGGGTAACGGCCCAAGCGGCGCGCCAACGCTTGCCTTGCACGCGCATTAACATGCAAAGCCTGTGTTTCGATGGCTTGGGCTGTTCGACAGTCCGACATTTTCCCCGCCCCACTTTGACCTGTGGCCCGCGCGCTGCTCCCCGTTGGGTGCGCACTTATGAGGCAACCTTCTGCAAAAAAGAAGGCTCCTATCCCGGCAAAGCCGTAGAAAAACGAGAAGTATCGTTGTATGATCTCTAAAAGAGGCTCATTTTATTCACCCTGAAAAGCGCCCTTCGCTTAGGTAAAAGTATACCCCAAAACCCATCCCGCGGCAATGGATTTGCAGGCCAAAAAACGCGCCCGCCTGATGTTGCCCCCCAACGTTGTTTTTCGTGCGCGCTTCCCCCATTCCCCCCCAGGAGGCCCTTATGCAAGCCCTCAAAGAGCGCATTTTGACCGAAGGCCGTTATCTCGGCGGCGGCATCCTGAAGGTCGATTCTTTCGTCAATCATCAGGTCGACCCGGCGCTGATGATGGCCTGTGGCGAGGAACTGGCCCGCCGTTTTGCTGCTACGCAGCCCGACAAGGTCTTCACCGCAGAAATTTCGGGCATCGCCCCGGCCCTGGCCACCGCGTATTACCTGCGCGTGCCGCTCATCTTCGCCCGCAAACACCGCCCCGTGACCATGCCTGGCCAGATATTCCTCACCCTCACCCCTTCGCACACCAAAGGCCGTGAGGTGGAACTGATGGTCTCGCCTGAATATCTCCATGCCGGGGATCGGGTGCTGATTATCGACGACTTTCTGGCTTCTGGCGAAACCATCTTGGGGCTGGTGCGGCTGGTCGAAGCCGCGCAGGCGCAGGTGGTGGGCATCGGCGCACTCATCGAAAAAACCTTCGAGCAAGGCCGCCAAAAACTGGCCTCACTGGGTGTGCCCATCGAGTCCCTGGCCCAAATTGCCGCCCTCTCTGAAAGCGGCATCCGCTTTGCCGACGAGGAGTAACCGCCCAGCCTTGGGCAAACAGCCCGCGGATGAACGCGGATGATGACGGGCCGACGCGGATGTTAGGCCGCCAAGGCGTAACGCTGAAGCGCGGCGCGGGCAACGGCGCAGAGAAGGGCGCCCCCTAAGAGAGGCAACCAGGTAACCAGGCAACCACCCCCAAATACCCCATCGCCTCCCCCCACCAACGCTAACCCAATAGTGGATTATAATGTAGCCGCGCCGGCGGCCATCGCCTTTCTGCTGGCCGCGTTCCCCGAACCCTACCCCAGGAGTTGTTTATGGACACCCCTCAACCGCGCGGCATGTATTTCGAAGATTTCGAAGTCGGCCAACGCATTGTCACGGCCGGGCGCACCATCACCGAAGCCGACATCGTGGCCTTTGCCGGCCTTTCGGGCGACTTCAACCAATTGCACATGGACGCCCTCTACGCCCAAAACACCCCCTTTGGCCGTCGCATCGCCCACGGCTTGCTGGTCACCAGCATTGCCAGCGGCTTGGCGGCGCAAACCGGCATCTTAGAAGGCACCACCATTGCTTTTCGCGAAATCCGTGAGTGGAAATTCGCCAAACCGGTGTTCATTGGCAATACCGTCCATGTGGTGCTGGAGGTCACGGCCACCAAGCCCATGCGTCGTTTGGGCGGCGGCATTGTGGAGATCAAAGTCGACGTGCGCAATCAAGACGACGAAAGCGTGATGCGCGGCGTGTGGGCGGTGATCATGGCCAGCCGCGCGGCCACCTGAGCCGGTGGTTGGAGAAGCCTTTCTGTGAACGACCCCGAACAGCCAGAAACCCCGCCCTCTCACGGGCAACCGGAAACGCCCCCGCCTGCCGAAACAGGCGAAGGTGCGGCCGCGCTCCCGGCCGACGCCCTCCCCCCCGCGTCGTGGCTGGAGGGCGAGGCGGTGTTTACCTCGTCCCCGCCGTCCGAGGAAGCCGGCCCTTCGCCCGCGGAGGAATCGGCCGCGGCGCCCGAGCCCCCCGCGCCTGCT
>JALUDX010000142.1 GCA_027053355.1 Anaerolineales bacterium | reverse complement strand
GAGCACGGCCAGCACGGTATGCACCATACAGCCCCAGGCGCGACGCCACCAGGAACGACGGCGCCACCGCCCCGCGGCGCCGTCGTTCCTGGTGGCGTCGCGCCTGGGGCTGTATGGTGCATACCGTGCTGGCCGTGCTCTTCCTCATCGTGCTCTTGGGGCTGGCAGCCGCGGCCTTTGGCGTCTACAAATACCACCGCATCGCGGCCACCCTCCCCAACGTCGACGACCTCAAAAGCCACGCTTCGCATTTCGAAACCACCCGCATTTTAGACCGTGACGGCCACGTGCTGTACGAAATCCTCGACCCCCACGCGGGGCGGCGCACGTACGTGCCCCTGAACAAAATCTCGCCTTACCTCATCGCCGCCACGTTGGCCACCGAAGACCAGCATTTCTACGAACACCCAGGGGTGGATTTTTGGGCTATCGCCCGGGCCTTTTACCAAAATTACACCTCCGGCGAGGTGGTTTCCGGCGCCTCGACCATCACGCAGCAACTGGCGCGGGCCCTGCTGCTTTCGCCCCAAGAACGCCAGCAGCGCACTTACCGCCGCAAACTGCGCGAGGCCATCCTGGCCATGGAAATCACCCGCCGGTACAGCAAAGACGAAATTTTAGAACTGTACCTCAACGAGATCTACTACGGCAACCTGGCCTACGGCGCAGAAGCGGCAGCAGAAACCTACTTCCACACCAGCGCCGACAAACTCACCTTGGCGCAGGCGGCCTTCCTCGCCGGGTTGCCCCAGGCCCCCGCGGTCTACGACCCCTACACCAACCGCAAGGCCGCGCTGCAACGCTATCAGCAGGTGCTCACCCTGCTCTATCAAACCAGCCAGGAAGAGGGGTGTATCCGCCTGAGCCAGCGCCCGCACCCGATTTGCGTGAGCAAAGACGACGTCCTCCAGGCATGGCAAGAAATCCAGCATTACCCCTTCCCCCCGCCGCACATCCCCATGCGCTTCCCCCACTGGGTGAATTACATCCGCGCCCTGCTGGAGCAGCGCTACGACCCTCAGACCATCTACCGTTCCGGCTTTTCGGTTTACACCACCATCGACCCCGACCTGCAAGAGAAGGCGCAGGCCATAGTGCGCCAGCAACTGCAAAATTTAGCGGGGAAGCACGTGACCGATGCCGCGCTGGTGGCCATCCGCCCCAGCACGGGCGAAATTTTAGCCATGGTCGGCTCGGCCGATTACGAGAGCGAAGCCATCCACGGCCAGATCAACATGGCGCTGGCCCCCCGGCAGCCCGGCTCTTCGATTAAGCCCTTCACCTATTTGGCCGCGTTCGAAAAAGGCTGGACCCCGGCGACCGTGATCTGGGATGTGCCCAGCGAGTTCCCGCCTTCGGGGGAGCCCAACGACCCGCGGCCGCCCTACAAGCCGGTCAACTACGACCGCCGCTTTCACGGGCCGGTGAGCGTGCGCACCGCGCTGGCCAATTCCCTCAACGTGCCCGCGGTCAAAGCCCTGCAATTCGTGGGCATTTACGACGACCCCCACACCCCCATCAAAGACGGCCTGATCGGCATGGCCGAACGCTTAGGCATTACCACTCTGACCCGCAAAGACTACGGCCTTTCCCTCACCTTGGGCGGGGGGGAAGTCACCCTGCTGGAGCACACGGGCGCTTACGCGGTGCTTGCCAACGGTGGCCAACGGGTGCCCCCGGTGGCCATCACCCGCATTGTCGATTATCAGGGGCACACCGTTTACACCTACACCCCGCCGGCCGGCCAACCGGTGGTGCGTCCGGAGCACGCGTACCTGATCACGTCCATCCTTTCGGACAACAACGCCCGCGCCATGGAATTCGGCCTGAACTCGGTGCTCCATTTGCCTTTCCCCGCGGCGGCCAAGACCGGCACCACCAACGACTTCCGCGACAACTGGACCATGGGCTACACCCCCGACCTGGCCGTGGGGGTGTGGGTGGGGAACGCGGACAACACCCCCATGGTCGACAGCACCGGCCTGACCGGCGCGGCGCCCATTTGGGCCGCGTTCATGCAATACGCAGAAAACCGCCTCACCCAAAATCACCCCACCCCCTTCACCCGCCCCACGGGCATCGTGGGGTATACGGTGTGCGCGGTGTCGGGCGCGCAGCCTTCGCAATGGTGCCCCCAGACCCACAACGAAATTTTTGCCTACGACCAGCCGCCTCCGCCGCCCGACCAGGATTTCTGGAAGCCGGCGTTCATCGACACGTGGACGCAGACCGCCCAGTCGGAAGCCTGCAACCCCAACGGCCTGTTCGCGACCCGCTGGCTGACCCTCAACGTCCAAGACCCGTGGGCGCGCAAGTGGTTGCGCGAAACCCAAGAAGGCCGCGCCTGGGCCTCGGCCATGGGCTTCAAAAACCCGGTCATCTTCACCCCCGACCGCGCCTGCCAGGCCAGCGACCCCCGCCCCCTGCTGGAATTCGTCTTCCCCCGGGAAGGCAGCATCCTCACCGACCTGGACGTTGACCTGATCGTGCAGGCCGACGCGACCCAATACTTCAAAGACTTCCGCATCGACACCCGCAAGCCCGACGAACACACCTGGCACACCATCTATCGCAGCGACCATCCCATTCCCAACCCCGACAAAGCCACCACCTGGCACATCCCTGACACGTGGGATTGGGAGCACATGCCCCAGGGCGGGGTGATTTTGCGGATGTACATGCACAGCACCCAGGGCGACTTGAACTACGCCATCCGAGAGATCCACGTTGCCCTTTACCCGCCGACGCCCACGCCCACGCCGAGCCCTACGCCGACGCCCACCCCGACCCCGACGCCTACCC
>JALUDX010000141.1 GCA_027053355.1 Anaerolineales bacterium | reverse complement strand
GCCCCCCTTTTGTTCCCCCCTCCCCTCTCCCACGCCGTGGGAGAGGGGAGGGGGGAAGGCCGCCGCCCTGAGCGAAGACGAAGGGAGCGAAGACGAAGGGAGCGAAGACGAAGGGAGCGAAGACGAAGGGAGCGAAGACGAAGGGAGCGGCCAGGGGGGGGAGAGAGGAGAGGGCGTGAAGAGTAAAACTTTTGAAAAGCCCTGCCTCTAAACCGGGGTGAGCCGTTAGGGTTTGTCTTCGACCTGGTCGGGCACCGCGTCTTCGTAGTGCGAAGGGCATTTGAGCAGCAATTCGTCCGCATAGAAGACGCCATCCTGCCCCAGATGGCCGGTGATGATGGCCTGGGCTTCGTTTTTGAGCATGTCGGGGCGGGGCCCGTGATAAACCACGTCCAAGTGCGCGCGCTGCGGGTCGATTACGGCTTCATGCAGCACTTTAGCCAACCCGCCCTGGGCCTCGATCAACTTGTTGTCGCTGGGCACGTGGGCAATGGTGAAGCGCAAATCCAATTTTTGCGGGTCGTAGTGGATGCTGTTGCCAAGCACCGCGCCCGAAATGCGCACGTTTTTGCCGACCAGTTCGTTTTGCCGCGCCAGCAACTCGTCGACGGTCAGGAAGTATTGGGCGTTGCTCTGGGTTGCGCTGAAAATGAGGTACACCACGGCGACCACAATCAGCGCACCGCCAATCAGAAAACGCGTCCGGCCACTCATCGGCTTTTTCTCCTTTGGGGTCGGGGAGATGCAACAAACAGGCGGGCACGCCCCGCCACTTCCATTTTGGCATACGGGAATTAAAAAGGCATGAATTTGAGAGGAAGGGCTTAGCGCAGCGGCGTGCCACACATGCGGCAAAAGCGGTCGCCGGGGTGGGCGCGTGCGCCGCATTGGGGGCAATAGCGCACCTGGTCGTCGGCTTCTATATCGGCGGCTAAGGCTTCGGGGGGAATGGGTTGTCGCCGGGTTTTGTGGCTGCGTCGGCGGGCGGGCGCGGCCACGGTGCGGGTGCTCGACCAGTACCACACCAACCCCACCACAATCAGCACCACGCCCAACGCGGTGGCAATCCACGGCAGGGCTTTGTTCCAGCCGGTTTCGCCGGCCGGGGGCTGGTTCGAAGCGGGCGGCGCGGTGGAGGGGGAAAGGCTGTCTACGCTCAGGGTGTCGTCCTTTTTCTGGTAGCGGATGGTCACGGTGAAGGTTTGGTCTGCGGTCAGCGCGCCCAGTTCCCCGCGGTAGTAGACCAGGCCGTCGTCGGCCTGCTCGCCCGTGCCCAATTCGGGCGAGATGGTCATCTGGGTGGCGCCGGCGGGCTGCTGCACCACCAGCAGCAAGTTGTCTACCTGCACGCCGCCCGGCCATTGGTAGGTGTAGGTGCGCTGCGCGCCGTCTTTGGTGAGCGCGGGGTCGTAAAACTCAATGTGCACCGTGGGGCGCATGGCGCTCAGGCTGATGGTGCCCCACTTGGCGTCGGCGCTGTAACGGAAATCCGCGTTGACTAAGTTGCCGCCGGGGCCTTCGAAGGCCACCGCGTGGGGCTGCCCGGCCCGCGCGGGAATACGAATTTCCAGGGGCAAAGGCAGTTTGGCGTCGGCAGGCAAGGTCAGAGTGTACATCACCAGCACGCTCGGCTGGTCGTATTCGGGCCAGAGCGAAATTTGCAGCACGGCGAAATGAGGCGGTTGGGCAGCCCGCACCGGGCGCAAGCCCACCATCAGCAACAGCACAAGCGGCACAAAGCGCAACACGCGGCGAAAGAGAGGCATGTTTCCCTCGCTGGGTGGAAATGGCGGATAAGGTGCGCAACGCTTCAGCCTTGACGAGGAGAAACCACAGATTACGCAGATTGGGCAGAAAAACATCCACCAATTGCACAGATTGACACAGAGGCGACACGCTGCGATTAGGCGGCCTGCTCGGCGTCCCAAAATTCGTCCCTGTGATCTCCGTGGTTTATTTCCTTGTGGCTGAAAGTTGCTCAGGTACGTAACTACCTACCCTGCGCCGAAAACGAGGTTGACAAGCAATATTCCAATAGCTCTGCCATGGCATAAAACAACATTACACCTTACTCGCCCTCACCACTCCCCCAGAGCCGCTCCCTTCGTCTTCGCTCAGGGGAGCGGCTCAGCCCCCTCTCCTCTCCCACTGGGAGAGGAGAGGGGGCGCGCAGCGGGGGTAAGGTGAGGGCGAAAAGCCACTGCAGCGCTTCTGGGTAGGTAATTACTCAGGTACTCTTATTTTACCGCACCGCGCGCAAGGCCCCCCCAATCCCCCCTCAGTGCCTCGGTACCCCAGCACCTCGCACCTCCCCCCACCCCCTTCTTCAGGCGATGGCCTCCCGCAGCCGGCGGGCCATTTGGCCGAAGGCCGGGGTGTAGCGCAGCCCCTCGGCGCGCGGGCGCGGCAGCGTCACGGCCATATCCAGGCGCACGGTGGCCGGCCGCGCGCTGAGCACCAGCACCCGGTCGGCCAAAAGCAGCGCCTCGGTGATGGAATGGGTGACCATGACCACGGTGGTGCGCTCCGCGCGCCAGATGCGCAGCAGTTCTTCCCACAGCCGTTCGCGGGTGAGGGCGTCCAAGGCGGTGAACGGCTCGTCCAACAAGAGCAAGTCAGGCTGATGGATGAAGGCGCGGGCCAGCGCGACCCGCTGCGCCATGCCGCCCGAAAGGTCGCGAGGCAGCGCCCCTTCGAAGCCCTGCAGCCCCATGCGGGCAATCAGCCGCTGGGCGCGGCGCTCGGCCGTGCGCCGGGGCGCCCCTTGCAGGGTCAAAGGCAGGCTGACGTTCCCCAACACGTCGCGCCAGGGCAGCAGGTTGGCCTTTTGGAAGACCAGCCCTACCCGCGGCCGGGCTCGGTGGCCGGGGAAGGTGACCTGCCCGCGGCTGGGCGGCAAAAGCCCCGCCAGCACCCGCAACAGGGTGCTCTTGCCACACCCCGAAGGGCCCAACACGGCCAAAAACTCGCGCCGCCGAACGCGGAAAGCGACGTCGTGCAACACTTCCAGGTCTGCGCCGTCGGCCGGGAAGACCACGCCCAGGTGTTGCACTTCCAGGAAAGGGGTTGTGTCCGCGTTCATCATACGCCTACGCAAAGCATAATGCTCACTTCTGCTTCTTCGCCCTTTGGCGCTACCCTTACGGCTTGATGAAGTCGTTGGTGTAGGCCGCGTTGAGGTCTTGCGCGCCGTGGAGCAGCCCCATGCTTTGGAGCACCTCTTGCGTCTTTTGCCACGCCGCTGGTTTCGTATAGCCAAGAGGGTTGGGGTCGCCGCGCCAGTACTCAATGGCCGTGCGCAGAATTTCCATCTGCACCTTTGGGTCTTCGTCTGCCAGCCCTTCCACGTACTTCTTGGAAATTTCGTAAGCCTCGTGGGGGTAAGTGATGGTATCGCTCAGCCCCCGCAGCGTCGCCCGCACGAAGCGGTGTACCATTTCGGGGTCTTCGCGAATCAGCGTTTCGTTGGTGATCAAGCCGTTGGAGGCGAGGGTGACGTAATCGGCCACGGGGAAGGTGGTGATCTGATAGCCCTGGTTACGCAGTTGGATCGGCTCGTTGGTCACATAGCCCACCACGATGGGCTCCTTGCCGCTGGTGAAAGCCTCGACCTGGTTGAAGCCGATGGCGTCTAAGGTGACGTCGCTTTCCTGCAGGTGGAATTCGTGCAGCAGGGCAATCAGCCCGATGTAATTGGCGCCAAACAGCCCTGGCAAGCCGATGCGCTGGCCTTTGAGGTCAGCGGGCGATTTCAGACCGAGTTTCTTGTCTGCAATGACCACGATGGGGAATTTTTGCCACCAGGCCATGACATAGACCACGGGCACCCCTTGTTCCCGGGCCATGAGCACCTGTTCGCCGGAGACAATGGCAAAAGCCCGCTTGTTGGCGCCCACCAGCGCGACCCCGTCGGTCTCGAAACTGTAATCGAACGAGACGTCGAACCCGGCTTGTTCGTAATAGCCGTGCTCTTTGGCCACGTAAAAGGGCGCGTATTGGATGTTGGGGATGTAGCCCATGGGCAGGTTGATCTTGCGCAAGGGGCGGGGGGTGGACGTTCCCGCGGGGGTGCGGCCACAAGCGGCCAGAGCAAAGAGCAGAGGGAGGAGCAAGAGATAGCGTTTCATGGGGTCAACTCTCCACCAGGGGATGACTGCGCCGCACCTGAGCGGGCTGAGGGCGCCTGCCAGGCCAAGAAGCGGCGCTCTAAAGCCACCACGCTGCCGTAAAGGGTCAGCGCCAGGCCGACCAGCACGAACACGGCCACGAAGACCAACGCGGTGTCGTAACGGCCCCGGGCCAGGTTGATGAGGAAGCCCAGCCCGCTATCCGCGGCCACGAATTCACCGACCACCGCGCCGATGACCGAGAGGGTCGCGCCGATGCGCAGGCCGCCCAAAAATACGGGCAGCGCGGCAGGGATTTCCAAGTAGCGAACGGTTTGCCAGCGGCTGGCGTGGAGGGAGCGGAACAGGTCGTGCAGTTCTTCGGGCACGCTGCGCACGCCCACCACCGTGTTGACCAAGACGGGGAAGAACACGATCAGCGCGCAGATCAGGGTTTTGGCCAGCAGGCCGGTGCCAAACCAGATGATGAGCAAGGGTGCAATGGCCACTACCGGCACCGATTGGCTGGCTACTAAGTAAGGCGCAAGCAGCCGTTCCAACACACGCGATTTAGCCAGGCCGTAGCCCAGCACGGTGGCGGTCAGGGTGCCTAAGGCCAACCCGGCGAGCACTTCTTGCAGGGTCACCCAGGTGTGGCGCCAGAGGATGCCCTCTTGCAGCGCCTGCCAGCCGCGCCGCGCTACCTCCCCCGGCGTGGGGAGGAGGAACGCGGGCAGGTGGAACAGCCGCGCCACTGCCCACCAGAGCACCACCGCGGCCGCGGTGGAAAGCACGTGCTGCGCCGCGCGGTGGCGGTTGCTCCGCATGGCATACATCAGGCGACGATGGGCGTGGGTGAGGTTCATTGGACAAGAAAGGGAGGCGTGAAGACGTGAAGCGGGATGCGTGAGGCGGGGGGCGGGATGCGGGAGGCGGCAGCGGGGCACAAAAAACACAGCCCCGAAGGCTGTTTCGGGGCTGCTGTGGGCAAGAGGCAAGCACCACACGCCGCGCCTGCCGGAGGCCCAGCGCGTGAATGGCCACCTTCTCCCATCCGGACTGTACCGTCGGCCTCGGAATTTCACCGAGTCTGCGCTTTGCAGTGCGCTCGCGGGCTTTGACCGCCGGTCGGGAATTGCGGCCGCGCGCCGCTCACCCTGCCCCGAAGGTGGTGACGTTGTGTTGGGCTATCTGCTCGCCTCAGCAAGGGAAATCGCAGGTTTCGCAGACGAAAAACACAGAAGACACAGAGAGGGTGCCGAGAACACAGAAGGTGATAGGGATTGGGAAATTAGGGCGAGGTTGGTTGCCTGGGCGCCTCTCTTGGCGTCCTTCCTCTGCGCCTCTGGGCGAGGCGCGCCTTGCCCCTGCTTTGCGCCTCTGCGTTATCTCCTTTTCTTCGCAGGGGCTGAGCAGATGCCCGTCGACGCGATTATACCATGGGGGGCGGTTCAGCCGTGCAGCAGCAGCGACGCGCCGCCATCTACCAGGATGACCTGGCCGCGGATCATGGCCGCCGCGGGGCTGCAGAGGAAGGCTACCACCTGCGCCACGTCTTCAGGGGTCACCAGCCGACCGGCAGGGTTGGCCGCGGCCAGGCGGGGCAGCAAATCGGGGTCGCGGAAGGTGGAAAAATGCTGCAGCGCGTCGGTAGGCACCACCCCTGGCGAAACCGCGTTGACCACGATGTTCTGCTCGGCCAGTTCCACCGCCAAGTAACGGGTCACGGCCTCCAACGCGGCTTTGCTCGCGCCCACCACCACGTATTCGGGCAGCACCCGCACCGAGCCGGGGCTGGAAATCGCCACCATGTGGCCGCCGCCCCGGCCGCGCATCAGCCGCGCAGCCCGCTGCGCGCCAAAGAGAAACGCGCGCGCGTTGATGTTCATCGTCCAATCCCACCCTTTGGGCTTTTGCGCCATGGCCGGCCGGTTGTAGCCCGAAGCCGCGTTGTGGACGAAAATATCCAGCCCGCTGAAGTGCTCTTCAGTGGCCTGAAAGAGGGCATCCAGCGCCTGTAGGTCGCCGATGTTAGCCTTGACCACCAAGGCGCGGCGCCCCAGGCCGCGGATTTGGGCTGCGGTTTCTTCCGCGGGGGCGCGGTTGCGGAAGAAGTTGACCACCACGTCGGCGCCGAGGCGGGCAAAATGCAAGGCGATGGCGCGGCCGATACCGCGCCCCGAGCCGGTGATCAGCGCGATTTTCCCGGCAAAGGGGAGCGAAGCGGGGGTGTCGGCTGAGGGCATGGCTGTTTTGGGGCTCCTTGTGGGCTGAGGGCTGGTTGACTGACAAATCTCACCGCATGGTTTTCTATCTTACCCTCACCCCGCCCCCCAAGCCGCCGCCCTGAGCGAAGTCGAAGGCTGCCCTGAGCGAAGTCGAAGGGGGCGGCTTGGGGGGAGAGGAGAGGGCATGAAAAGCAAGGTTTTCGAGAAGTCTTGGCCTGACGCGATGAGATTATCGGCCAAAGAAACAACGAGCGGGTGCGCGATTGATGTTGTGCTGAGGGTTCAGAGGGGTCGAATCGGCCGTGCTGCAAGCAAGCGAAGGTTTTTTCAGTCGGTTCCCTTGTGGCGTGCTGCGGCGCGTTGCCGCTTTCTCCAAGGCGGCTGTCTGTCCGGTCAGGACGTTTCCCGTTCCCTCAAAAAGGCGTCTAAGCGTTCCAGCGCGCGCTGGCTGTATGCGGCGTAGCGGGCGCGTTTGTTGCGGATGCGCCGCGGCAACGGCGGCAGGATGCCGTAGTTGGCCTTCATGGGCTGGAAGTCGGCTTCTGAAGCGTGGGTGATGTAGTGGCACAGCGCGCCCAACATGGTTTCGCGTGGCAAAACGATGAGCGGCTGGCCGTGCAGCCAGCGCGCCGCGTTCCACCCGGCCAGCAAGCCGGTGGCGATGTTGCCCACGTACCCTTCCACGCCGGTAATTTGCCCGGCAAAGAAGAGCCCGGGCCGGCCGCGGTATTGCAGGGTGGGGTGGAGCAGCGCGGGCGAAAAGAGGAAGGTGTTGCGGTGCATCTGCCCGTAGCGGGCGAACTCTGCCTGCTCCAGCCCTGGAATCATTCGGAACACGCGGCGTTGCTCGCTGAATTTGAGGTTGGTCTGAAAGCCGACCATGTTGTAAAGGGTGCCGGCCAGGTTGTCTTGCCGCAGTTGCACCACCGCGTAAGGCCGACGACCGGTGTGGGGGTCGGTCAGGCCCACGGGGCGCAGGGGGCCAAAGGCCAAGGCGTCGGGGCCGCGGCGGGCCAACACTTCGATGGGCAGGCATCCCTCGAAGAATTTACCTTTGCCCGCGCGCACCCCTGCGCTGCTTTCCAACACCGGCCGTTCGAAGGCCCGCAGTTCGATGCGCTCCGCGTGGGTCAGCGCCTCCACAAAAGCGTAGTAACGGGCCTGGTCGAAGGGGCAGTTGATGTAATCGCCTTCGGTCTGCTCCCCGCGGCCGTAGCGGGACGCGCGGAAGCAGACGCCCATGTCGATGGAATCGGCCACCACGATGGGGGCGATGGCGTCGTAGAAATACAGGTGCTCCTGCCCGGTGAGGCGCGCCAAGGCTTGCGAGAGGCGGGGGGAGGTGAGGGGCCCCGAGGCAATGATGGCCGGCTGGTCGGGGATGTCGGTCACTTCTTCGCGCACGATGGTGATGTTGGGGTGGTTTTCTAACGCCGCGGTAACCTTCTGGGCGAAAATTTCTCGGTCTACGGCCAGGGCGCTGCCCGCAGGCACCGCGCTTTCCTCCGCCGCCTGCAGCAGCAGCGAGCCCAAGCGTCGCAGTTCGGCTTTGAGCAGCCCGGCAGCCCGGTCGGGCAAGGTCGAGCCTAAGGAATTGGAGCACACCAGTTCGGCCAAATAGGGGGAAACGTGCGCGCCGGTGGTCACCTTGGGGCGCATTTCGTAGAGCCGCACCCGAATGCCCCGCTGCGCGGCTTGCCACGCGGCCTCGCTGCCTGCCAGGCCGCCGCCGACCACCATCAGGGTTTTTTCGTGTTCGTGGGTCATTGCTCGGTTTTGCCTCCCGGGGTGTTGGCTGATTGTAACATGAATGCCGCAAAGAGGAGGCGTTCCTTCGGCGCGTAGCGTCATCCTCTGCCATGCTATAATCAAGGCTATGGATGCGGAAGCCCTCCTGCAGCGGGCGGCGGCGTTTGCCCGCCAGGCCTGTGGCCTGACGCCGGGCGCGCGGGTGGTGGTCGGCTTGTCCGCGGGGCCCGATAGCCTGACCTTGTTGGACGTGTTGCACCGTCTGGGCTATGAGGTGATCGCTGCGCATTTGCACCACGGCCTGCGGCCTGAAGCCGATGCCGATGCCCGGGCCGCGGCCGAGGCCGCGGCGCAATTGGGCGTGCCCCTGGTTTCGGCGCACGCGGATGTGTTGGCCGCGGCGGCCCGCCACAAAGCGCCGCTGGAGGCCGCAGCCCGGGAGGCGCGCTATCGTTTTTTGTTTACCGTGGCGCAGCAGCGCGGCGCGTCCGCGGTCGCGGTGGGGCACACCGCCGACGACCAGGCCGAAACCGTGTTGATGCACGTGTTGCGGGGAAGCGGTTTGCCCGGTCTGGCCGGGTTGCGCCCGCGGCGGCAGTTGCCGCGCTGGGGCGGCGCTTTGCCCTTGGTGCGGCCCTTGCTTTTCGCCCCTCGCGCCGCGACTGTGGCTTACGCCTTGGGCCGCGGGCTGCCCGTGCGGTGGGACGCGTCGAACTGGCAGCGCGACGTCTTACGTAACCGCCTGCGGCTGGACATCTTGCCCCGCTTGCAGGTGGAAAACCCCGCGTTGCCCGAAACCTTAGCCCGTTTGGCCGCCGTGGCCGCAGCCGACGAGGATTTCCTTACCCAGGAAGCCCAGCGGCGCTGGTCTGAGGTGGTTTTCTCGCAAGCCGCGGGCTACGTGGGGCTGCACCGCCAGACCTTTTTGGCCGCGCACTTGGCGTTGCAACGCCGTTGGTTGCGGCTGGCCGCTGCGGCGCTGGGTGCGCAGGCGCCCTCGTTTTCCCAAACCGAGGCCGCCCGGCAGCAGATGCAGCAGCCAGGGGGCGGGCCGCGGTCGTGGTTCGCCGGGTTGTGGTTGTGGGTGGGGCAAGAAGAGGCGTGGCTGTTCCGCAGCGGTGCGGCGTTGCCCACCACGGCCTGGCCCCAGTGCCCTACCGCGGCCGAAATTCCCCTGCGCGCGGGCGAAACGGTGCGCCTGGCCGGCGGGTGGCGGCTGCGTTTGCGCGGGCCCCAGCCCCTTCCCCCTGATTGGCAGCAGCGCGCCGCGCCGGCCACGGCCTGGCTCGATGCCGACGCGATCGCCACGCCGCTGACGGTTCGCCCCCGTCGCCCCGGCGATACCATCGCCCCCTTGGGGCTGAACGGCCGTCATCAGAAAGTTTCGCGCCTGTTCATCAACGCCAAAATCCCCCGCTGGCTGCGCCCGCGATGGCCGTTGGTGACTTCAGCCCAAGGCGTGCTTTGGGTACCCCTGCTCGCTACGGCCGAAGGGGTGCGCATTACGCCTGCTACTCGGCAGGCGTTCATCCTTCAACTTTTCAAGGAGTCGTGATATGGGTTTGTTCCGTCGGGAGAAGAAGGCCAATCGTTTTATGGTGTTACTTTTGCGCCAGGCCGAGTTGACCATGGAAGGCTTTCACATGCTGCAGCAATACACCAGCGCGCCTTCGGAGGCGCTGGCCATGCGCTTGCGAGAGATCGAGAAGGAGGCCGACGAAGCCCGCCGTATTTTGATCGACGAACTGAACCGGACGTTTGTCACTCCCTTCGACCGGGAAGATATTTTCGCCCTTTCGTTGACCGTGGACGACATGCTGGATTATGCCTACACCACGGTAGACGAGATGGAAATTTTCGAGGTGGAGCCCAATGAATACATCAAAAGCATGGTGGCTTTGTTACACGATGCGGCCGTCGAGGTGTATCGGGGCATCGAGCGGCTGGGCGATCACCCCAACGTGGCGAACGAACACGCGGTGCGCGCCAAAGCCTTGGAAAATCGGGTGGAAAAGGTCTACCGCGAAGCCTTGGCGCATTTGTTTGTCACCCCCGAGGATTTGGCCGAGGTGATGACCATCCTCAAACTGCGGGAAATTTACCGCCATCTGTCCAACGCGGCCGACCGCGGGGACGAAGCCGCCAACGTAATTGGCGACATCGTGGTGAAATGGCTGTAGAAGGGATATAATCAGCGTAACTGTTCAGCGCAAACAAAAGAGAAATCTCAATGACGCAGACGGAAAAACACAGAAGACACAGAGAAGGCACAGAAAACACAGGAAGCGGGAAGCGGGATGCGCCATTGGCATCATCTTGGCGACCTTAGCGTCCTCTTGGCGGCCTTGACGCCCAAAAATCCGCGGCTAGGCGTCATTATCCGCGTTCATCCGCGGCCTATTTTCTCAAGGCTGAACAGTTACTAATCAGCGACTGGCCGGGGCAGGGGAGCCGCGGCGGCTGTTAGGCGAAAGGAGGAGCCATGAGTGGACGGAAGGGCGTAGGTTGCGCGGTATTGCTGCTGTTGATGTTTTTATGCGGCGTGCTGGGCCTGATCGTGTGGGGCGCCGCCTTGGCTTTAGATGGTGAAGGTTCGGCCGCCTCGGCTGAGAGTGGCTGGGCGACACCAGTAGAGCCCACCGCGACGCTTTTCCCTACCACTGTGCCGCGCGCTACCTTTGTGCCTTCACCGAGCGCAGGCCCTACTTTACCTCCGTTGAATCCAGCAGCCCCTTTGCCTACACCGTTGCAGTCGGTCATTCCTTATCGCGCAGTGGTGCAAATTTTAGCGCTCCGGCGTATACATGGCGATTTGGTTCCTATTTGGAGCGGGTCAGGCACTATCGTTGACCCGCGCGGCTTGATTTTGACCAATGCTCACGTCGCGTTGCCCCAACGCGGCGAGCGGGTCGATGCGCTGGAAGTGTTGCTCACCGAAAGCGAAGACCACCCTCCGGTGCCTAAGTATTTTGCCACCGTGGTGCAGGCCGACCGGGATCTCGACCTGGCCGTTTTGCGGGTGACCACCGATTTGCAGGGGCGCGTGGTGGATCCTTCTACATTGAATTTGCCGTATGTCCGTTTAGGCGACGCCAACGACCTGCACCTGGGCGACTCGTTGGCCATTTTGGGCTACCCCGGCATCGGCGGCAACACCATCACCCTCACTCGCGGCGAAGTGAGCGGCTTTACGGCCGAAAAGGGGCACGGGCCGCGCGCGTTCATCAAGACGTCGGCCACCATTGCCGGCGGCAACAGCGGCGGCATGGCCGTGAATGCCCAGGGCGAAATCGTAGCCATTCCCACCCAATTGGGTTCGGGTGAAGCCGAGGGCGACGTCATTGATTGCCGCTATATCGCCGACACCAACGGCGATGGCGTCGTCGATGAAGACGACGATTGTGTGCCCACGGGCGGGTTCATCAATGCTTTGCGCCCCATCAACCTGGCCAAGCCGCTCATCGAGGACGCGTTGGAGGGAGAAGTCGCGGCGGCTCCAGACAACCCCTCTTCCGCCCCGGTGGCGCAGGCGACGCCCGGCGCGATCTATCTGGCCGACGATTTCTCCGACGCCAACAGCGGCTGGGCGCAGTATAGCAGCAAGCACGCGCTGATGGATTACACCGCCAACGGCCGTTATCGCATGGCCGTTTGGGAAAAGCAGTGGCAGGCGTGGAGTGTTTATGAGTTGACGGTGGCCGACGTGGTCATCGAGGTTTCGGCTACCAAAATCGGCGGCAGCGATGACGGCGATTTTGGCGTGATTTGCCGGTATCAAGACGACGGCTATTTTTACTATTTCGGCGTCGGTGCGGATGGCTATTATCAGATTATCCGGGTGGGCCCAGATGGTGACACTTTTCTGTTGGGCGAGCGGTGGCCTTATAGCGAGGCGATTTATCAGGGCGATAACGTGACCAACCACCTGCGCGCTTCGTGCGTGGGCGATACCCTGCGGTTGGAAGTCAACGGTCATCTGCTGGCCGAGGTGCACGACGACACGTACCGGCAAGGTATGATAGGATTGAGCGTCAGCACCAATGACGAGCCGGTGATCGACGTGTATTTCGATGATTTCGTGGCGCGCGCGCCTTCACGCTGAGGCTCGCGGCAGCGTTGCCAATTTTGGCCGCCGCGCGCTTGAGCCGTTTCGTCTGGCGCGGGGGCGAGGCGCGTTGATCCTTTTTCGTTGAGGCGATTTTTATGGAAATTGAACCCGTCATCGGCCTTGAAATCCATGCCGAACTGAACACCAAATCCAAGATGTTTTGTGCTTGCCCGGTGGTGGATTCCACTACCGCGGAGCCGAACACCGCGGTCTGCCCGGTGTGCGCAGCGATGCCCGGTGCGCTGCCGGTGGTCAACAAAGAAGCGGTTGCCAAGGGCACCAAGGTGGCGCTGGCCCTGGGCTGCACCATCAACCGAGTGAGCATCTTTGCCCGCAAGAACTATTTTTACCCCGACCTGCCCAAGGGCTACCAGATTTCGCAATACGAACTGCCGCTGGCCGAGCACGGCGCAATCACCATCCGCACCGCGGCGGGCGAGCGGCGCATCCGCGTCCGCCGGGTGCATCTGGAAGAGGACACCGGCAAACTGACCCACGTCCGCACCGAGAGCGGCGAGGAATACTCGTTGGTTGACCTCAACCGCGCCGGCGTGCCCTTGCTGGAAATCGTCTCTGAGCCCGACATGCGCTCGGTGGAAGAGGCCAAAGCGTATGCCATGGCCATCCGGCAAATCGTGCGCTACTTGGGCGTCAACAGCGGCGATATGGAAAAGGGCGTCATCCGCTTTGAGGCCAACGTTTCGGTGCGCTGGAAGGGCAGCGACGCGCTCAACACCCGCACCGAAATCAAGAACCTGAACAGTTTTCGAGCCTTGGAGCAGGCCGTGACGCAGGAAATTGCCCGCCAGAGCGAACTGCTGCGCCGCGGCGAGCCGGTGGTGCAGCAAACCATGGGCTGGGACGATGCCCGCGGGGTGACCGTGCCCCAGCGCAGCAAGGAAGAAGCCCACGATTACCGCTATTTCCCCGAGCCCGACCTGCCGCCCTTAGAAGTGCCGCCCGAATGGGTGGAGGAACTGCGCGCGGCACTGCCCGAACTGCCTTACGCGCGCTTCCGCCGTTTTCAAGAGCAATACGGGCTCACGGCTTACGCCGCGGAGGTGCTGACCGCCGAGCGCGCGGTGGCCGACTACTACGAAGCCGCGGTGGAAGCCGCCGCGCCCGCAGTGCCCGCGCAAACCGTCGCCAACTGGGTGACGGGCGAACTGTTTGGGCTGATGAACCAAGCGGGCGTGGACATTGCTGCGGTCAAAGTCTCACCGCAGGCGCTGGCCGACCTGCTGCGCCGCATCGCCGGGGGCGAAATCAACAACAACACCGGCAAGAGCGTGCTCGCCGAAATGTTCGCCAGCGGCAAAAGCGCGGCAGAAATCATTGCCGAGAAGGGCCTGAAGCAGGTTTCCGACGAAGCGGCCATCCAAGGCTGGGTGGAAGAAGTGCTTGCCGCGCATCCCAAGGAACTGGAGACCTACCTGAAAGGCAAAGAGGGCGTGGCGAACTTCTTGTTTGGGCAGGTGATGCGCCTGGCGCGCGGGCAGGCGAACCCCAAAGTGGTGCGTCAAGTCTTGATGAGAAACCTGCAAGAGCGCCGCAAGTCTCTTGACGCAGGGTGAAGTTTGGAGTAATCTTTAATTGCGGAAGGAAAACCACAGAAGGCACAGAGGAGGCACAGAAAGCACAGAATTTTCCTTTGGGTTCTTTACGCCTTTGTGTTACTCCTTGGCGTTCAAAAAATGCGCGTTCGTCCGTCGCGATCCATAGGATGCTTGAATAAAGTGAAGGAACAACTTTGTCCCGAGGGATGTCATGCGTATTGACGACATTGTGAAGGCCGTTAGGGACGGGCGGATTCGTATTACTGACCACGCAGACGAAGAGGCACATGCCGACCACTTGTCGTATGACGAAATTTTCTTTAGTGTTTTACAAGGAGAAATCATAGAAGAGTACCCCACCGATAAACCGTATCCCAGTTGTTTGATTTATGGTGAGAGTTTTACTGGCGAGCCAATTCATACTGTTTGGGCTTACGATGAGAGAACGGGCTGGGCTGTTTTGGTGACGGTATATCGCCCGGACCCCGGAAGATGGATTGATTGGCGAGTTAGAGTGAAGCGATGAGCGAACTGAACAAATGCCCCATTTGCGGTGGCGAACTGGTTGAGAAAGAAGTTGAAAAGTTGCTGAAGGGCGGTTCTAACACAGCGGTAGTACGAGTGAAGGCGTTGGTGTGCACACGCTGTGGTGAACGGCTGTATACTGCCGCCACGGTGAGGCGATTTGAGCAAATTCGCCGCAAACTGGCAAGGCAGGATGTGGCAGACTTTCGCCCCATTGGGCAATTCTTTCAGGTTGGATAAATTTCTCTGCAACGCAAAACCATCGTCAACCCCACAAGGCTAACGGCAATGAAGAACCTTCGTCGGCGCATTATCGTGAATAAACTTTGAGCACGAGCGGGCACCATCCCGAGTGGTGCCCGTTTATTATCTTCCAGAATGGAGTGACTTTGCTCATGTCCGAATCGGTGAACGCATTCAAGATGGCCCAGCAACAATTTGACCACGTGGCCGAGTTGCTGGGCCTGAACGAAGACGTAGCGCAAATGCTACGCCAGCCCATGCGGGAATTCCATTTCCAGATTCCCGTGCGGCTGGATAACGGCCACATCAAGACGTTTTTGGGCTACCGCGTGCAGCACAACGATGCGCGCGGCCCGGCCAAAGGTGGCATTCGTTTCCACCCCAAAGAGACGATTGACACGGTGCGCGCGCTGGCCATGTGGATGACCTGGAAGACCGCAGTAGCCGACATCCCCTTGGGTGGCGCCAAGGGCGGCGTGGCGGTTGACCCGGCCACCCTCTCGCGCGGGGAACTGGAGCGCCTGTGCCGCGGCTGGGTCGACCAGATCTGGCGCAACATCGGGCCGCGCATTGACGTCCCCGCACCCGACGTGGGCACCAACCCCCAGATGATGGGCTGGATGATGGACGAGTATTCCAAACTCGTCGGCGAATACACCCCCGGGGTGATCACCGGCAAGCCCGTGGGCGGCGGCGGCTCGTTGGGCCGCGCCGAGGCTACCGGCTTTGGCGTGGTCTACAACATCCGCGAGGCCATGAAACACCTGGGCATTGACCCCAGCAAGAGTACCGCTTCGGTGCAAGGCTTCGGCAACGTGGCTCAGAACGCGGTCATCGGCTTCATCGAAATCCTCGGCGGCAAGGTGGCCTGCGTCTCCTACTGGGATCGCCAAGACAAAAAGCCCTACACCCTCTGTCACCCCGAGGGCGTCGACCCCCATTTCCTCAAGAGCATCACCGACCAATACGGCACTATCGACAAGCAAAAAGCCCAAAAGGCGGGCTATGTGCTTGAAGACGCGATGGCCTGGCTTGCCAAGGACGTGGATGTGCTCATCCCCGCCGCGCTGGAAGGCCAGATCACCGGCGAAACGGTCAAACTCATCAGCGATAAGGTCAAAATCCTCGCCGAAGGTGCTAATGGCCCTACCACGCCCGAAGCCGACGCTGTTTTGCAGGAACGTGGTGTCTTCGTCATCCCCGACTTTCTCTGTAATTCCGGTGGCGTGACCGTTTCCTACTTCGAAAGCGTGCAAAACGACATGAATTTCTACTGGACGCGGGATGAAGTGCTGGAGCGTCTGGACAAGAAGATGAGCCAGGCCTTCAGCGGTGTGCTCCAGATGGCGCTGGACGAGGAGGTGTACACCCGCGACGCGGCTTACATGGTGGCTATTGATCGGGTGGTCAAGGCCATGGAAATGCGAGGCTGGATTTAGGTAACAGACGCCGCTTGCTTTTGGCAGGCGGCGTTTGCTTTCACAATGTCCCATTTTACTCTTCTCTACTTGTAAGGAGGAACCCATGTCCAAGCACAACCCCTTTAAGATCGCGCAAGCCCAGTTGGACGCCGCCGCTAAACGGCTCGGCCTCGACAAGGCCACCCACGAAATGCTCCGCTGGCCGATGCGGGAGATCCATGTCACCTTCCCGGTGCGGATGGACGATGGCTCGTACCAGGTGTTCCATGGTTTCCGCGTCCAATACAACAACTCCCGTGGGCCGACGAAGGGCGGCATTCGCTTCCACCCCGACGAAACCATCGACACGGTGCGCGCCTTAGCCGCGTGGATGACGTGGAAGACCGCGGTGGTGGACATCCCCCTGGGCGGCGGCAAAGGTGGCGTGATTTGTGACCCCCACAAACTTTCCACTGCCGAATTAGAGCGACTTTCGCGCGCTTACATCCGCGCCATCGGCACCGCGCTCATCGGGTTGGAAAAGGACGTGCCCGCGCCCGATGTTTACACTACCCCGCAAATCATGGCCTGGATGATGGACGAGTTTTCCACCATGCAGGGCTGGAACGAATTTGGCATGATCACCGGCAAGCCCATTCCGTTAGGTGGCTCTAAAGGTCGCGGCGACGCCACCGCTCGCGGCGGCATGTACACCCTGCGCGAGGCGGCCAAGGTGCTCGGCCTTGAATTGAAAGATGCACCGACGGCCATTCAAGGCTACGGCAACGCCGGTTACTTTGCCCACGTGCTCGGCAGCGAAATGTTCGGCCTCAAGGTGGTGGCGGTCTCTGACTCCAAGGGCGGCATCTACAACCCCAAGGGCTTGGACTACAAAGCCGTGATGGCGCACAAGAAAGAGACCGGCTCGGTCATCAACTTCCCCGGCGCCGACAACATCACCAACGAGGAACTGCTGGAACTGGACGTGCCGGTGCTGGTGCCCGCCGCTCTGGAAGACGTGATCACCGACGAAAACGCCGGTCGCATCAAGGCCAAGGTGATCGTGGAACTGGCCAACGGCCCCACCACGCCCGAAGCCGACCTCATCTTGCACGACAAGGGCTCTTACGTCATCCCCGACTTCTTAGCAAACGCCGGCGGCGTGACGGTTTCCTACTTTGAGATGGTGCAAAACGCCTACGACTACTACTGGGATCTGGAAACCGTGCACGAGCGGCTGGACAAGAAGATGACCGCGGCCTTCCACGCCGTGCATGAAATGGCGCAGAAAGAGGGCGTCCACAACCGCTTGGCGGCCTACATGGTGGCCGTAGCGCGCGTGGCCGAAGCCATGAAACTGCGCGGCTGGGTGTAGCGCGCCGGCTTCAGAATGACAAAAGCGGGCGAGGAGCCACGTTCCTCGCCCGTTTTTTTGTGGTCACTGTTCAGCGCAAACAAAAGAGAAATCTCAATGACGCCGACGGAAAAACACAGAAGACACAGAGAAGGCACAGAAAACACAGGAAGCGGGATGCGGGATGCGGGATGCGGGATGCGGACGTTGGCATCATCTTGGTGCCTTTGGCGTCATCTTGGCGGCCTTGGCGCCCAAAAATCCGCGGGGATCCGTGATTATCCGCGTCCATCCGCGGCCTATTTCCCCACCCTCAACCCCCAGCACCTCCCCCGCGGTTGCGTCAGTGGGGTTTGCGGCCGTAGAGGGTGTTCATGGCTTCCAGCCGGGCCAGGGCTGAAGGGGGCAGGCGTTCGGTCATTCGCCAGGCCCAGTTACCGCTGCTGGTGCTGGGGTAGTTCATGCGCGCCCCGTTGTCCAGGCTGAGGACGTCTTGCACCGGTGCGATGGCCCACATGGCCACCGACCGCCAGGCCGCGCGAATCAAATCCCAGGCAATGTCGTGACCATCCACGGCCAGATACTGGCGGGCGAAGTCGCGTTCCGCGGGGGTGGCGCGCGTCTGCCACCACCCCACCGCGGTGTCGTTGTCGTGGGTGCCGGTATAGACCACCCAGCGCACGCCCTGGTAGTTGTGGGGCAAAAAGGGGTTGTCGGGCCCGCTGCCGAAGGCAAAGAGCAACACTTTCATGCCCGGCAGGCCAAATTCCTCACGCAGCGCCTCGACTTCGGGGGTGATGAGCCCCAGGTCTTCCGCGATGAGGGGCGGGTCGCCTAAGTGCTCGCGCACCGCAGCCAAAAACGCCGCGCCCGGCCCTGCCACCCAGCGCCCCTGGGCTGCGGTGGCCGCCTGGGCGGGGATTTCCCAATACGCGGCAAAGCCGCGAAAGTGATCCAGGCGCACCACGTCCACCAGGCTCAGCAGGGTGCGCAGCCGCGCCAGCCACCAGGCGTAGCCTTGCTCGCGGTGGGCATCCCAACGGTAGAGGGGGTTCCCCCAGCGCTGGCCGGTGGGCGAAAAGTAGTCGGGCGGCACCCCGGCGACCACAGTGGGGTTGCCCTGGTCGTCTAAGGCGAAGAGTTCGGGGTGCGCCCACACGTCGGCGCTGTCGTGGGCGACGAAAATCGGCGCGTCGCCGATGAACCGCACCCCCTGAGCGGCCGCCGCGGCGCGCAAAGCCCCCCATTGGTGGAAGAAGAGGAACTGCTCGAAGACCACCTGCTCCATGGCCGGGGCCAAAGATTGCCGCGCCTGCGCCAGGGCTTGGGGCTGGCGAGCGCGCAGGGGCTCTGGCCAGGCCGTCCATGCCGCGCCGCGGTGGGCGGCTTTGAGCGCCATGAACAGCGCGAAGTCGTCCAGCCAGGCGGCATGTTGGCGGCGGAAGGCCGCCATCTCGGCTTCCAACCGCGGTGCGCGCCCCTCGCGGAAGCGGGCGAAGGCTCGCCGCAGCAGGCTTTGTTTCCAGGGGATGAGCGCGGCGTAATCCACCCGCCCCGGTGGGAAGGGCGGCCGCGGCTGCAGGTCGGCGGCTTCCAGCAGGCCGAGGCGCAGCAGGTCGTCGGGGCTGATGAGGTAGGGGTTGCCGGCGAAGGCCGAGAACGTCTGGTAGGGGGAATCGCCGTAGCCGGTGGGCCCCAAGGGGAGCACCTGCCAGAACGTGCAGCCCGCCCGCGCCAAGTCGGCGGCGAAGGCGTGGGCTTCGGGGCCGAGGTCGCCGATGCCATAGGGGCCGGGCAGGCTGGTGATGTGAAGGAGAAGGCCGGAGGCGCGCATGGGAAGGCGAGAAGGGGGAGGCAGCACGGCGAATTACACCTGATGCGCCCGGCGCTGAGTTTGCAAAGGCTGGCCGCTGCGCACGTGCAAATCCTCGGGGTAGTCGGCGGCAATGACATCGGTGCCCACGCGCGCGCCGGGCGCCAGCACCGCACCGGACGGCACCACGCTGCCTTTCCCCACCATGGCGAGGTTCACCGGCTCAGATAGCCCCCCCACCCGGGCACCCTTTTCCACCCGCACGCGCTTGTCGAGGATGGCGTGTTCCAGCACGGCTTGCTCGCCCACCGTGGTGTCGGTGAGCACCACCGATTCGCGCACCACCGCGCCGGCGTGCACCACCACCCCTGGCGAAAGCACGCTGCGTTCGATCAGCGCGCCGCTTTCGATCAAGCAGCCGTCCGAAATCATGCTATCCCGCACTTCCGCGCCCTGAGCGATGCGCATGGGCGGGCGTTCTTCGGTGCGGGTGTGAATCACCCAGCCGCGGTCGTACAGATCCAGCGGCGGCGGCACCTTCAGCAGATCCATGTGCGCTTCCCAATACGATTGCACAGTGCCCACATCGCGCCAGTAGTCCGCATAGGGGTAAGCGAACACCCGGTAGCCTTGAGCCACCATGCGCGGCAAAATGTCTTTGCCAAAATCGTGGCTCGAAGCGGGGTTGTGGTGGTCTTCCAGCAGCACTTTGTCCAGCACCTCCAGGTCGAAGAGGTACACGCCCATGTTGGCCAGGTTAGAGGGCGGCTCCGGCGGCTTTTCGACGAACGCGTTGACCCGCAGGTCCTCGTCCACGCCCACAATGCCAAAGCGGGGCGCCTCTTCCAGCGGCACCCGAATCACCGCCATGGTGAGGTGTGCCCGGCGCTGGCGGTGGAAGGCGATCATCGGCTCGTAATCCATCTTGTAGATGTGGTCGCCCGAAAGGATGAGCACGTGCGCGGGGTTACCGTGTTTGACAAAGCGGAAGTTTTGCTGCACCGCGTCGGCAGTGCCCACGAACCAGCCCGACTGGTTGCGGGCGCGGTAAGGAGTGTAAATCCGCACCCCGCCCGTCCAATCGCGGTTGAGATCCCAAGGCGCGCCCGAACCGATGTGCTCGATGAGGGAATGCGGCCGGTATTGGGCGACCACCATCACATCGAACAGCCCCGAATTGACGCAATTGGAGAGCACGAAATCAATGATGCGGTACTTTCCGGCGAAGGGCACGGCGGGCTTGGTGCGTTTGGAAGTCAACACGCCCAAACGGGAGCCTTCGCCGCCTGCCAAAATCACCACGCGCGTTTTCATCATGGCCTCCAGAGGGTGGGGGTGCAAGTAAATGTTGGAGAAGCGATGTTGCGCCCTCGCCCCACTTTGGCTCGCTGCGCTCGCCGTTTCTCCCCTCTCCCACTGGGAGAGGGGAGAAAGCCGCCGTCAGGCGGCTTGAGGGGTGAGGGCGTTTCCGCACGCCGGCGGATATTTCTACAGATTTTGCGTGCATCCGAGAGGGTGCTGCTTGTGCAGCGTTTTCGGTTACGGGGGGAAAGATTTTGCCTGCGATGGGTCGCGCAATAGCCGCCGATAAAGTTCGAGGTAGGCTTTGGCCGATTTGTGCCAGGAAAAATCTTTCGCCATGCCCCGCCGTTGCAATGCCTGCCAGCGGCGGCGGTGCCCAAAGAGGGCAAAGGCCCGGCGCAAAGCAAAAGCCAGGCTGGGGACGCTGGCCTCGGGGAAGAGGAAGCCCGTGCTGTGCCGGGGGCGCAAGTCCACATCGTCCACCGTGTCGGCCAGGCCGCCGGTTTCACGGGCCACGGGCGGGGTGCCGTAGCGCATGGCGATCATCTGTGCGAGGCCGCAGGGCTCGTAGCGGGAGGGCACCAACAGCATATCGGCGCCGGCATAGATGCGGCGGGCCAGCGCGTCGTCGTAACGGAGCACCGCGCGCACCCGTCCGGGGAACGCGGCTTCCAGCGAGCGCAAGGCTTCTTCCAACCCAGGTTCGCCTGTGCCCAGCAGCACGGCCTGCCAGGGGTAGTCGGCCAGCAAGCGCAGGGCCGCGGGCACGAGATCTACCCCCTTCTGCTCGGTCAAGCGGCTCACCAGGCCGATGAGCGGCTGCCGGGCAGATGGTTGGGGCAGGCCGACCTCCGCGCGCAACGCGGCCGCGTTGCGTTCACGCAGGCTCAGGGTGGCCGCGCTGTAGCGGACATCCAGCGCGGGGTCGGTGGCCGGGTTCCACAGGTCGGTATCCAGGCCGTTGAGAATGCCGAAAAGGCGGTCGCGGCGGCGCTGCAAAAAGCCTTCCAGCCCGTGGCCGAACGCGGGGGTAAGGATTTCGCGCGCGTAGGTAGGCGAAACCGTGGTGATGGCGTGGGCGGCGGCCATGCCCATGGGCAAGGGGGTGGTCAGCGCCCACTGGGGCAAGCCGGTGGCGCGGCTCGCCGGCGGCAGGCCGAAGGCTTCCAGCAGCAGCGGGGAGGGTGCGCCCATGTAAGGCAGGTTGTGCACGGTGAGCACGGTGCGGGTGGCGGCCTGGGCCTGGCTGTGGGCCACCGCGTGGACGGCCAGCGCGGTGTGCCAGTCGTGCGCGTGGAGGATGTCGGGCGGCCAGGCGAGCATACGGGTGAGGGCCAACGCGGCCAAAGAAAAGAAGGCGTATTTGACCTCGTCGGCCCGCGGGTCACGGCTATACACCCCCGGCACCGCGGCGATGGGCGCGCCGTTGATGAAATACACCGGCAGCCCCCGGTGCGTGGTTTCGTAGACCTCGGCGCGCAGCGGGCCGTTGCGATGCGCCACGGTGAACGCACCCGCGGACTGCAAGCCCCAGCGCGCCGCGTCCACCGTGGTGTGGAAGGGCAGCACCAGCCGAATATCGGCTTCGGGGTGAGCCTGCTTCAGCGCCCAGGGCAGGGCGCCCACCACATCGCCCAGCCCGCCGACTTTGGCAAAGGGCGCGGCTTCGGCAGCAAGGAAAAGGATGTTCATGGTGCCCTCGGTGCAGCAACGAAATGTAAGCAGCGTGGTTACCCTCATTATAGCCCGAAATTGGGATGCCAAGGCTGCGAAGATGACGCCAAGCGCGCCGCTAACGCAGCGGAGGCGCCAAGGACACAAAGGACGCCAAGAAAAATTCTGTATTCGAGGCAACCAGGTAACCAAGCAACCATCCCCCCACCCACCACCCACCCTTTTTCTGCACCGAAATCGTAATTACCTACCCAGAAGCGCTGCAGTGGCTTTTCGCCCTCACCTTACCCCCGCTGCGCGCCCCCTCTCCTCTCCCATTGGGAGAGGAGAGGGGGCTGAGCCGCTGGCTCTGGGGGAGTGGTGAGGGCGAGGAAGGTGTAATGTTGTTTCATGGCATGGCAGAGTTATTGGGATATTGCTTGTCAACCTCGTTTTCGGCGCAGGGTAGGTAGTTACCCGAAATTCATGCTTTTTTCTTGCCCTTCCTTGGGGCTGAGGGTACAATCACGCCATGCCTGCCGAACACGATGCTGCTTATCAAGCCGCGGTGAGTTTTTTTTACAGTTTCATCGACCATAGCCTGACCCGCAACTTACGCAACGCGGCGGAAAACTTCGACCTGGCCCGCATGGAAGCCCTGCTGGACGCGTTGGGGCGGCCCCACCAGGCGTATACCACCCTGCACGTGGCCGGAACCAAAGGCAAAGGCTCGACGGCTGCGCTGATGGCCGCCGCGCTGCAAGCCGCGGGGTACCGGGTGGGGCTTTACACTTCCCCCCATCTGGAAGATTTTGCCGAGCGCATCCAGGTGGATGGCTCGCCCATCCCCCATCAGGATTTACCCCCTGTGGTGGCCGAGTTGCGGCCGGTGGCAGCCCGCATCCCTGGCCTGACCACATTCGAACTGACCACCGCCGCGGCCTTCCTCTATTTTGCCCGCCAGGGCGTCGACGTGGCGGTGGTGGAAGTGGGGTTGGGTGGCCGCTTGGACGCCACCAACGTGCTGCAGCCGTTGGTTTCGGTGATCACCCCCATCTCTTACGACCACACGGCCATCCTGGGCCGCACGTTGGCGGCCATCGCCGCGGAGAAAGCGGGCATCATCAAAGAAGGCGTGCCGGTGGTGGTCGCGCCCCAGCCCCCCGAAGCGCGGCAAGCCATCCGGGCGATAGCCCAGGCGCGGCGCGCGGCGCTGAGCGAAGTGGGCCGCGATTGGCTGTATGCGCCGGTCGCCCGCAGCCTGGAGGGGCAGGTGCTCTTTGTGTGGCAGGCGGCCGAGCAGCCCCTGGTCGACGCCTATGTGGAAGCGGGCGGCCTGCAAGAATGGGAGCCTACTCGCCTGCGCATTCCCTTGCTGGGGCCACACCAGGTGGTCAACGCGGCCACGGCCTACGCCGCACTGCAAGTGGCGCGGCAGCATGGGCTGGCCCTGCCGCAAGAGCGGCTGCGCCAAGGCTTTGCCGCAGCCCGTTGGCCGGGGCGCTTCGAAGTGCTGCACCGCAACCCGCCGGTGGTCATCGACGGCGCCCACAACCGCGCGGCCGCCCACCAGATCCGCCTCACCCTGGACGAATACTTCCCCGGCTGGCCTGTGGTGCTGGTGTTCGGCGCTTCGGCCGACAAGGATGTGGAAGGGATGCTGGCCGAATTGGTGCCGCGCGCCCGCCAAATCATCGTCACCCGCTCCTTTCACCCTCGCGCCGCGTCGCCCCAAAGTCTGGTAAACTTAGTGCATCGGCTGGGGCGGGCTGCCCAGCCCTTCGACGACATGGAAGACGCCCTGCAAGCCGCGTTGCAACGCGCCGGCGGCGAAGCCGTGGTGCTGGTCACCGGCAGCCTGTTCATTGCCGCGGCCGCGCGGAGCGTCTGGCGAGCCATGGCCTCAGCCCCCCACCCCTGGGCTGCTTTGCCTGCTGTGCCATAACCCTTCGGCCCCTGGGAAAACAAGCCGCGGAGAAGATACAGAGAAGGCACCGCAAGCGGGGAGGCGGGAAACGGGCTGCGACCTTGGCGCCCCAAAATCCGCGGCTATCTGTCATTGCCCGCGTTCATCCGTGGCCGATTTCCCCAAGGCCGATCCTGCCCTAACCCTTGCCCCCTTTTCGTAGACAGAGGGAAAATGGACGATTTCCTCCCCGACGACTTCGATCTTGAAGACGAATTCCCCTGGGACGACGTGTTCGACGAAGCCAACGCCGACATGTTCCGTTCCCAAGCCGAAGAATTGTACCACGTGCGCGATGCCGAGCCGGGGGGAGACGGCCTGCTGACGTTGCCCGCGGTGGTGCTGCCCGACGTGGTGATCTTCCCCGGCTTGTTAGGCCCGGTGGTTTTGGGCGGCGAAGAAAACGTCGCGGCCATTCGGGCGGCCGCGGAGCGCGGCCATACGGTAGCCGTCTTCCTCCTGAGCGACCCCACCAAAGAGGACCCCACCTGGGGCGACCTTCACCCCATCGGCGTAGAAAGCGCGGTCGGCCTGCCCTACAACCTGCCCAACGAGACCTTCGCGGTGCTCATGCAGGGCCGGCGGCGGGTCGAACTGGTAGAAATCGTGCACACCGAGCCCTACGCGGTGGTGCGGGCGCGCATCCGGGAAGAAGAAGCCCCCCACGACGAAGAAATGCAGGCGCTGACCCGCATGGCTTTGAGCGCGCTGGAACGGTATCTGGATCTCAACGAGGCCTTGCCCGACGCAATTTATCTTTACGCGCTCAACATCGGCCACCCGGGGCGGTTGGCCGATTTGATCCTCGCTGCCCTCTCGCCGGAGCACGACCAGGTGCTCGAGTTTTTGAGCACCACCGACCCCAAAGTGCGGCTGCAAAAAGCCCTGCAAGCCCTGCAAAACGCACTGGCCCGCCTGGAACTGGAAAACGAAATCCAATCGCGGGTGCAAAGCGAAATGGATCGCAACCAGCGCGAGGCCTATCTGCGGGAGCAAATGCGGGCGATCCAAACCGAATTGGGCGAAGGCGACTTTTGGACCCAGGAAATCAACGAACTGCGCGCGCGCATCGAAGAAGCCGACCTGCCCGAAGAGCCCCAGCGTCGCGCCTTGAAGGAAGTGGAACGCCTGCGACAACTGCCTCCCATGGCGCCGGAAGTCGGCATCCTTCGGGCTTACATCGAGTGGATTTTAGACCTCCCCTGGAGGACGCAAACCGAAGACAACCTGGATTTGCGCCACGCGGCCGAGGTGTTAGAAGCCCACCACTACGGCTTGCCCAAAGCCAAAGAGCGCATTTTGGAATACATTGCAGTGCGCAAACTCAAGCCCAAGCGCAGCCGCCAGCCCATTTTGTGCTTTGTGGGGCCGCCGGGCACGGGCAAAACTTCCTTGGGCAAGTCCATCGCCGAGGCTTTAGGCCGCAAATTCGTGCGCGTCTCTTTGGGCGGCGTGCGCGACGAAGCCGAAATCCGCGGCCACCGCCGCACGTACATCGGCGCATTGCCAGGCCGCATTTTGCAAACCATGAAGCGCGCCGGCACGGTCAACCCTGTGTTCATGCTCGACGAAGTGGACAAACTGGGCGCGGACTTCCGCGGCGATCCCTCTTCCGCTTTGTTGGAAGTGCTGGATCCGGAGCAAAACCATGCCTTTTCCGACCATTATCTGGAAATCCCCTACGACCTTTCACAAGTCTTTTTCATCGCCACGGCCAACACCTTAGCCAACATCCCTCCTGCCCTGCTGGACAGGATGGAGGTCATCGCCTTCCCGGGCTATGTGGAAGAAGAGAAGATCCACATTGCCCGGCGGTTCCTGATTCCCCGGCAGATGGAAGAAAGCGGCCTGGAAGCCGAAGAAGTGCGCTGCACCGACGCGGCGCTGCGCAAAATCATCCGCGAGTACACGGGCGAGGCCGGGGTGCGCAATTTAGAGCGGGAAATTGGGCGGATCTGCCGTAAAATCGCCCGCCTGAAAGCCGAGGGCAAGCGCTTCCCCCGCCGGGTGACCGCGCGCACCGTAGGCCGCTTTTTGGGGCCGCCCATGTACTTCGACCTGGAAACCGAAGAGGAAGACGAGGTGGGCGTAGCCCTGGGCCTGGCCTGGACTGTGGATGGCGGCGCGGTGATGCCAGTGGAAGTGTTGCTCATGGAAGGCAAAGGCAATTTGCAGATCACCGGCCAAATCGGCGATGTGATGCAAGAATCCGCACAGGCCGCCCTTTCTTACCTGCGCGCGCACGCATCCGCCTTTGGCCTGGACGCGACGCTGTTCGAGAAGACCGACGTCCACATCCATGTGCCCGAAGGGGCGGTGCCCAAAGACGGCCCCAGCGCGGGGGTCACCATGGCTACCGCGCTGATTTCTGCCTTTACCGGCCGCGCGGTCAAGCACGAAATTGCCATGACCGGCGAGATCACGTTGCGAGGGCGGGTGCTCCCGGTGGGCGGCGTGCGCGAGAAGGTGCTCGCCGCGCACCGCCACGGCCTGAAAACCGTCATCTTGCCCCACCGCAACCTCACCGACCTGCAAGACGTGCCCAAATCGGCCCTGCAAGCGTTGCGAGTGGTGCCGGTCAAACGGTTGGACGAGGTGCTGGCCGAAGCCTTGCAGCCGCCGAGCGAGGAGCCAACAGACGGATAAACCACAAATCGCGCAGAGGCAACGGCTCAGCCTTGGGGAAGCAGGCCACGGATGAGCGCGGGAACGAATTGCGAATTGCGAATTGCGAATGAAGACGCTCATTTTGGGACGCCGAACAGGCCAAGAATTGCAGCGTGTCGCCAATCTGTGAAATCTGAGGATGTTTTTTGGCGAAATCTGCGTAATCTGTCGTTTCGCCTTGCTGAGGCTGAGTCACGTGCATTTACAATTCGTCCTTTTTCGCTTGCCCGCCTTACCACTGCTTGACATTTTTAGCCCTCTCCTATAAAATCGGAGTGCCCATGTTGTGCAATTTCTCACAACATGGAGGGTTTTTTTGTTTCCCAAAGTCAAAAACTTTTGAAGGAGGCAACGGCGCATGAGTTTACTAACTCCCGCAGAGCAATTGATGATTTGGGCCATTTTGGGAATCGCCATTCTCGGTTTGGCCTACGCGCTTTTCTTGCGCAAGCAAATTTTGCGCGAAGCAAAGGGCACCAAAGCCATGCAAGAAGTGTGGGAGGCCATCCGTGACGGTGCGGTGGCCTACCTGAGCAGCCAGACCAAAATCATCATGCCCTTCATCGTGGTGCTGACTGTGGTGCTCTTCTTCTCGGTGTACATCGTGCCGGTATCCGAAGAGGCCCTGCAGCGCTTCGCCGGGATGCCAGAAGGGACCGTCCGCTTGATTATGGGCTTAGGCCGGGCGGTCTCTTTTATTTTGGGCTCCCTATTTTCTCTGGCGGTGGGGCAAATCGGCATGCGCATGGCGGTGGAAGGCAATGTGCGGGTGGCCTGGGCGGCTCGCCGCTCCTTTAGCGACGCGCTGCGCATTGCCTACCGCGCGGGCACCATCACCGGGATGCTTACCGACGGCCTGGGGCTGTTGGGCGGCACGGTCATCTTCATGATTTTCGGCATTGCCGCGCCCGATGCCCTGCTGGGCTTTGGCTTTGGCGCCACCCTGATCGCCCTGTTCATGCGGGTGGGCGGTGGCATTTACACCAAAGCGGCCGACGTGGGCGCCGACCTGGTGGGGAAGGTGGAAGCCGGCATCCCCGAAGACGACCCCCGCAACCCCGCGGTGGTGGCCGACCTGGTGGGCGACAACGTGGGCGACTGCGCGGGCATGGCCGCCGACATTTTCCAGTCTTACGAGGTGACCATCGTCTCGGCGTTGATTTTGGGCCTGGCGCTGTGGCACTTCACCCATAGCCTGGCCTGGATCGTGTACCCCCTGTTGGTGCGGGGCATCGGCGTGCTTTCTTCCATCGTTGGCACTTACCTGGTCAAAGGCGGCTCGGAGGAAGGCGGCGACGCAGCGATGAAAGCCATCTTCAAGGGCTTCCTTTCCTCCGCGGCCATCTCTACGGCGTTGTTCTTCGCGGTAGGGTGGTATTACCTGGATGCGATGCAGAACGGGCAATTGCCCGGCGGCTGGTGGCGCGCACCGTTGGCCGTGGCCGTGGGCGTGCTTTTGGCTATTGCCAACGACCGGCTGACCGACTTCTTCACCGGCCCCGAAAGCCAGCCTGTGAAAGAAATCAAGAAATCGGCCGACACGGGTTCCGCCACCCTGTTGCTGCAGGGCCTGGCCGTGGGCTTTGAATCGTCGGTGTGGGCTATTCTGGTTATCGCGGCCACCATCATGGCCTCGGTGTTCATCTTCCAGGGCATCCCCGGCACCACGGAAGTGGAAAAAGTCTTCTACATCCTCTACGGCGTCTCCCTCACCGGTATCGGGATGCTTACTCTGACCGGCAACAACGTGGCCATGGACTCCTTTGGCCCCATTGCCGACAACGCCAACGGCATTGGCGAAATGGCTTGGGCAGACGAGAAAGGCGAGGAAACCCAGGTAGCGCAGCAAATCATGGCCGACCTGGACGCGGTGGGCAACACCACCAAAGCTATCACCAAAGGGGTGGCCATCGGCTCGGCAGTGATTGCCGCGGTGGCCTTGTTTGGCTCTTACTTGGTGGATGTCAGCAAAGCCCAGGAGCAGGTAGGCATTTCCAGCGCCATGCTCTTGAAAAACTTGGGCATCCGCATCAACGTGCCCGAAGTGTTCGTCGGGATGCTCATCGGCGGCGCGCTGCCCATGCTGTTCTCCGCCTACGCCATCCAGGCCGTGCGGCGCGCGGCTTCGCTGATGGTGAACGAAGTGCGACGCCAATTCCGGGAACTGGGCCTGCTGGAAGGCAAAAACAAGCCCGATTATCAGCGTCCGGTGGCCATTTCGACCGCGGCCGCACAAAAGGAACTCATCGCCCTGGCTACCATGGGCGTGGTCTCGCCCGTGTTGGTGGGCATGTGGCTGGGCGTGGAGGCTTTGGGCGGCTTTTTGGCCGGCCTGATCCTCTCCGGCCAATTGCTGGCCGTGTTCATGAACAACGCCGGCGGCGCATGGGACAACGCCAAGAAGACCATCGAAGACGAGCCCCGCGACCCGGCCCGCAACTTGGGCAAAGGCTCTGAACGCCACAAAGCCAGTGTGGTGGGCGACACCGTGGGCGACCCCTTGAAAGACACCGCCGGCCCGGCCCTCAACCCGATGATCAAAGTGGTCAACCTGGTGGCCGTGATCGTGGCACCCATGGTCGCTCAGATGACGCACTGGGGCTTGGGCGCATGGGTCACTTTTGCCGTGTTGTTCGTGGCGTTAGTCTGGTCGATCTGGTACAGCCGCCGCAGTGAAGATGCCCTGCGCGTGGGCGACTAAGCGCCGCGTTTTCCTTCCCTCGACTTCCCACAGGCCGCGCCCGGCGCGGCCTGTTTCTTTCTCGCGCCCTTGGCGGCAATGAAAACACGTAACCGCTCAGCCTCGGCGAGGGAAAACCACAGATTCCGCAGAAAAACATTCACAGATTTCGTAATTATTACCCAGAAGCGCTGCAGTGGCTTTTCGCCCTCACCTTACCCCCGCTGCGCGCCCCCTCTCCTCTCCCACTGGGAGAGGAGAGGGGGCTGAGCCGCCGCCCTGAGCGAAGGCGAAGGGAGCGGCTCTGGGGGAGTGGTGAGGGCGAGCAAGGTGTAATGTTGTTTCATGGCATGGCGGAGTTATTGGAATGTTGCTTGTCAACCTCGTTTTCGGCGCAGGGTAGGTAGTTACCAGATTTCACAGATGAGCACAGATTGCGCTGAGAAGCACCACGCTCACTTCCGTTGCTGAGCGGCCTGGCGTCTCGAGAATCCGCGGGAATCCCGTCGCCATCCGCGTCATCCGCAGCCGATTTTCTCAAGGCTGAATGGTTGTAATGACCTGTGTGGTGGCCTCTGTCAGCAGTTTTGCTTTGGTGTGCGGCGACGATGGGTAGGTGATTACCAGAAAACACAAAATTTTTCTTGGCGTCCTTTGTGCCCTTGGCGCCCTTGGCGTCTCTGCGCCTCCGCGTTCCTCCAGGCCGCGCACAAATTCCTGACTTGCCCTTGCTTTTCTGGCAAATATAAGGCATACTAAAGGAAAGGGAGAGCAGGATTATGGACAAAATTAATTTACGCGCTTATCAGCGCTACATCGACCGCTTGATCGAAGAAGAGCAATACGCGGAGGCGATTGCCCATTGCCGACATATCCTCGAAACCTTCCCCAAGCACGTCGGCACCTACCGACTGTTGGGCAAGGCTTATCTGGAAGCCGAGCGTTATCCGCAGGCCGTCGACCTTTTCCGCCGGGTGTTGGCCGCAGTGCCCGACGACTTCATTGCCCACGCGGCCCTCAGCGTTGCCCACGAGGCTTTGGGCGATGACCAAACCGCGCTTTGGCACATGACTCGCGCCTTCGAGGTGCAACCGGCCAATCCGGCCATTCAGGAAGAACTGCGCCGGCTGTACGAGAAAGCCGAGGGCCTGGCGCCGCCCCGCCTGCGTCTTACCCGCGGCGCGTTGGCGCGCATGTACGTCCGCAACGGTTTGTATGCCCAGGCCGTGGGCGAACTGCGCGCTGCGTTGGCCAAAGAACCCCATCGCGCGGATCTAATGGCGCTGCTGGCCGAAGCCCTTTACCGCGACGGCCAGATGGCCGAGGCTGCCAATACCGCAGCAACGTTGTTGCGCAAACTTCCCTACTGCTATCAGGCCAATCAGATCCTGGCTGAAATTTTGGAAAAAGAAGACCGAGCAGAAGAAGCCCAAAAATATCGTCGTCGCCTCGCGGCGTTGGATCCTTACGAAGCCTACCGCACCCCCGAAATGCTGTCGGTCGCCCAGGTGCCCGATGACGCGGTCATGTTAGAGCAGTTGCTCTGGTCGCCTGAGATGGCCGAGGCCGCCTTTGGCATCGAAGAGCCCTTGCAAGCGGAAGGTGCGGAAGACGAGGCGCTACCCACTTGGTATGAAGAACAACCCACTGCGGAAAGCGATACCCCGGTGGAAAGCAAAGCCGCTGCGGCCGAAAGCGCGCCTGTAGCCGAAGCCGAACCGGAAGCGGCTGAAACTTTGGCCGAGGCCGAACTGCCCGACTGGCTGCAAGAAATCGCGCCGCCAGAAATCGCCCAGCAGGAAGAACCTGGCGCCACGGCTCCGGAAGCGACAGACGAAGAGGCTTACGATGAAGACCTGGCCGCGCTATTGGCCGCTGCCGGTGGGGAAGAGGGATCTCCTGAGGCCTCCTTCGAAGAGCCCCTGCCCGACTGGCTGGCCGGGGCGGCCGCGGAAGCCGAAGCGCCCGCAGCCGAGGCCGAGCCCTCTGCTGCCCCCGCGGACGCGGACGAAGCCATGGCCTGGCTGGAAAGCCTGGCCGCCAAACAAGGCGTGGCAGAAGAGGAATTGCTGACCGCGCCGGAAGAACGGCAGAGCGAACCGCCCGCCTGGGTGCAGGCCGAAGCCGAAGCCCCTGTAGCCGAGGCCGCGGAACCGGCAGAAGCCCCGGCCGAGGAAGAACCTCTGCCCGACTGGCTGGCCGATGTGGCCGCGGAGGCCGAGGCCCCTGCAACCGAGGCTGAGCCCTCCGCTGCCCCCGCGGACGCGGACGAAGCCCTGGCCTGGCTGGAAAGCCTGGCCGCCAAACAAGGCGTGGCAGAAGAGGAATTGCTGACCGCGCCGGAAGAACGGCAGAGCGAACCGCCCGCCTGGGTGCAGGCCGAAGCCGAAGCCCCTGCAACCGAGGCCGTGGAACCGGCAGAAGCCCCGGCCGAAGAAGAACCTCTGCCCGACTGGCTGGCCGGTGCCGCCGCGGAAGCCGAGGCCCCTGCAACCGAGGCCGTGGAACCGGCAGAAGCCCCGGCCGAGGAAGAACCTCTGCCCGACTGGCTGGGCGGTGCCGCCGCGGAGGCCGAGGCCCCTGCAGCCGAGGCCGTGGAACCGGCAGAAGCCCCGGCCGAGGAAGAAGCCCTGCCCGACTGGCTGGCCGGGGCGGCCGCGGAGGCCGAGGCCCCTGCAGCCGAGGCCGTGGAGGCGGCAGAAACCCCGGCCGAAGAAGAAGCCCTGCCCGACTGGCTGGCCGGGGCGGCCGCGGAGGCCGAGGCCCCTGCAGCCGAGGCTGAGCCCTCCGCTGCCCCCGCGGATGCGGACGAAGCCATGGCCTGGTTGGAAAACCTGGCCGCTAAACAGGGCGCAGCGGAAGAGGAATTGCTGACCGCGCCGGAAGAACGGCAGAGCGAACCGCCCGCCTGGGTGCAGGCCGAAGCCCCTGCAGCCGAGGCCGCGGAACCGGCAGAAGCCCCGGCCGAAGAAGAAGCCCTGCCCGACTGGCTGACTGGTGCCGCCGCGGAGGCCGAGGCCCCTGCAGCCGAGGCCGCGGAACCGGCAGAAGCCCCGGCCGAGGAAGAACCCCTGCCCGACTGGCTGGCCGGGGCGGCCGCGGAAGCCGAGGCCCCTGCAACCGAGGCTGAGCCCTCCGCTGCCCCCGCGGACGCGGACGAAGCCCTGGCCTGGCTGGAAAGCCTGGCCGCCAAACAAGGCGTGGCAGAAGAGGAATTGCTGACCGCGCCGG